>JAZNET010000015.1:0-32051 GCA_045588735.1 Acutalibacteraceae bacterium | reverse complement strand
GTTTTAAAAAGGCGGATATTTTGCTCACTCTTCGTTAAAATACTCGTTAATCCGAAAGGATTAACTGCGTTTTGTGCCTTGATTGACCAAAAATCCTCACTTTTTAAAATCTCCGACCTCAAGGCGAGGAGATTTCGAGGGATTTTTGCTCAATTTAGGTGCCGCAAGGCTGTCGCCTTGCAAGAATAAATTGGGTGAAAAGTACCGAAATATGCCGGTTTGAGGCAAGTTCGGATTATTCTTGTCACCTTAAAAAGCAAAGCCACGAAACCGAAGCTTCGTGGCTATACTTCATGCTTATTGCTTTTTTAATTAACAGTAAGAATTAAACAGCACGTGTAACCTTACCGGAGCGCAAGCAGCGTGTGCAAGCATATACTCTGCGTGGAGAACCGTTAACAACTGCTTTAACTCTTTTAACATTTGGCTTCCAGGTTCTGTTTGAACGTCTGTGTGAGTGAGAAACCTTAATGCCGAAAGCAACGTCTTTACCACAAAATTCGCATTTTGCCATTGAGCTGCACCTCCTTCTAAAAATTTTGGATAATTAGCCTTATAACACAAGGCAACGCAAGTATAATAACATCTTTGTTGTAGGAATGCAAGACTTTTTTTGCCTATTTTCGTATTTTTTGCATTTTAGCACAAGAAAAGATATATTTTTCTTAAATATTTTTCTAAAATTGCTTGATTTTTTCAATTTTTTCGTTTATAATGATTTCACAGACCGAACATTTGTGCGAAAATACAGGTAAAAAATTCAAATTCACATACATAAGGAGAATAAAAATGGCAGAAAAATCAGAGAACAAAAGCAAAGCACTCGAAATGGCGTTAGGTCAAATAGAAAAAAGCTTCGGTAAGGGTGCTATTATGCGTTTGGGTGAAAACGCATCTATGAACGTTGAAGCAATTTCAACAGGTTCCATTTCTCTTGACGTTGCAACAGGCATAGGCGGCCTTCCAAGGGGCAGAATTATTGAAATTTACGGTCCTGAAAGCTCAGGTAAAACAACCCTTGCACTCCACGTTGTTGCAGAGGCGCAAAAATTGGGCGGTGACGCTGCATTTATTGATGCAGAGCACGCACTTGACCCTGTTTATGCAGCTGCATTGGGTGTAGATATTGACTCTCTTTTGGTTTCTCAGCCGGATGACGGTGAGCAGGCACTTGAAATTACAGAGCATCTTGCTCGTTCGGGCGCTCTCGACGTTATTGTTGTTGACTCTGTTGCAGCTCTTGTTCCCAAGGCAGAAATTGAGGGCGAAATGGGTGACTCTCACGTGGGTCTTCACGCACGTCTTATGTCACAGGCATTAAGAAAATTAACAGGTGCGGTTGCAAAGTCAAATACTGTTATTATTTTCATTAACCAGCTTCGCGAGAAGGTTGGCGTTATGTACGGCAACCCTGAGGTTACAACCGGCGGCAGAGCGTTAAAGTTCTATTCCTCAATTCGTATTGACGTTAGAAAAATTGAGCAATTAAAGGGTGCGGGCAATGAGTTTATAGGCTCCCGTACAAGAGCAAAAATTGTTAAGAATAAGGTTTCACCACCGTTTAAAGAGGCAGAGTTTGACATTATGTACGGCCAGGGCATTTCTAAGGATGGCGAAATTCTCGACCTTGCCGTTAAAATGGAAATTATAAGAAAAAGCGGCGCTTGGTTCTACTACGGTGAGGAAAGACTCGGTCAGGGTAGAGACAACGTTAAGGAATACATCCGCTCGACACCTGAGTTTGCTGCAGATATAGAGGCTCAGGTTCGTGAAAAATTAAAGGAAATAATGTCTGCAAAAAATCCTGTTGCGCGTGCTGCAGCACCTGCTCCTGCAAGTGAGCCGGTTACAAAGGATAAGGCAAGAGCTAAAATAGATATTGCAGTGGATGACTGATAATGATTATTAAATCGAAGGCCGGTAACGGCAACAAAATACACGTTTACATAGATGACCGGTATACACTTACCGTGTATGATGATTATTGGCATCAGAATGGCTTTCGCGACGGCGAAGAAATAACAGAAGAAGAGCTTGCTTCCTTGAAAGAGGAGGCAGGCTTTCGCCTTGCTTATGAGAAGGGACTCGATTATTTAACGAGGCGCGCCTACTCAAAAAAGGAGCTTCAGTTTAAGCTGAAGCAAAAATACGGGGACATGGCTGCCGAACGGGCAATTGAACGGCTTTTGTATTTTGGCTACCTTAACGACGAGGAGTTTGCTATTGCTTATTCCGACTATCTTTATAACGTAAAAAAATTCGACTTAAAACGCATTTCTATGGAGCTTAAGCTTAAGGGAATTGACAGAGAAATTGCAGAAAATGTGCTTAAAAGTCTTGACAATGAGCCAATTCAGCGTATTATAGAAATGTTAAGCAAAAAATACAGCGGCGGCTTTAAGGATGAAAAATCAAAACGCCGTTTTGTAAACAAATTGCAAAGAATGGGCTATTCGTACAGAGATATAAAATCGGCATTTTCAGAGTGCGAAATTGACGTTGCAGATGAATAAAATTATACGAGGTGACTGAAATGTCAAAAACAGTTGGAATGATTAGTCTTGGCTGTCCTAAAAACCAGGTGGATGCAGAAATTATGCTCAAAAAGCTTGTTGATGCAGGTTATCTTTTAGTAGACGAGGCAGATAAGGCAGACGTAGTTATAGTTAACACCTGTGCATTTATTGAGGACTCTAAAAAAGAGTCAATAGACAGTATTTTAGAAATGGTAGATTATAAAGAGGATGGCTCTTTAAGATGTATAGTTGTAACGGGCTGTCTTGCGCAGCGCTATGCAGATGAGGTTTTTGAAGAAATTCCCGAGGTTGACGCCGTAATAGGTGTTGGCGCAAATGATGATATTGTTTCAGTCTGTGACACCGTTTTAGCAGGCGAAAAATGCTCAAGCTTCCCCGAAAAGGAAAAAATGCCTCTTGAGGGCGGCAGAATTCTCACAACACCTGAGTATTTTGCATATTTAAGAATAGCGGACGGTTGCTCTAACTGCTGCTCATACTGTGCAATTCCGTCTATACGCGGTAAATTCAGAAGCAGAGCTATGGAGGACGTAATAGACGAGGCAAAGGCACTTTGTGAAAAGGGTGTAAAGGAGTTAATTCTTGTAGCACAGGATACTACCCGCTACGGTGAGGATTTATACGGCGAGGTAAGGCTGCCTCAGCTTTTAGATGAGCTTAATAAAATAGAAGGTCTTGAGTGGATTAAGCTTCTTTACTGTTACCCCGAAAGGATTACAGACGAGTTGATTTCCGCAATTAACAGAAACTCAAAGGTTTGTAATTATATAGATATGCCAATGCAGCACGTAAGCGGCAAAATTCTTAAAGCTATGAACAGACCGGGTGACCGTGAAAGCTTGACCGCATTAGTTAATAAATTAAGAGAAAAAATTGAAGGTGTTGTTATAAGAACAACCTTTATTACAGGCTTCCCCGGTGAAACCGAGGAGGATTTTACAGCTCTTTCAGAATTTGTGAACGAAATGAAGCTCGACAGAGTAGGCTGCTTTGCTTACTCAAGAGAGGAAAATACCCCTGCTTACGATTTACCTGAGCAGGTAGAAAAGCAGGTTGCTTCAGACAGAGCAGAAATTATTATGGAGCAGCAATACAGGGTGAACGAGGAGAATCTTGAAAAGCTTATGGGTAAAACCTTCGATGTAATTGTTGACGGCTACGATACCTATACAGACAGCTATTTTGGCAGAACTTATATGGATGCGCCGGAAATAGATAACAACATTATATTTACCTCCGGCTACGAAATAGAAATTGGTGAAATTGTTCCTGTTGAGATTTTTGATAAGGATGAATATTCCCTTATAGGAGAAGCAGTATGAGTATGAATTTACCTAACAAACTTACAGTAATAAGAATAATTTTAACACCAATATTCTTAGCACTGTTTATAGCACCTATAGAGCACCACTACTTAATAGGCTTAGTTCTTTTTGCAATTGCTGCAATTACCGATTTTCTTGACGGAAAAATTGCAAGAAAAAATAATATTGTAACGGTATTCGGTCAGCTTGCCGACCCCGTTGCAGATAAAATTCTTACTACAGCGGCGCTTCTTGCGTTTATGCAATTCGGTCTTTGCAATATCTGGATTATTATGATAGTATTGTTAAGAGAATTTACAATAACCTCCTTCAGACTTGTAGCAACAGCACAGGGGGTTGTTATTCCTGCAAATTTCTACGGAAAGCTGAAAACCGTTTCTCAAATGGTTTTCTCAATTTTAATTATGATAATGGGCGAGCTTTACGAAATAAAAGTGCTGCCAGAAGCTTTCCCGTTAGAGCTTGTTTCTAACGTGCTTTTGGGAATTACTGCCGTGCTCTGCGTAATTTCCGGCGTAATTTACGTGAAGCAATCTATGAAAATTATCGATTTTTCAAAATAAACCTATTCTGCTTTGGAGGGTAAAATGAAGCTTTATAATTCACTTTCACACAAAAAAGAAGATTTTTTTACAAATGAGCCCGGTAAGGTGACTATGTACACCTGCGGTCCTACGGTGTATCACTTTGCACATATAGGTAACCTTCGCAGCTACATTATGGAGGATATACTTGAAAAATATCTTGTATACTCGGGCTACGACGTAAAAAGAGTAATGAATATTACCGACGTGGGTCACCTTTCTTCAGATGCCGACACCGGTGAGGATAAAATGGTAAAGGGTGCAAAGAGAGAAAATAAATCTGTTATGGATATTGCACGCTTTTACACAGATGCATTCTTTGAGGACTGCAAAAAGCTCAATATTAAAAAGCCTGAGGTTGTTGAGCCTGCAACAAACTGTATTGCAGAATTCATTTCTATGGTAGAGGGTCTTTTGGAAAAAGGCTTTGCATACCTTGCAGGCGGTAACGTTTATTTTGACACCTCTAAATTAGACGAATATTACGTATTCAACAAGCACGACAGCGAGGAGCTTATGGTAGGCGTGCGTGACGGCGTTGAAGAGGATAACAATAAAAGAAATAAAAATGACTTTGTTTTGTGGTTTACAAAATCAAAGTTTGAGGAGCAGGCTTTAAAATGGGATTCACCCTGGGGCGTTGGCTACCCGGGCTGGCACATTGAATGCTCTGCTATAAGCTTAAAGCACTTAGGTGAGCGTCTTGATATTCACTGCGGTGGTATAGATAATGCCTTCCCGCACCACACTAACGAGATTGCACAAAGTGAGGCATATATAGGTCACAAGTGGTGTAATTTCTGGTTCCACGTGCTTCACCTTAACACAAACAGCGGTAAAATGAGTAAATCTACGGGTGAATTTTTAACCGTTTCATTACTTGAGGAAAAAGGCTACAACCCGTTGGCATACAGATTTTTCTGCCTTCAGTCACATTACAGAAAGTCACTTGTATTCAGCTACGAAAATTTAGATAATGCGCAAGGCGCTTTTAATAAGCTTATTGCAAAAATTGCCGCATTAAAAGAGAATGAGGCAGATGTAATTGACGAGGCTGCGGTTAAAGAATTAACAGAAAAATTTAAATCAGCTCTTGATAATGATATAAATACATCATTAGGCGTTACAGTTCTTTATGACGTATTAAAAGCAAAAACAAATGATAAAACAAAATTAGCATTACTCAGCGATTTTGATAAGGTTTTATCTTTAAGTCTTTTAGAAGAAGCGAAAAAATTAAAGGAAGATAAAAAGGAAGAGGCTTCTTCAGTAGCAGTTGACGACGAATTCAGCAAATACGTTGAGGAGCAATTAGCTCTCCGTGCCGAGGCAAAGAAAAATAAAAACTGGGCAGAGGCAGACAGAATTCGTGACGAATTAACTGCAAAGGGTGTAAAAATTCTTGACACACCCGAAGGAGCAAAGTGGTCACTTTAAAATAAAAAAATCACTTTTTAAGAATTAAAATAACGAGGTAAACAAATGTTAAACAGTAAACAACGCGCTCAGTTAAGAGCAGAAGCAAACGGTCTGGACCCTATTTTTCAAATAGGTAAGGAGGGTGTTACCGAAGCGGTAATTGCACAAGTGGAGGACACCTTCAACACACGCGAGCTTTTCAAAATAAAGGTTCACTTAGAAACCTCACCTGAGCCGCCAAAGGAGATAGCTGCAAAAATTGCAGAGGCAACAAAATGTGACGTTGTTCAGGTTGTTGGCGGTACAATTGTTCTTTTCAGAATAAATCTCTTGTTAAGACAAAAAGCAGCCGAAAAGAAAAAAAGAGCAAAGGAAAAGGCTGAAAAAGAGGCTATTAA
Organism: Acutalibacteraceae bacterium; assembly: GCA_045588735.1. GTDB lineage: Bacteria > Bacillota > Clostridia > Oscillospirales > Acutalibacteraceae > DTU089. The sequence continues at coordinate 25,788 of JAZNET010000015.1, read as the reverse complement.
AAGAAGAACAGAACGTAAAAAACGTAAATACGGAGTTCAGTGATTCGTTTTGTGCAAGTTCTTGCGACTTACTAAAAAATTCATCCTATCATTTTTAGTTGATGTAAAAATGATAGGATGTTTTGTTATTTTTTATATTCTGCAATATCCTCTAAGGCGCAATCCAAAGCTTCGCAAATTTTATTTAGGGTTTTGGTTTCTATGTTTTCATTGGCTTTAAGTCGACGAATTGTTTTACTGTCGATACCGCATTTTTCACGAAGCGTATAAGTAGAAAAGCCTTTTTCCTTCATGGTTTTCCAAAGATTATCAAAAACAATCATTCTATAACCCCCTTGACACGTTTTATTATGGGGGTTATAATCTTGTTTATTAAGGGGATATAATCCCCACAATGAAAATAAGTGATGAAGAGTTAAGTGAAAGGAAAAAGGCTTCTGTTGACGATTTACAATATTTGGCAAGAGAAGAAGCAAAAAGACTTAGAGGATTGCAGCTTTTTGAGCTTGATTGAGTAGGCTGCTGTAATAGTAATAAGATAAAAAATAGCATAAAACTATTGCAAATTGAAATAATGTGTGTTATAATTCGTTTGTACGAATACAAACAAGGAGTGAGAGCAGGAAAACCTGCTCTCACATTTATTTGTAACGAAATGTAAAGAGGTGTTGTAAATGGCAAAAAACACGGTTGCACTTGTTTGGGATTTAGTTAAGCCCTATGCAGATGAATTAGGTTTAATTCTTTGGGACGTTTGCTTTGAAAAAGAAGGCGCAAACTATTACCTGAGAATTATAATCGATAAGGAGGAGGGCGTCGGCATTGACGACTGCGTCAATATGAGCCATGCCATAGATAAGCCCCTTGACGATGCTGACTTAATAGACCGTCAGTACAATTTACAGGTTTCTTCACCCGGAATTGAAAGAAAGCTCACAAGAGATTTTCATTATGATTACGCTATGGGTGAAAAGGTTATTTTAAGGCTTATTCGTCCGTGTGACGGCAAAAGAGAATTCAACGGAATTCTTACAGGCTTTGAAAACGGTGCGGTTACTATTTTGTTAGAGGATGAAATAGAAATGACCGCAGAAAAGAAGGAAATCGCTTTTGTGAAATTAGACGATTTCAATATGTAACTTTAGTTTATAAAATTTTTCATATACATTTGAAAGGATTGATTGGAAAAATGGCACCAAGAAAAAAATCAACACAAAACAAAGAGTTTTTTGAAGCAGTTTTTGCTCTCGAAAAGGAAAAGGGTATTCCCGCAGACTTTTTACTTGAAAAAATTTGCACAGCAATTGTTACCTCTGTAAGAAAAGATTACGGCGGCGCAGACGTTGTTTTCTGTGATTGTAAGCCTGAAGAGAACGAGCTTCGCGTTTATTTAAAGAAAACAGTTGTTGAAGAGGTACAGGATGAAAATACTGAAATCTGCCTTGAGGATGCTGTTAAATGGAAAAAGAAGGCGCTTGTTGGCGACGTTGTAGAGGTTGTTCTTGAAACAAAGCAGTTCGGCAGAATTGCAGCACAAACAGCAAAGAACGTTATCCGTCAAGGTATTCGCGATGCAGAGCGCGGACTTGTTTTAAAAGAGTTCCAAAGCAAGCAGCAGGAGTTAGTAACAGGTAAAGTTCAGAGAATAGACCCTAAAACAGGTACAGTTACTCTTGAAATCGGTAAATCGATTGCAATTCTTCCAAAGGGTGAGCAGGTACCCGGCGAAGAGTTTACGGATGGCCAGTTAGTTAAGGTTTATATTGTAGACGTAAGAGATACCGAAAAGGGTCCTAAGGTTATGATTTCAAGAACTCATCCAAACCTTGTAAAGCGTCTTTTTGAAACAGAGGTTCCTGAGATTTACGAGGGCCTTGTTGAAATTAAATCTGTTTCCCGTGAGGCGGGTTCAAGAACAAAAATCGCAGTATTCTCAAAGGATGAAAACGTTGACCCGATAGGTGCTTGCATAGGTGCAAAGGGTGCAAGAGTTGCTACTATTGTTGAAGCACTCGGCGGTGAGAAAATTGACGTTGTTGTTTACAACGATGACCCTGCAAAATTCATTGCAGCAGCATTGGCACCGGCAGACGTTATCAGCGTAGAAATAGATGAAGCTCAGGAAAAGGCTTGTCACGTTACAGTGCCTGACACACAGCTTTCTCTTGCTATTGGTAATAAGGGTCAAAACGTTCGTCTTGCAGCAAGACTTACTGGCTGGAAGATAGATATTAAACCTGAAAGTGGTTTTTACGTACCGCAAAATCAGTAATTTATAAATTGAAAGGCTGTTTGGGTGACTGAAATGGCAGAAAAGAAAATCCCTTTAAGAAAATGTATTGGCTGTGGCGAAATGAAGCCGAAAAAAGAACTCATAAGAGTGGTTAAAAGTCCGCAGGATGAGGTTAGCGTAGATTTAACCGGTAAAAAATCCGGCAGAGGTGCATATATTTGCCATAGCAAGGAATGTTTTTTAAAGGCACAAAAAAGCAAAAGGCTTGAAAAATCCTTCAGTATGCAAATTTCTGAGGATGTTTACAACCAAATGTTAAAGGAACTTTTACAGTAATGGAAATGAAACAAATAATGGGCTTTTTAGGCCTTGCAAGAAGAGCGGGTAAGCTCGCAATAGGTCACGACAGTGTTATTGAAAGCATAGTTAAGGACAGGTCGGAGCTTTTAATTCTTGCAAGTGATGCCTCAGAAAGACTTAAAAACGAAATCAAGCATGCTGCTACCTACGGCAACAGAAGCATTCCCGTAGTAGAAAGCGCTTTTTCAATGCAGGACTATTCTCTCGGAATAGGAAAAAAGGCTGCAGTATTTTCGGTTACCGACAAATCATTTAAAGAAAAATTAGAAACCATGTTCAGGGAGGTATAATATGGTAGGTAAATACAAAATTAACGAAGTCGCTAAGGACTTCGGCAAGGCTTCAAAAGATATTACAGACCTTCTTTTGAGATTTTTTGATGAGCCAAAGAAAACACAGGCTGCTCTTGAAAACAAAGAGCTTGATATTATATTTGAGGTTTTAACACAGGAAAATCAGGTGGAAAGCTTTGACGCATATTTTGCAATGCAAAAGCCTGTAGAGAAGAAGGCGGAAAAGAAGCCTGCAGAAAAGAAGGAAGAAAAGGCGAAGGCTGCACCTAAAAAGGCAGAGGAGAAAAAGCCTGAAGCTAAGTCAAATGAAAAGCAGGCTCCTGCAAAGCCGGCTAAGGAAGCAAAGCCTGCAGAAAAGAAGGAAGAAAAAGCAAAAGCTGCACCTAAAAAGGCAGAGGAGAAAAAGCCTTCACAAGAGCCTAACCTTAATCCTTTCAAGAAAAAGGAAAAGAATAAAAATGACGGCCCTATGCAAGCAAGAACAAAGGGCGAAAGAGTCAGCATTGATACTCGTGCAAACAACGTTGAGCTTGAAAAATACAATGAAAAGTATGAAAACATTGCTCCTGCACACTCAATGAACGACAACAATGCTACAAAGCAAAAATTAAAGCAAAAAAGCCAGCAGTACAGAAAGCAGGGTATGCGTTCCGGCAAAAAGGAAACTGAGGCAGAAAGACTTAAGAGAATTGAAGCAGAAAGAGCAAAGAAAACTCTTGTTATTACAGTTCCTGAGGAAATCAGCGTAGGTGACCTTGCTGCATTGCTTAAAAGAACAGCGGCAGAGGTTATTAAAAAGCTCTTCAGCTTTGGCGTAATGGCTTCTGTTAACGAAATAATTGACTACGATACAGCAGAAATTGTTGCTACAGAGCTTGGCGCAAAGGTTAAAAAAGAGGTTGTTGTTACTATTGAGGACAGAATTATTGACGATAGTAAGGACGACGAAAAGGACCTTCTTCCAAGAAGCCCTGTTGTAGTTGTTATGGGTCACGTTGACCACGGTAAGACCTCTCTTCTTGACGCTATAAGAAATACGTCTGTTACAGAAACAGAGGCAGGCGGTATTACACAGCATATTGGTGCTTACAGAGTAAACCTTAACGGTCAGGACATTACCTTCCTTGACACCCCCGGCCACGCAGCGTTTACAGCAATGCGTGCTCGTGGTGCTATGGCAACAGATATTGCAATTTTAGTTGTTGCTGCAGACGACGGTATTATGCCGCAGACCATAGAGGCTATTAACCACGCAAAGGCAGCGGGTGTAAGCGTTGTTGTTGCTATTAACAAAATGGATAAGCCTGACGTTTCTCCTGACAGAATTATGCAGCAGTTAACAGAGCACGAGCTCATTCCTGAGGAATGGGGCGGTGACGTTATTTGCGTTCCTGTTTCTGCAAAGGCAAGAATGAATATAGATAAGCTTCTTGAATCTGTTCTTCTCGTAGCAGAAATGAAGGAGTTAAAGGCTAACCCTAACAGAGCAGGTAAGGGTATTGTTATTGAGGCAAGACTCGACAAGGGTCGCGGCCCGGTTGCTTCTTTACTTGTTCAGAACGGTACTGTTAAAACAGGTGACATTATAGTTGCAGGTACTGCGGTTGGTAGAGTCCGTGTTATGACAGATGATAAGGGCAGAAAGGTAAACGAGGCAGGTCCTTCCGTACCGGTAGAAATCACCGGTCTTGCAGAGGTACCTACAGGCGGTGACCAATTCGACTGCGTATCTGATGAAAAGTTAGCAAGAGAGCTTGTTGAACAAAGAAAGCAGCACAATAAAGAGGAGCAATTCAAGTCATTCCAGAAGGTTACTCTTGATACACTCTTCGATTCAATTAACGTTGGTGACCTTAAGGACCTTAACGTTATTGTTAAGGCAGACGTACAAGGCTCGGTAGAGGCTGTTCGTCAGAGCCTTGAAAAGCTTTCAAACGATGAGGTAAGAGTAAGGGTTATTCACGGCGGCGTTGGTGCGGTTAACGAATCAGACGTTATGCTTGCAAATGCATCAAACGCTATTATCGTCGGCTTTAACGTACGTCCTGATGCTGTTGCTGTTGCAAACGCAGAGCGTGACGGCGTTGAAATGAGAATGTACAGAGTTATTTACGATTGTATTGAGGAAATCGAAGCAGCTATTAAGGGTATGCTTGCACCTAAGTACAGAGACGTAGAAATGGGTAAGGCAGAGGTAAGAAGTGTATTTAAGCTTTCTTCTTCAGGTATGATTGCCGGCTCTTATGTTATTGACGGTAAAATTACAAGAAACTCAAAAATCCGTGTTGTTCGTGACGGTATTGTTATTTCTGAGGACGAAATCGCATCCTTAAGAAGATTTAAGGACGACGTTAAAGAGGTTGCTACCGGCTACGAATGTGGTATTGGACTTGAGAGATTCAATGATATTAAGGAAGGCGACATTTTAGAGGCTTATATCGTTGAAGAGTATAAGGACTAATCTACGAAAGGCGAATTTAAAATGAGCACATATAAACAAGACCGTGCAGCAGAGGATATTAAAAGAGAGCTTGCTGCAGTTATAAGAGAACTCAAGGACCCGAGAATTGCAGAGCATCTTATAAGCGTCTCAAGAGCAGAGGTTACGGGGGACCTTTCCTACGTAAAGGTTTACGTAAGTGCTATTGAGGGCATGGATGTTGCAAAGCAGGCGGTTAAAGCTTTAACTAACGCCTCGGGACTTATTCGCAGAGAGGTTGGCAAAAGACTCCGCTTAAGAAAAGCACCTGAGCTTAAATTTATTGCCGACGACTCTATCGAATACGGTATGAGTATTGCAAAAAAATTAGAAGATTTAGTGGATGACCAATGATTTTTTAGTGGCTCGAAAGGATGTCGAAAAATGACAGTTGACATTAAAGAATGTGTACAGCTTTTAAAAGAAAATGACAATTTTCTTGTGTTATCACACGAACACCCTGACGGCGATACCTTAGGCAGTGCGTTTGCGCTGATGGCTGCACTTAAAAAGCTCGGTAAAAAAAGAGCCTTTAAGTGCAGTGATGAAATAACTAACGATTTTTCGTATATGTACGAGGGCTTTGTGAATGATGACGTTGGCGAAAATCCTTACGTTATAGCAGTAGATGTTGCAGACGTGCATCTTTTAGGTGATTTGGCAGAGGAATACGGCAGCAAAGTACAACTTTGCATAGACCATCATATGTCTAACGCTTGCTTTGCCGAAAAGCTTCTTTTACAAAACAGAGCAGCAGCCTGCGAAATAATTTTTAAGGTTATTAAAAAATTAGGTGTCGAAATTGATGAGTATATTGCAAATTGTCTTTATACGGGTATTTCGACAGATACCGGCTGCTTCCGTTATCAGAATACAAACGCAAAAACCTTCAGAGCAGTTGCAGAGCTTGTTGAAATTGGCGTTAATACAAAAATGATAAACAAGGTTATGTTCGAAACAAAATCAAAAAGCTTTTTAAAGCTCGATTTATTGGCGAGAAAAACGCTTGAGTATCATTTTGACGACAAATGCGCCATTATTACAATAACACAAAAAATGTACGAGGAAAGCGGCTCTAACGAGCACGAGTGCTACCCTATAACGGCATTACCGCGCCAGATAGAGGGCGTTTTGGTAGGCGCTGTTATTAAAGAAAAACAAAACGGCTCTTTTGGCATTTCTGTCAGAACAGAGGGTGACATAGACGCTTCTGCAATTTGTGCAGAGTTAGGCGGCGGCGGTCATGCAGGCGCAGCAGGCTGCGAGGTAAAAGAGGATTACGAAACAGCAAAGAAGAAGATATTATCTGCAATTGCTGCAAAATTAGGTTATTGATATGACTGGTATAATTCCGTTAAAAAAGAGTGAAAATATGACCTCTTTTTTAGCCGTAAAGCGTGTAAGAGGCATTACGGGTGAAAAAAAGTGCGGTCATACAGGTACGCTTGATCCGAATGCAACAGGTGTTTTGCCCGTTGCATTAGGCGGCGCAACAAGGTTTATAGAGCTTTTGCCTACACACAAAAAAGCGTACAGAGCCACTTTCAGGCTCGGTATTAAAACAGATACGCTTGATATATGGGGAGCTGTGCTTGAGGAAAGCAAAAAAACAGCTTCTCCCGGTCAGGTTGCAGAGCTTTTACCGCAATTCAAGGGTAAAATAAAGCAAGTGCCGCCTATGTATTCTGCACTTAAAAAGGATGGCGTAAGGCTTTATGAGCTTGCGCGGCAGGGCATAGAAATTGAAAGAGAAGAGCGTGAGTGCGAAATATTTGAGCTGCAAATAGAAGCACTTTCAGAAAACGAGTTTTCTCTTTATACGGAGTGCTCTGCAGGGACTTATATACGGTCCCTTATAGGCGATATTGGCGACTGCCTCGGTACGGGTGCCGCAATGACCTCTTTAAACAGAGTTTTTGCTTGCGGCATAAGTGAGGACGAATGCATTTCGCTGGAAGAATTAGAGCAGCTAAGAGATAATAATGAGCTTAGCAAAATAATTATTCCGGTAGATAAAATGCTTTCTTTGTACCCATCTGTTTCTGTTACAGCAGCTCAGGGTAACCGCTTCAAAAACGGTGGTGAGCTTTTAAAAAGCCGAATTAAGGGTGAGGTGCCCTGTGGCTTGGTAAGAGTGTATTGCGAAAATGCTTTTTTAGGTCTTGGTGAGACTTCGGCGGAAAGTGAAAGCCTTGCAGTTAAAAGAGTATACGTAGAAAGATAAAATATCTATCAGGAGATATTTATGGTGAAAAATAAAGACGGTTTAGCTGTTGCGCTTGGTACTTTTGACGGCTTTCATTCGGGTCATAAAATGGTAATTGACAAAACAAGGCTGTCCGGGGGAAAAAGTGCCGTGCTTTTATTTGACCAGCATCCGCAAAAGGTGCTTTTCAAAAGAAGCCCGGGTGAGCTTATAACCAAAAATCAAAGGAATGAATTACTCAAGAGTTGGTCTGTAGAGCCAATTACAGTAAGCTTTAGTGAAATAATGTCACTTTCTTACGAAGAGTTTTTTTACAAAATATTAGTGGAGCAGCTTGGCGCAACAGCACTTTCCTGTGGCTTTAATTACAGATTTGGTGCTAATGCCAAGGGCAACCCCGAAAGCTTAAGAGCACTGTGCGAAAAGCAGGGAATAGAGCTTTTTGTGAGTGATGCCGTTTTGTTCGAGGGCGAGCCGGTTTCCTCTACAAGAATAAGAAGCTTAATTAAGCAGGGAGATATTGAGTCTGCAAACGCAATGCTCGGAAGAGAATTTTCTTACGATTTCCTTGTTGTTCACGGGGATGCTCGCGGCAGAACGATAGATTCACCTACAATAAACCAATTCTTTACGGAGGATTTTATTGTGCCGCAATACGGCGTTTATGCTTCCTATTCAATAATAGACGGTAAAAAATATCCGTCGGTAACAAACGTCGGCATAAGACCGACAATAGAGGGTACCTCTAAAGAACGAAGCGAAACAAATATTATTGGCTTCGAGGGCGATTTGTACGACAAGCAAATAAGCGTTCAGCTTTTAAAGAAAATTCGAGAGGAAATGAAGTTTTCGGGTCTTGATGAGCTTCGCGCGCAAATTGCACGTGACAGAGAGGTGTCCAAGAAAATTTCTGCTGAGAAGGGAATTGTTTTATGAGTGATAAAAAAATTATAATTTCACCTTCGATTCTTGCTGCAGATTACGGAAATTTGGAAAGTGAAATTAAAAAGGTCGTTTCAGGCGGTGCGGAGTATATTCACATAGACGTAATGGACGGGCATTTTGTGCCTAATATTTCTATTGGTGTACCCGTGGTGCAGTCTATAAGAAGGGTTACAGACGCGGTTTTTGACTGTCACCTTATGATTAGTAATCCTATAGATTACGTTGATGCTTTTATTAAAGCGGGTGCAGATTTAATATCCTTCCACGTTGAAAGCAACAGTGACATAGCAACAACAATAAAAAAAATAACAAGTGCAGGCAAAAAAGCAGCACTTGTTGTTAAGCCGAATACACCTGTAAGCGTTGTTTTCCCTTATCTTAAGGATATTTCTATGGTGCTTATTATGACGGTAGAACCGGGCTTTGGCGGTCAGAGCTTTATGGAAAATATGCTTCCGAAAATTTCTGAATTAAGAAAAGAAATTGAGAGGCAAAATTTAACAACGGATATACAGGTAGATGGCGGTGTAGATGAAAAAACCGCAGCGCTTTGCAAGGCTGCGGGTGCAAACGTATTAGTTGCAGGTAGCTACATATTTAAGTCGCAAGACGTAGCGGAAGCTATAAGCATTCTTAAACAATAAGCTTTTTGCCGTGCTCTGTAATGCGGCTTAAAAGCTGAGCTTCGCCAAAGAAAACGTCACCAAAATCACTTAGTATGTAAGTGAGTCTTTCGGTGCTTGTAAGCTTTGGGTAAATAACAAAATAAATACTGTTCTTAAAGCTGAAAAGGTCAAAGCTTTTATAGGCATCAGGTGTGCATTTTAAGGCGCTTAAGGTGTCCAAAAAAGCGTTTTCATCCATTGCCTTAAAAAGAATAGGCTCTGCCTCTTTTTTCATAATCAGCTTTTTCTTCGATTTATAATCGGTGGCGGGCATTGTGGTAAAGCACATTACACAGCCGCCGTCATCAGAGGGTGTTACCTCAATTAATATTTTCCCTTCTGTGTCTATGGGCTTTCCTAAGGAACGCTTTGCTTCGTCTAAAATAGTCCATATTACACGTCGGGTTTCAATGTTTGAGTAATCCATTTCGTCATACGTTATGTCAAGCTCATTCAAATCCTTGTCGGAAAGAGCAACAAGAATTTTTTCTTCTCCGATGGCTTCAATCTTCAAATTATCGCCTCCCCATATATAATAATACTATATGGGAAGCAAAACAATGCAAAAAATATGGAAAGGTTTGATTAGGGTGAGGTTTTCAGTAAGCACTTACAGCTTAAGCGGACTTGTAGGAAAAAACAATGTTACGGAAAAGGACCTTATTAGAATTGCAAAGGAAATAGGCTTCGATGGAATTGAATTTGCCGAGATTCACACACCGGACGGTATGGATAAACCGGAATATGCCGCACAGCTGAAAAAAGAGTGTGAAGAGCAGGGCATTATTCCTGTTCAATATTCAATCGGTGCCGATTTTATTTACGGCAGTGACGGCAATTTAGAAAAGGAAATTGAACGTCTTAAATATGAGGTAGACGTAGCAGCAGCCTTGGGTGTAACGGGCATGCGCCACGACTGTACGGGCGGTTTTCGTGATGAGGCTGCAAAAACAAACGGTTTTAACGAGGCTCTGCCAAGCATAATAAAGGGCTGTAGGGCTGTTACAGAATATGCAAAAACAAAAAACATTCGCACAATGATGGAAAATCACGGCTATTTTTGCCAGGATAGTGACTGCGTAGAAAAAATTGTTACGGGTGTTAACAACAGTAACTTCGGTTTGCTGCTTGATATGGGCAACTTTCTTTGTGCAGATGAAAACCCTGTGGTTGCATTCGGTAAATTAAAAAATTACGCGTCCTTTATTCACGCAAAGGACTTTCACATAAAAAGTGGGGACAACATTGCCCCAACAGACGGCTTTTTCACCACTCGTGGTGGCACACATTTAAGAGGTGCAATTTTAGGACACGGAAACGTGCCCGTATTCCAATGCCTTTCGGTGGTTAAAAATGCAGGCTACGACTATTTTATAACTCTGGAGTTCGAAGGCTGTGAGGAACCGAGAATGGCGTGTGAGTGGGGACTTAATACGCTTAAAAAGTATATTTCGTTAATTTGAATGCAAAAAAATTGTAAAAACAAGGTGAAAAACATACAAGGTGGGGATTAAATGAAAATTATACTTGCTTCAGCATCACCAAGAAGGCAGGAGCTTATTAAATTGATAACTGAAGACATAATAGTTAATCCCTGTGACTGTGATGAGACTGTAAAGGAAGGCTTGAAGGGCAAAGAAATTGCTGAATATCTGTCACAAATAAAGGGCAGAGCAGTAAAGGAGCAATTTGCAGATGACGTAATTGTTTCAGCTGATACAATAGTTTGCCTTGGCGACGTTGTATTGGGCAAGCCCAACTCAAAGGAGGCAGCCTACAAAATGCTTCGCACCTTAAGCGGTAACACACACTCGGTATTTACGGGTGTTACCATTATAAAGGGCGAAAGGGAAACAACCTTCAGCCAGGAAACGCGCGTTACCTTTTACGAGCTTACAGATGAGGAAATATATGACTATATAGCCTCCGGCGAGGCTTACGACAAGGCGGGAAGCTACGGAATTCAAGGCAAAGGCGGCGTTTTGGTAAAGGGCATAGAGGGCGACTACTTTAACGTTGTGGGCCTTCCTGTTGCAAGACTTAAAAGGGAGCTGCAGAAATTTAAATAATAGATTTACAAGTATATAAGGCTTATGTTAAAATGAAAGTAATAAGGCGGTGAGCTCTAATGGCAGAAACAAGCTACACAGATCCTCGAATTACTCAGGAGGACGTTGAAAAACAACGCAAGCAGCAAGAAAAGGAATATTTAGGTCCGAGAGAAATGGCTGCTTACATAATCTCCGGCTTTGGTGACAAAAACTGGGAAACCTTCTCCGGCAACAATATGTTCTTCTATAATACTACGTTCCAGGGGGTAAGTCCTGTTACCTTAAGCCTTGCAGACTCGGTCTGCAGTATTCTGGATACCTTCGATAATGCTATTTCAGGCCCTATTTTAGACAGAACCCGTACCCGTTGGGGCAGAGTAAGACCATACTTCGTTCTTACCTTACCATTCTGGATTTTTGCAAACCTGGTTCCTTGGATTTTGCCGCAAGGACTTTCTCAGGTTGCGCTTTTTGTGTGGTTTTTCTTTATAAAATACATTGGCTCAATTTCCAATTCATTTTATTCTCCCGCGTACACGGCAATACTTTATAACCTAACCCCAAACGTAAATGAAAGAAATAAGCTCATAGCAACCGACACCTATGCCGATTTATTAGGCGTGTGGTTGCCGTCACTATTCCCGTTTTTTGTAGATTATCTGCCAAGAACAATACCTACAAGAACAATATATTTGGGCGGTGCCTTAGTGTTCATTGCTATGGTAATAATATTCAGAATATACGGCTTCTTTACGCTTAAGGAGCGCGTGCCGCTTGCCTCCCGTGAGGAGATGAATAAAACCTCGGTATTTAAATCTGTAAAGCAGGTTGCTTCCTGCAGACCAATGTGGGTTTTACTCATTAAAAACTTCTTTGGTATGGGTAAAGCGGTTGGTCAGAACGTTTCAAACTACTTTTGGCTCAACTGTACAGGTAAGCTTTCAAATGCAGCAATTTCGGGTATATTTACAGGTCTTCCGAGCTACTTTGTTTTGCCGTTTGCTACTAAATGGACAAAAAAGCTGGGACTTAAAAATCTTGCTGTGTTAAGCTACCTTTATTGCGGTATAGTTTATTTGGTGATGTATTTAATAGGTTTTTCACCAACAGAAAATTCAGTTGTAAATATAGTTATAATTGTTATAGAGCTTACCTTAGCGGGCGCAATGAACAGCGTTCAAAGGTACTGTAACTCTGCTCTTACCGGCGATATGTACGACTACGTTGAGTGGAAAACGGGTATCCGTAACGAGGGTATGATGAGTGCTGCAATGGGCTATATAACCTTGGTTGGCAACAACGTTTCCTCAATTTTAAGCGGCTTTATTATTGCTGCTATAAAGTATAAGCCGCTTCTTAACTCACACGGTGTAGTTATTCCGCAAACCGATCCTAAAATGCTTAAAGCTATATGGACTGTGTTTACCTTAGCTCCTGCAATAGGCAGAACGTGTAAGGGACTTTCGCTTATGTTCTTTAACGTAAACGGAAAGGTCCGCGAGCAAATGATGGAGGACCTTGCAGTTTCAAGAGCAGGAAAATTAAAAGAGCGTACCGAAAGCGGTACTGAAAACGAGGAACAAGCAGAATGAGAATAGTAGTAAAGGTGGGTACGTCCACTTTAGCACATAGTACAGGTAACATAAATATTCGTCACGTAGAGGAGCTTTGCAAGGTGTTAAGTGACCTTAAAAATGCAGGTCACGAAATAATTCTTGTTTCCTCCGGTGCCATAGGAATGGGCGTAGGCAAGCTTTCCTTAAAGGAAAAGCCTCAGGATATGCCTACAAAGCAGGCAGCGGCGGCGGTAGGTCAGTGTGAGCTTATGTATGCTTACGACAAGCTTTTTTCTGAGTATAATCATACGGTTGCACAAATTCTTCTTACCGGGCTGGATTTAGAGGATGACGAGCGTTACCACAATATTCAGAACACAATGAACAGACTTCTTGAGTTAAACGTGTTGCCTATTATAAACGAGAACGACACTGTTTCAACACAAGAAATTGCTGTTGGTGATAATGACACCTTAGGCGCAATAGTTGCAGTAAGCATGAGGGCAGATTTATTGGTGCTGCTTTCAGATATAGATGGTCTTTACACTGCAGACCCGCACAAGGAGAAGCAAGCAGAGCTTATTTCAGTAGTAGAGGAAATCACGCCCCAAATAGAGCAGTTAGGCGGCGGCAAGGGCTCAGCCCTTGGCACAGGCGGGATGGCTACAAAGCTGAATGCAGCAAAGCTTTGCCTAGAAAAGGGTACGGAAATGGTTATTACAAACGGCTCAAATCCGAGTGTGCTTTATGATGTTGTGGACGGCAAAAAAATCGGTACGAGATTCAGGTGTAAAAAATGATAACAACAAAAGAAATTTTAATAGAGGCTAAAAAAGCAAAAGTTAAATTAGCAGCGCTTACAACAGCTGAAAAAAACAATGCGCTTACAGAAATGGCGAATGCTTTAATTGAGAATACAGCAGATATTCTTGAGGCAAATAAGCAGGACTTAGAAAAAGCAAGAGGCACAATTTCTGACGTTATGCTCGACAGATTAGCGCTTACAAAAGAGCGTGTTGAGCAAATGGCAAACGGCATAAGGGAGGTTGCCTTGCTTCCTGACCCTGTTGGCAGAGTTTTAAACAGAGTAGAAAGACCTAACGGCATTGTAATAGAAAAAACCACAGTACCAATGGGTGTTACTGCAATTATTTACGAAAGCAGACCAAACGTTACCTCAGATGCGGCGGCGCTCTCATTAAAAAGCGGAAACGTGTGCGTGCTTCGTGGCGGTAAGGAGGCGTTCACCTCTGCAAATGCAATAGTAAATGCAATGCGCAAGGGCTTAAAGAAAATCGGTCTTCCCGAAACCTTTATAAATCTTGTGCAGGACACTACAAGAGAAAGCGCAAACGAGCTTATGAATGCAGTTGGCTTTGTGGATTTGCTTATTCCACGTGGCGGAGCAGGGCTCATAAAGGCTGTTACGGAAAACGCAAAGGTGCCATGCATACAAACAGGTACGGGCATTTGTCACGTTTACGTTGATGAGTATGCCGATTTTACCAAAGCGCTTAATATTATTGAAAATGCGAAAACGAGCAGACCTTCCGTTTGTAATGCGGCAGAGGTTTTGCTGGTAAATGAAAAAATCGCAAAAGAATTTTTACCTCTTGTAAAAGAAAGACTGGTAGAAAACAGAAAAGAAAATCCTGTAGAGCTTCGTCTTTGCGAAAATTCAAGTAAAATTATTGATGGCAAAAACGCAGGCGAAAAGGATTTTGATACAGAATTTTTAGATTACGTTCTTGCTGTAAGACTTGTAAAGGACGTGAACGAGGCGGTAGAGCATATTTCATGCCATTCAACAATGCACAGCGAGGCCATTGTTACTGGAAATGAGGAGAATGCAAAGATATTCGTAAGCGGTGTGGATTCTTCTTCAGTTTACGTTAACGTTTCTACTCGTTTTACAGATGGCGGTGAATTCGGACTCGGCTGCGAAATGGGTATTTCAACACAAAAGCTCCACGCGAGAGGTCCTATGGGCTTGGAGGAGCTTACAACCTATAAATATATAATAAAGGGTAATGGTCAAATTCGTTAGGAGGTTAAGGTTATGGAAAAAAAGATAGGCTTTATAGGCTGCGGTAATATGGGAGGATCTTTGGCTATTGCGGCATCAAAATCTGTTGGCGGACAGTACGTGTTCGTTTCAGATGCAGATGAAAAAAAGGCTGCAGATTTTGCGGAAAAATACGGTGTAAACGTTACCTCGGTTGAAGAAATTGCGAAGAGCTGCGACTATGTGTTTTTAGGCGTTAAGCCGCAGGTTTTAAGAAGCCTTTGCGATGAATTAGCAGCTATTTTCCGTTCAAGAAGCGACCGTTTTGTGGTAGTTTCTATGGCTGCGGGCATAAACCTTCAGGACTTAAGAGAAATGTGTGGCGGCAATTATCCGATTATAAGAATTATGCCGAACATTCCTGCTTCCGTTGGTGCAGGTATGATTCTTTACACGGGCAACAGATTTGTTGTAAACGAGGATTACGAGGAGTTTACTAAGATTCTTGAAAAAGCAGGTATGCTCGACAAAATAGATGAGGCAAGAATAGATGCTGCAAGTGCAATTTCCGGCTGCGGACCTGCGTTTATATTTATGTTTATAGATGCTTTGGCAGACGGTGGAGTAAGGTGTGGCTTGCCAAGAGATAAGGCTTTGATGTATGCAGCCGAAACAGTATTCGGCTCAGCTAAAATGATTGTGGACACAAAGGAGCATCCGGGTAAATTAAAGGATGCAGTTTGCAGTCCTTCCGGCAGTACAATTGAGGGTGTGTTATCCTTGGAAAACGCTTCCTTCAGAGCAGATATTATAAACGCAGTCAGCCGTTCTTATGAAAAAACAGTTGAGTTAGGTAAATAAAAAACAAAAAGGCTCCATTGAAAGACGGAGCCTTTTAATATAAAAATTAAGGACTGTAAAAGCTGAAAAGCTTTTACAGTCCTATTTCTTTAGTTATTAGTCTCTTCTTGGACGTCTGTCTCTGTTGAAGCTTCTTCTTGGTCTGTCTTCCTCAATATCGTTTTCAGGAACAAGACCCTCTACCTCAATAAGAGCGTCACGGCGGGAAAGGTTAATTCTGCCTTGGTCATCAATTTCTGAAACCTTAACAATAACCTCATCACCAACGTTTACACAATCCTCAACCTTGTTAACACGCTTAACGTCGAGCTTTGAAATGTGAACAAGACCTTCTTTACCCGGAGCAATTTCAACAAATGCACCGAAAGCCATAAGGCGAGTAACAACACCCTTGTAAATAGCGCCTACCTCAGGGTCGTTTGCAATTGTGTGGATAATGTCGAGTGCGCGTTGTGCATCTTCAATATCAATAGCTGTAACGTAAACTGTACCGTCCTCTTCAACGTCAACCTTACAGTTGCATTCAGCACAAATCTTTTGAATAACCTTACCTTGCTTACCAATAACGTCACCGATTTTTTCAACGTCAATTTTTGTTGAAAGAAGCTTTGGTGCATATTTAGAGAGCTCTTTTCTTGGCTCTGCAATGCAAGGAAGCATAATTTCATCAAGAATGTAGCAACGAGCTTTATAAGTCTTTTCAAATGCCTCTTTAATGATTTCAGGTGTAAGACCGTGAACCTTTAAGTCCATTTGAATTGCAGTAATACCTTTCTTAGTACCTGCAACCTTAAAGTCCATATCGCCAAAGAAATCTTCAAGACCTTGAATATCTACCATTGTCATGAAGCGGTCGCCTTCAGAAACAAGACCGCAGGAAATACCTGCAACAGGAGCCTTAATCGGAACACCTGCAGCCATAAGTGCAAGTGTAGAGCCGCAAACTGAGCCCTGTGAGGTTGAGCCGTTTGAAGAAAGAACCTCAGAAACAACACGAATTGTGTATGGGAATTCTTCAACAGACGGAATAACAGGAACGAGTGAACGCTCTGCTAAGGCACCGTGACCAATTTCACGTCTGCCCGGGCCGCGTGAAGGTTTTGTTTCACCAACTGAGTATGAAGGGAAGTTGTAGTGGTGAATGTATCTCTTTTCTACCTCTTCGTCGATACCGTCAAGAATCTGAGCATCACGTGCAGTACCGAGAGTTGCAATAGAAAGCACCTGAGTCTGACCGCGTGTGAACATACCTGAGCCGTGAACTCTGTTAAGGAGGTCAACCTGAGCGTTAAGAGGACGAATTTCATCAATACCTCTGCCGTCTACACGCTTGCCTTCATCAAGAAGCCAACGACGAACAATGAATTTTTGAAGCTTGTAAAGACAATCGTCGATTTTGTTTGCTTCCTCAGGGAATTTTTCATCAAATTCCTCGTGAACTCTGTCGTAAATTGGTTGGAGTCTTTCGTCACGGATTCTCTTGTCGTCTGTGTCAAGAGCAACCTTAACGTCATCAATAGCAAAAGCCTTAATTGCTTCGTAAAGCTCTTCAGACGGGTCGTTTGACTCGAATGCAATTTTCTCTTTACCAATTTCCTTAACGATGCTCTTTATGAATTCAACAACCTTTTTGTTTTCTTCGTGAGCAAACATAATACCGTCAAACATAACCTCGTTAGAGATTTCGTTTGCACCTGCCTCAATCATAGCAACGAGAGAGTCAGTAGAAGCAACCGTAACAGTCATTTCTGTTTTTGCTCTTTCCTCTAAGGTTGGGTTAATAACGTATTTACCGTCAACAAGACCGAGAGAAACGCTTGAAACAGGGCCGTCCCACGGAATTTCTGAAATAGCAATAGCTGTAGAAACGCCCCATAAAGCAGCAATTTCAGGTGAGCAGTCCAGATCAACAGACATAACTGTTGCAACAACAGAAACGTCGTTTCTCATATCCTTAGGGAAGAGAGGACGAATTGGTCTGTCAATTACACGGGAAGTAAGCACAGCCTTGTCAGATGCCTTACCCTCACGTCTGCCGAAGGAGCCGGGGATTCTGCCTACTGAGTAAAGCTTTTCCTCAAAGTCAACTGAAAGTGGGAAGAAATCAACGCCTTCTCTTGGCTTTGGAGCCATAGTAGCAGTACAAAGAACCTCTGTTTCGCCGTAACGAACAAGGCAAGAGCCGTTTGCAAGCTGAGCCATTTTGCCTGTTTCAATAACAAGCTTTCTGCCTGCAACTTCTGTTTCGAATGTTCTGAATTCACTAAACATAATTTTTACCTCTTTTCTTTATTTTATCCCACTGATTTATGAGGTTTAGCAACAAAGAAAAATTCAAAAAACAGAAGGCTGTTTAAACTTTTCTTTATCGCTAATACCTGAAACAGCGGGGATTTTACATTGTTTTTTAACTTTTAAAAACTACGAACGGGACAAACGGAAAACCGTTTGCCCCGATGTTGGCAATTATTTACGAAGACCAAGACGTGCAATAATTGAACGGTAACGCTCAATGTCGTTCTTCTGAAGGTAAGCAAGAAGGTTTCTTCTGTGACCAACCATTTTAAGAAGACCGCGACGTGAGTGATGGTCCTTGTGGTTTTCTTTAAGATGCTCGTTTAAATCGTTAATTCTCTTTGTGAGAACAGCGATTTGTACCTCCGGAGAACCTGTGTCTCCTTCGTGAGTAGCATACTCTTTAATAATTGCTTGTTTTTCTGCTTGTGTCATGTTTTTCACCTCATTTAATTTTTACCAATTGACTCAGTATAAGGTAGGTGAAGCACTCAAGGCTGAGTTTACTCCAAACACCGTGTCAAAAGGACTGTGTTATTCTATCACAAATGTTTTCATTTGTAAAGGATAAATTTAAAAAAATTGAAAATTAGTCTTCGTCGTCGCAATCGCAGTCGCAATCCTCAGGAACAAAGTCGAGCTCTAAGGTTTCGCCGCATGCAGGGCAGTCGAGGAAGCCTTCGTCAAAAACCTCT
Organism: Acutalibacteraceae bacterium; assembly: GCA_045588735.1. Lineage (GTDB taxonomy): Bacteria > Bacillota > Clostridia > Oscillospirales > Acutalibacteraceae > DTU089. The sequence goes on along the minus strand of JAZNET010000015.1, from coordinate 7,144 downwards.
TCATCAAGGTAAATTTCTTCACCGCAGGAAGGGCAGTCAATAGCGTAAAGTTCGTCACCGCAGCAGCAGTCACAGTCATCGTCGTCGCAGCAGTCACAGTCGCAATCGCAATCGCATTCCTCATCATAAATGATATCCTCTAAATCGCAGAGGTCTGCATCAAGGCAGTCTGCAAGCTCTTCAACTGCTGCAAGGTCCTCGTCAATATCGTTAATTGAGAGAGCCATTTCCTCAAGAATGTCAACCATAACGTTAAAAAGCTTTGTCTCTTTTGCGTTTTCATCAAGATTCAAGCCTTCTGCAAGGCCTTTAAGGTAAGCAACCTTTTCTGTAAGTGTCATAGTAAAAACCTCCATACAATTATTATTGTTAATAAAATAAGAAATTTAAATTATGCTCTTGAAAGGTATTCGCCTGTTCTTGTATCAATGTTAATGCTTTCGCCTTCATCAATAAAGAGCGGAACTTTAATTTCAGCACCGGTTTCAAGTGTAGCCGGCTTTGTAGCGTTAGTAGCTGTGTCACCCTTGAAGCCGGGGTCTGTTTGTGTAACCTGAAGAGTTACGAACGTTGGTGGCTCAACACCAAAAACGTTACCCTTGTAGGAAAGGATTTTACAAACCATGTTTTCTTTAACGAACTTAAAATTATCGCTAAGGTTTGAAGCGTCAACAGGAACCATATCGTAGGTTTCCTGATCCATAAAGTAGTAAAGACCGCCATCCTCGTAAGAATATTCCATTTCCTTTCTCTCAATGAAAGCGGTAGGATATTTGTCAGTAGGGCTGAAGGTCTTTTCAACAACGCTGCCGTTAATAACGTCTCTGATTTTGGTACGAACGAAAGCTGCACCCTTGCCCGGCTTAACGTGCTGGAATTCGATTACAGAATAAACCTTTCCATCCATTTCGAATGTTACACCGTTTTTAAAATCGCCTGCTGTTACCATAAGTTTTTTCCTCCGAAAATTTAATTGTATTATTTATTTCATACATATATTAGTTTACACTAAAGTCGTTGTATTTTCAAGTGTTTTTATATATTTTGTAATTATTCCTCGTTTTCAAGCTGTAAAAGCTGAATGCCGAGCTCTGTGAGCTGAACGCCGTCTACAGGTGAAGGACACTCTGTCATAGGCTCAGAAGCATTCTGTACCTTAGGGAAGGCAATTACGTCACGAAGACTTTCTGCTCTTAAAAGCTGCATAACGAGTCTGTCAAGACCAATGCCCATACCGCCGTGTGGTGGAGGACCGAATTTAAAGGCATCAAGAAGGTAGCCGAATTTTTGGTGAGCTTCCTCTTGTGAAAGACCCAAGAGCTTAAAGATTCTGCCCTGAAGGTCTGAGTCTGTAATACGAATAGAGCCTGAAGAAAGCTCAATGCCGTTAAGAACAAGGTCGTATGCCTTTGCTCTTACTGCACCCTTATCTGTTTCAAGGTAAGGAAGGCACTCATCAAGCGGAGCGGTGAAGGGGTGGTGCATTGCAACAAATTGCTGTGCATCCTCATCCCAGTCGAAGAACGGGAATTCAACAATCCATAAAAGCTTGAACTCGTCGCCTATAATATCCAGCTTTTTAGCTGCCTCGCAGCGCACAGCGCCTAAGGTAGAAAGAACAGCGTTGTTCTTTGTATCTGCAATAATAAATACAACGTCGCCTTTTTCAGCGTTTGCTTTTTTAAGGATTGCGCTCATTTCATCCTCAGTCATAAATTTAGCAAAGGAGGATGCAATGCCGTCATCTGTAAGACGAATCCACGCAAGACCCTTAGCGCCTATGCCTTTAACGAATTCGGTTAATTTGTCAACCTCTTTACGAGTATAAACGTTTACAGCGTTTTTAGCGGTTATACCTCTTACGGAGCCGCCTCCTGAAATTGCTGAGGTAAACACGGAAAATTCGCAATCCTTAACCTCTTGAGTAAGGTCAAATATTTCCATATCGAAGCGTGTGTCAGGCTTGTCCGAACCGTAACGCTCCATAGCTTCCTTATAGGTAAGCCTTGGAAGAGGCAGGGGAATATCTACACCGAGAGTTTCTTTGAATACTCTTTGCATATAGCCCTCGCCAATAGCAAGCACGTCCTCCATATCCACAAAAGACATTTCAAGGTCAATTTGTGTGAATTCAGGCTGTCTGTCTGCTCTTAAGTCCTCATCACGGAAGCAGCGTGCAATCTGCATATAACGGTCAAAGCCTGCAACCATTGAAAGCTGCTTGTAAAGCTGCGGGGACTGCGGCAAAGCATAGAAGCTGCCGTTGTGAATTCGGCTTGGAACTAAAAAGTCACGTGCACCCTCGGGGGTAGATTTTATGAGCATAGGAGTTTCAATTTCAATAAAGCCGTTTTCATCAAAATAGTCACGTGTGATTTTTGTTAACTTGTGACGGAATAAAATATTGCTTTGAAGGTCAGGTCTTCTTAAGTCTAAATAACGGTGCTTAAGACGAGTGTTTTCACCCGTTTTGCAGTTTTCAACTATATCAAACGGAGGAGTTTCGCTCTTTGAAAGAATTCTTAAGTCCTTTACGTCAATTTCAATATCACCCGTAGGCAGGTCGGGGTTTTTGGAGGAACGCTCCTTCACAACGCCCTTTGCCATAAGCACAAATTCATTTCTTGCAGAAAAGGCTTTTTCGAAAATTTCCTTTTCGGTGTTTTCGTCAAATGCCAATTGAACAATACCTGTTCTGTCACGAAGGTCAATGAAGATAAGTGAGCCTAAGTCGCGTTGTTTTGCAACCCAACCGCAAACGGTCACCTCTTCTCCTATATTTTCGCTGCGAAGAGCGGAACAGTAATGTGTTCTTTTGAGTCCGTTCATATTATCCATATAAAAAATTCCTTTCGGGATTTATTTCAAATTGATTTTTTTGTTAATTAAAAGCTTCATAGGGAAGTGAAGCGCAATAGCCGCAAGCACGTTGAACAATGCGCCGGTAAGACGGTAGGACATAGAGGCGTCTGTCATTTCGTTGCTTGAGGTGAAGCGGATAACCGTTTCAGAAACAATAATGTTGAAGGGTAACAGGTCAGAAACCTTAGCGCTTACGGATAACAGCCCGCCGATTAAAACGAAAAATAAGATTATAGTACCGAATTTTCCGAAATTACTTACAGGCTTGATTTGTGAAAGTGTGAGCGCGGTGTACATACACTGAACTGTGAGCAAAATAATTGCAGCAAATAAAATGCAGAAAATTATTACGCCTAAGGTGATTGTCTTAACCGTAGGTGCACCGAAAATATTTAAAAGACTGTCAATGGTATCTGTCATCTGGTCGCCTAAAAGCACCTTTATTTGGTAAAACCACAAAACAAGCGAGCCAATAAGAAGCGCATATATAGTGAAAATCCAGATAAGACCCGAAATTGTTTTGGAAATAAGCAGGGAGCCGGTTTTTACGGGGAGTGTAAGGGTCAAGTAGCCTGCTCTTCCGAACATGGTGTTGTTGAACATAAGCGCAACGGTAATAAGAGTTGTAACACTTGCTACTAAAAGTGCAAGACACACGCCGCCGCCGCAAAGAACAATGGTTTTTGGGTTTTCTGAAACATTTGCACCAATTTCACAGGCAACCGCGGCAATAAATGCACAAAAATAAATTGCGGAAACCGAAAACCACTGTGCCTTAAGGTCGTTTTTAAGAAGCTTACCAAACATTTGAAAATACCTCCTTAAAGACCTCGTCGATTGTTTTGCCGTCCTTTGTTACCTCTTCGGCAGATTTGTTAAGCAGCACCTTGCCGCCGCCCAAAAACAGTGCGTGGGTAAATACGGATTGCAAATCGTTTATAAGATGTGTGGAAATAAGCATTGTGGATTTGTCCGTGTAGTTTTCCATAATGAATTTTAAAATGGAATCCCTTGTAGCAGGGTCAACGCCGCCCATTGGCTCGTCAAGAATGTAAAGCTCTGCATTTCTTGCCATTGTAAGTGAAAGCAGGAGCTTTTCCTGCATACCCTTAGACATAGTTTTGCATTTTTGCTTTTCGGGTAATGAAAAACGGTTTAACATTTCCATTGCCTTGTTTTTATCAAAATCCTTGAAAAAGTCGTTGAAATAGTCAACGGCGTCAACGTTTCTCATCCAATCGTGAATGAAGGTCTGCTCGGGTAAATAAGCCGTAACAGCCTTTGTTTTGTAGCCGGGGGTGTTGTCGTTTATTAAAACAGAGCCCTTGTAGTCGTGAATAAGACCTGTCAGAATTTTCATAAGTGTAGATTTACCGCAACCGTTAGGTCCGAAAAGACCTATAATCTCGCCCTTGGGTAAGGAAAAAGAAATATCGTTAAGAACAAGATGGTCGCCATAAGACTTTGAAAGATTATTTACTTTAATAATTTTCTCGCTCATTTAATCACCTTTATATTTTACAATAAATAAAAAATAAACCAACTATATATTTTACACATAAGTATGGGAATAGTCAAGAAAAAGGGGAAACAAAAATAGATTTTGTGAATAAAAAAATAATTTAAAAGTGTATTTGTTTTGATATATTGAAAAATCGCACGGGATGTGTATAATATTTTTGTGGGGTGTGGTTATGGAAATTGATTTTAAGGAATTAGGTGTAAGAGTTTCAAAGCGCAGACGTGAGCTGGGCTTAAAGCAAAACGAGCTGTCAAGCATGCTCGGCATTTCGAATAACTATCTTTCAAATATTGAAAACGGACATTCAATACCGAGTCTTGAGGTTTTTTCGGAAATTTGTCTGAAGCTTAATATTACACCGGATTTATTGCTTTTAGGTGTTATAAGAATGGATAACGTGCCTGAAAACATAAAGGACAATTTAAAACTCTGCACAAAAGAGGAGCTGCAGCTTTTAGACGGAATTATAAGATGTATTTTAGAAAACAGAGTGGATAAATGATGAAATTACTTATTTGTGACGACAGCAAGATAAACGTTGATTTAGTAGAGTTTCTTGTAGAGGCGTTTGAAGAAAAATATAAGGTGAAGTTTGAAAAGGATATAAGGCTTTCGGGTGATTTTATTCTTACGGAGAAAAACAGCTACGACATAGCCATTGTAGACGTGGAAATGCCGGGGATAAGCGGAATCGAGCTTTCTGAAAGGCTTAAGGAAATTAATCCTGCCGTGTGTATAATAATTTTGACCGCGTTTGAAAACTACCTTGATTATGCTATGAAAATTCAGGTTTTCAGGTATCTTTCAAAGCCAATAGACCGAAACAGATTTTTCAGAAATTTAGAGGAAGCTGTAGAGGAATATAACAAAACAAACAAAAAGCTTACCTTAAAAAGCAACGACGGCTTTGTTGTAATAAACACAAACGATATTCTCTATATGGAGAAGAAAACGGGCGGTACAACGTTGTTTACAATAAAGGGTGAAACAGAGGTAAAGGAAAAGCTTAACGAGTGCGTAGAGCTTATAAACCGACCGGCAACCTTTATTTATTCGCACAACAGTATAGTAGTGAATTTGCAAAGGGTAGTAAGCTTTGATAAGAGCGTTGTAACGCTTCAAAAAAGTGAAACAGAAGCCGTGGAAACATATATGTCTCAGCGCAAATATAAGGAATTCAAAGAGAATTTTATGCGGTTTGTAATGAGAAAGTGAAAAAATTTAAAAAAATTAAAAAATGTGCTTGACAGCGTGAAAGTTTTGTGTTATATTGTTCAAGCATTAAAGTGCTGGTGTAGCTCAGTTGGTAGAGCAGCTGATTTGTAATCAGCAGGTCGGGGGTTCGAGTCCGTCCACCAGCTCCATTTTTTTGCAAACTGAATATGGGAGTGTTCCCGAGTGGCCAAAGGGGGCAGACTGTAAATCTGTTGGCACCGCCTTCGGTGGTTCGAATCCACCCGCTCCCACCAGAAAAAAGACCTTGTCAAAAGACAAGGTCTTTTTTCAATGAAATTCGCCTTTCGGCGAGTGAAATCGCTTTGCGATGAAATACGCTAACGCGTATGAAATATTTGCTTCGCAAATGTTAAGGGCGAATTTTATTTCACATTTTTCGCAAGAAAAATATTTCATCCGAAACTTGTTTCGGATTTCATCGTGCAACGCACGATTTCATTATATTATTAATTCAAGATATCAAATAGGCTGTCTTTTTTATTTGTGTCCGCAGGACACAACATCATTTTGCAACTTTAGTTGCAAACTTCATTTCGGTTTCACCCGAACTTCATTCCGCTTGCGGACACAAAACGAAGTTGCACTTACGGGCAAACGGAATTATAAGTTTTTATTGTTTTTGGGGCTTTATTTATGATATAATCAACTCAGTAAATTTGAATTTTGGAGAGGTGCAATTCAAATGACAAATAATCAATTATATGAAGTATTAGTTAATTCAAAATTTGATGAATTAGATTTGATGATAGATGAATATAATTCTCTTGATTGCGATGCGATTATGAGAAAATATGAATATTTCTTAAAATGTCTTTCTTATGTAGTTCAACTTGAAGAAGATAATATGCTAATCAAATACAAGAACAAAAAACACAAAATTTCATATCTGAAAACTATTTTAGATAATGATGGTCCTGAATATGCTTTAACAATAGGGTTTAATAACCCATACAAAAGCAAGGCGATGTACGAGATTGGAGTTTGCGTAAGAGGAACTCCGTTGCTCAGAAAACTGTAAATCAAGTAACAAATTCCAATGTGTCTAAAAAATAAACTGGCATCTAAATTGTTCGTAACAGCCAAAAAAGAACTAAGCGAAAGCTTAGTTCTTTTTTTATCCATTGCGAAAGCAATGGCATATCATCAAGGACGACTTGTCGCCCTTGTATCTCATCAGTCCGTCAGGACTGTATATCATCAACAACGGCAGAGCCGTTGTTGTATCTCATCACGCGTAGCGTGTATCAAAAAGCTTTCGCAATGATGATATACAACGGTTAGCACCGTTGAGGATATGCGTTCAGGTTGATTTGTTTTAATGGTGTGTGTTATAATTGTTTAAACAAATAAAAATTTGTAGGTGAACAAATGACGAAACATATTGCAAATATAATTACCGGTTGCCGTATTATCGGCAGTATTCTGTTACTGTTCTTTCCTACTTTTTCCTTAGCTTTTTATATCACATATCTCATCTGCGGTTTTAGTGATATGATAGACGGTACCATTGCCAGAAAAACAAAC
>JAZNET010000014.1:0-45913 GCA_045588735.1 Acutalibacteraceae bacterium | reverse complement strand
AAACAGTCCACCGGACTGTTTTCTTCCGCAAACTCCGTTTGCTCCCTCCTTGTTCGAATCCCTCTGTGTTCCTATCCGAGCAAAAAAACAACGGCACTACCAAGAGTGCCGTGTTTTTTGGCCCGCCCAGAGGGATTCGAACCCCCGTTCTTCAGAATCGGAATCTGCTGCGTTATCCAGCTGCGCCATGGGCAGGTATGTAGTATGCTGAATATAAAAAGCTTATTCAAAGCGCATTATACCGCATTTTCAGAAATAAATCAACGGCTTGCCGTTGCATATCATCAATGCCAAGCATTGTATATCACTAACACGCAGTGTTGTATCTCATCAAGCCACTGTAGTATGCACCTTCGGTGATGATATACGCCTTACGGCGATGATATACACGCTAAAGCGTGATGATATACCAAGCCTGCGGCTTAGATAAAAAAAGAAGTAACCAAACGGAGCAGAAATGAGGTAAGAGTAAGTAAAAGTAGTGTGTTCAACTTTTACTATACTCATATTCCAAAAGTTCTTCGTCTTTGTTTACGCATATAAACCCAGCACTTTCAAACAATTTAAGTGAGGCGGTGTTTTTCTCATCAATATAAACTCGAATTTTATCAAAATCAAGTCCAGTTTTTCCTGCTTGAATATCCTTTAATATAGTTGTCGCAATTCCTTGCTTTTGATATTCTGGAAAAACAACCACAGACATATACAAAACACAGTTATCCGATTCGAGGTGTATAGTGGATACCAAAATGTCATCCTTATAAATTTTATAAAAATAGACGTTATCGCTGCTCGTTATGTATTCCCAATAGTTTTCCTCATCAATACTAATAAACTGCGAAATCGATGGTTGCTTATAAGCCGAAAGGATAATTGGTATATCTTCGTCATCGAGATTCTTTATCAAGCGATAAATCATTTTATATTTTCCTTTGCAGTGTTTATGGAAGAAATGAGCATTCTGCGAATTGAACCGCAATCATGCAAAGCATTCTTCGCAACATCATCTGTGATAATACCTGCTTTTTGTGCTATTTCAATCCAATATTCTGTTTCATAGCATTCCTTTAAAGCAATCTGCAACTTGGCAATAAAATCGGGACGGCTGTGCGCATACTTTGCCTCACGGATATTTGCACCGATACTTGTACCGCTGCGTTCAAGTTGATTAGATAAAGAATAATGTCCTTTAACGCTATCGGTCAGCTTTAATATTTGTATCGCAAATTCTGTTGATAAATCCGCCAATTTATTTTCTGCCATTGAACTCACCTCGTTTTTTATATTATACCACAGATTCCAACGGTTTTCAATGAAATCGCGCAAAGCGCGATGAAATCCTCACTCTGTTCGGATGAAATCTGCTGACGCAGATGAAATTAAATCCGTCCTACTCCCGACGAAGTCGGATTTCATCACGAAGTGATTTCATCCCACTTAGGTGGGATTTATCCCGTCCGAAAGGATGGATTTAGTTGAAAAGAACCCACACTTGTCGCAGACAAATGTGGGTTCTTTTCTGGCAGCGGGATAGGGATTCGAACCCCAACAAACAGAGTCAGAGTCTGCCGTGCTACCGTTACACAATCCCGCTAAGACTTTGCTATTATACTACCATTAAATTTAATTGTCAAGTCTTTTTTAGCATTACTATAGTAATATTTTTTATATTACCGCAAACACCTTATCTTAGTACTACCATTTTCATTATTAAGAGAAAAACAAAAAAACAATGCTTTGCAAGGAAAACGAAAATATTGAATTTTTACTTGAAATATGCTAAAATAAATTAGGGAGAAATATGTTTTTCCTAAAGGGGGATGGTTTTATGCTTGAATTTATAAAAAATTCAAAGATAGCAATTATAGTATTTCTTGTGCTATTAGTTGGTTTGCTTGCAATTTTGCCGACTGCAAGCCCTCAAGTGGATATCAAGGACAAAAACGGGCCTGATGATTATTCTCTTTGTAAGCTTGAGGATGAGGACATTATCGAAGGTATAGACGGAGATATTGTTGAAAATCACCAGGAGGGCTCAAAAAAGCACACCTTCCACGGCACACTTTTTTCCGGTGCGGAAACAGTTTATGACTTTAACACTCCAAACCTGACCTGCACTATACGTGTAACTCAATTTACCGTTACCAGCGGCAACGCAAGACTTGTTGTTGTAGCAGACGGAAAAATAGTTCACGATTTCGATTTAAACTCCGGCGAGCAGACCTACATGCTCACAAATTTCACTGAAAACGCAGCTTTAAAAATTGCCGGTGAAAGCGCTATGTTTGACTTGGAATTCTACATAACCTAAGAACCAACGGTGGTCGAAATTTCTCGACCACCGTTTCTCATGCTTTTTTAGCTGTTTTTTCTGCAAAAAGGCATTCCGTACACAGCTGTTTTTATGTCGCAACATATGTTTTTCACTCATCGGCTTTACTCTATCACAAAGAAAACAATGGAGCATAAAAAACTCTCCAAAGCTAGAAAACAGCATCAGAAATTCAATTTTGTCTTTGCCCACCAAAAAGACAAAAACGCTAAAAAATGAGCAAAAAACGCACAAAAAGCCATTGTTTTTAATTAAAACAACGGCTTTTTGTTATAAAACGAAGGTGTTCAGTAATAAAATCATTATTACGCCCGGTACAGAAAACATTGCAGAAACAGACAACGTTAACCAGTTAATTCCAATTGTCAGAGGAACAAAATATGAAAAAGCACACACTGAACAGAGTGCTCCTACGCCTCCTATTACACTTGTGAAAAGCGCTTTAAAAAAATGCTTTGAAAACTTAAAAATCAGCAAAGTTATAAATAACAATACAACAAAAAAGATGTTGAGCACCATCATAAAATCACCACTAAAATATATGCACTTTTCAGTTACTTTATGCGGTTATTTTTTCAACTTTTCGTGCATACTTATTAGTAGTAATATTTTATGAAGGGTTGGTTACTTTTGGACAAACATTCTTTTTCTTATGAACAATACTGTGCCATTGTAGGAAAGAATATAATCCTTTCCGAAACCTCTTATTATAACGGCGCCAAAAAAATAAAATGTTTGCATTTGCATAGGTGTAAGCGTGAGCTCGGAGGCTGTAAAAACAAATTTGTGTTAAGAAAGCAGGAAAAGGCGGAAAATATTATTGAAAAATAGCCTTTTCAATAGTATAATTTCATTGGGTGATTTTCGTGGGTGGTATTTACGTTCATATTCCCTTTTGTAAATCGAAATGTCCGTATTGTGACTTTTATTCGTTTTGCAAGGGTGAGGAGTACAAACAAAGCTACGTTTCTTCGTTAATTGATGAAATTAAAACAAACAATAGACTTAAGGACTGCTTTGACAAAAGCAGCTTTATTGCTGACACTATTTATATTGGCGGTGGTACGCCCTCTGTTTTAAGCGGTAAGGAGCTTTACAATATTATTGCCGCAATAAAGGAAAGCTTCAATATTGCAGAAAATGCCGAAATAACTGTTGAATGCAACCCCAATTCAGACATAGAAGCGCTTATCCCCTATTTTAAGGCTTGCGGCGTTAACAGAGTCTCCTTAGGTATGCAATCTGCGGTTGATGCTGAACGCAAAAAGCTTGGAAGAGCAGCAAACAAACAACGTATTTTTGATATAATTAACGTATTAAAAGCAAACGAAATCACAAATATTTCTTTAGATATAATGCTCGGAATACCTGAGCAAACGCTCCATTCACTTAAGGAAACCCTTGATTTTATTAGGCTTTGCGAGGTTAAGCACGTTAGTGCCTATATTCTGAATATAGAGGAAAACACACCTTTTTTCAAAATGAGAGAAAAGCTTAACCTGCCGGATGAGGATGAGGTTTGCGAGTTTTACGAATACACCGGCAAATACTTAAATGATATCGGCTTCAGCCACTACGAAATATCTAATTTTGCCATTCCGGGCTTTGAAAGCAAGCACAACAACAAATACTGGCTGCTTGAGGATTACGTTGGGTTAGGTCCTGCGGCGCACTCATTCATTAACGGTAAAAGATATTACTTCAAAAGTGATATAGAGTCCTTTATAGCAGGAGAAGCACCACTTTTTGACTGTGATGGCGGTGACTTAGCAGAATACATAATGCTGAGACTCCGTCTTAAGGAAGGGTTGAAATTATCCGACCTTGCAAAAAAGTATGGCTCGAAATCCCTTGATTCTATTAGACTTAAAGCTACTCAGCTCAAAGAACAAGGATTGGTAGAATTCGACGGTGAGCGAATATCATTAACCGAAAAGGGCTATTTACTTTCTAACAGTATAATAAATGAATTCATATAATAAAAGAGCTGTAAAAACGTTTAGTTTTTACAGCTCTTTTTATAATTAGTCGTCGTTCTTTATTGCTGCTGCCTTGTAGCCGTTTTGATTATGCTCATTAAACGTTACAGCGTAATAAACGTTACCCTTAACGTCGTGACGGAAGTAGTTATAGCTTGTATCTGTAGGATTAAGCGCAGCGCTTATTGCCGCACCGCCCGGGTTGCAAATGGCTCCAACCGGAAGGCCCTTACAATCATCACTGTAGGTATCATACAAATCGCGGTACTGAATATACTTTTGCGTATCTGTTGTGGATGAAGTAAGCGTCGCTTTTATTGTTTCTATAAGATACTTTTCAGTTGAGTCGCATTCAAGCTTAGGGAAGGTGCCGGGCTTATCCAAACGATTGTGAAGTACAGACGAGATATCTCTCATTTGCCCTGAGTTTGCCGCCTCTGCCTGAATGATTGAAGCAAGAGTAACAACCTCATCTACAGACATTCCCAATGCCTTTGCCTTTTTCTGATATTCTGCAGTCCATTTAGATTCAAAGTTATCTAAAAATCTTCTTACTACGCTCGATGCATTTTCACCAATATAGAATTCATAAGTATCAGGATAAATATATCCCTCAAGTGCACGGAATCTTAACTCCTTATTTTCCTGATTTGCCAGGAAAGCGTATTCTGCAGAAAAATCTACCGACTGCATTGTTTTTATGAAGCTTGACGCTGTACAAACCTTGTTTGCTTCAAGTTTTTCAGCAATTTGGTCTATTGTGTAGCCTTCAGGGAAGGTCAAAGTAATTGTTTCAGAATAATTATTACCTTCCTGCATGGTTGAAAGCATTTTTTCAAGACCCCAGTCAGAATTAAGGGAATATGAACCTGAAACGTATTCACCGCTACCATTTATAAACTTAACAAATAAATTACAGAAAAGCTCGTTTCTTATAAGTTTGTTGTCCTTCAGGATTCCAACAACCTCTTTATCTGTTGCACCTGCAGAAATGGTAACCTCGCACTCGTAGTCTGTTTTGGTTATTGCGAGTATATCATCAATACAGCGAAGCCCGTAAATACAAAGCACCGTACTTACCACAGCAACAACCGCAACGTAAATTGCAAGCTTCTGCATTTTTTCCTTCATTATTAAAAGACCTTGTGCTTTTCTTTCCTTATTGCGCTTTTTCATAGCCAATTCACGCCTTTGCTTTGGTGTTACCGGTGGTGCTTCTGCCTTTTTGCCGCCTGCATTTTTTGCATTTTTGCCATACGGCGACTTTCCTGCCTCACCGCGCCTCTGACGCGCCGCCTCTTCTTTTATCTCTTGCGGTGGATTTGAAAAATAAACCTCACCCTTGTAAGAGGATTTTCCGTTATTCTTTTCAAAACGAGCTCTTTTTCTTGCTTCTTCCTTATCGAGCTCATCTAAATAACGGTCTGCTTTAGATTTTGGCACATAGCCCTTTGCTGCTCTGAACACCTCGTTACCCTTACCCTTTGTTTTTGGTGTAGGCGGCTCCTGCTTGTTAAAATACATATCATTACTGTTAGAGCCTGAGCGAATTGGTGTAGGCTTTAAATCGTCTGTTACAAAGCCTTTTCTTTGAAGGTCGGGACGCGAATCTGCATTTACATCTTTGCTGTTGCTGTAAATGTCTCTTGAACCGCTTCCGGAAGGCGCTTCGTCAAAGTTCTTCAAAAGGTCTTCGTAATCGTTAAATTCTCGAGCCATAACTTAACTCCTTTTATAAGTATATTATAATAAATCGACAATTCTTTTTTCGGTAACTATTAACCCCACAGGTCTGTCATATTTACCGTGCATTAAAGAATCGCGAATATTTTCATCGTAACAAATGCCTATTGTTTTACCCTGAAAGGTGGACAAAAACCTGTCGTAATAGCCTTTTCCGTAGCCTAAACGAAAGCCCTTTTCATCAAACAAAAATGCAGGCACTATGCAAACAGATTTTTCTGTTACCGCTACCTTTTCACTTTTTTGTACATCGGGCTCCTGTACCCCGTAAAAGCCACTTTCTAAATCGTTTAACGATTTAATTATGAAAAAGTCCATATCACCTTTATCATTAAGACATTTTGGTACGGCAACCGTTTTACCCTGCTCTAAAAGAGCGTTAATAAAATCAAGTGTTTTAACCTCAATATCTGTTGAAACGTAGGTTAATACAACGTCAGCCTCACGAACTAAAAACAAATTGAGTAATTTATTTTGTATTTTTCTGTCCAAATTAGCCTTTATTGCTTTATCCATTGAGCGGCGCATTTCTTTGCAGGAAGAGCGCATCTGCTTTTTAATGGGTCGAATATCTATTATTTTTTCCATTGTAAATTCAACAATATTTTCTGTGAAACGTCGCCACCGACTAATTCACCCGCTATTTTTTCACCGAATTCCCACGCAACGCCTGCACCCTGCGCGGTAATAATGTTGCCATCCTTAACAACACCTTGGTTCAGAACCGTTGCACCAAGCAGCTCCTCCTCAAAGCCCGGGAAGCAGGTAGCCTTTTTACCTTTTAATACACCTTTTCTTCCAAGAATGAAGGGCGCTGCGCATATAGCGCAAACCAATTTATTATTTTCAAGCGCAAAATCTATTGCTTTTTGCACTCTGCTGTCATCATTAAGATTTTGTGAGCCCGGCATACCGCCCGGGAGAATTACAGCCTCAAGCTCACTATTTAACAATACCTCATCTGCATTGATATCTGCATTAACAATAATACTGTGTGCACCCGTTGCCGTTTTCTCTTTTAATGCCGCAGTTTTAACTGTAATACCTGCTCGCCTTAAAAAATCTACAGGCGCTAACGCCTCTATTTCTTCAAAGCCGTCTGCAAGAAAAACATAAACCACACTAAAAACCCCTTTCTTAATAATCAAATTAACCATACGGTAGACCAAAATAAATTGGCTTAAGCTCTTCACATTTTTTTGACAAGCTATACGTCATACCAAAAGCTGTTTCCTGAGTTTCTGCCGATACCCTTAACGTAACGGCATCTGTGTCAGCTTCCTTTGAAAATATACAGCTTATTACATCCGATATGCTTCCACACACCTCGTAAACTAAAGCTGTGCTATCTTGCTTTTCATAAACAGCAAAGCCGTTTTCTAAAAAAACAAAGGAAACGTCGTTTCTGTTTTTATTAAAAATAAAGTTAAACTCGGGCTCTTCCCAAATAACCAACGAATACCTCTTTGAATCGCACGCTTTAAGACGTTTGTAATCATCATAGCAAAAATCCGATTTTACCGATACCGCATTTTTAGCATCAAGCTCGTTTTTTGTTACAAGCTCTGCTTTATAGAAAATGCTGTTTTGAAAATCCTGCTTTTCGTATATTTTAAAAAGCTCTTCGTTTTCAGGAACTAAAAAGCAGAAGCTTACGCCTTGTTTTTTCAAATTTTCCTTTGCAAAGCTAAAAAGTGAATTCATAACACCTTTTTTTCGGTATTTCTCACTTGTACATACAGCATAAAAATAAACTGCATTATACTTTTTATTTTTTGAAATTATTTCTGCATTCAAAAACAGTACCATGCCAATTAACTTTTTTTTAAAAAATGCGCCCACGCCTTTTTTATTTTTGAACACATTTTTCAAAAAATAATTAACGGTATTTTCTTCGTCATCTGAAAAATTATCCAACCATATTTTTTTGATTTGGTTTGCATCTTGTTCCAAAAGAAAACGAGTTTCAAAATTAAAATTCTGCATAATATTTTTCCAAAATAAATTCAGGATAATAAGATAATTTAGCTTTTCTTAAGCCTTCAATTCCTGCATCGTCTTCCCTATTTACATATTCAAAATCATTTAATAAAAATTCTGAGAATAATTTATTTATTGCTGTGTATGCCGTAGGAAAATCTTTGCTTGCTTTTTCAAAGTGGGTGCAAAACATATTTTCCGAGCATAGCTTTTCACCCACACAAAAGGCAACCACCTTATTATTTATTTTAATTAATGCGCCAAATAAATTTAATTTAAAATAATTTTCGAACGCTTTGTTAATAACCTTCTGTTCACGCAAAAGCATTGGTGTTACTTGACTTTCGGCGTACCACTCGTTTGCAAACTGTAAACACTCGTTTATATTTTTTTCATTTATTTTTTCAAAAATAAATTCGTAATTATTTTTAAAAGAGTTAAAGTGATTCTTTTTTGAGTGATACTTTCTGCCTTTAAGTGATGCTAATTTTTCAACCGAATAAACGTAATCGTATGCGTTTCTGTTTTTGTTTATTTTAATATTTTCACCGAATATATTTTTTAATATTTTCGCTTGTGAATTATTCAAACAAACAAATTGGATTTTTTTATTATTTATTTTTGCGTCTTCAATAATTAAATTAATCGCATTTTTTATTTCTCCGTTTCCTAACGGAAAGGTGTAGTAAAACTTTTCATCGTCAGAAAACCTTATAAACAAAAAATCATCCGAAAAAGAAATTTTAGTATTTTCAACTACAGCCCAAGAAAATAAATTACCGAAAGAAAAATCACAAAAAGGCTCTTCCAAAAAAACAAAATAATTTTCTATACGTTCTCGGTCTTCAATTGAAACATCTTGAAATTGCAGCATAAAAATTTTCCCTAATACTATTTTAATATTGATTTAATTTCGTTATATATTTTATCGTTAATTTCCTCTATAGAAAGCGGCTCGTTATTCTGAGCACAGGAAATAACCCTCCAGCCATACTTTTTGCAGGCATATAATGCAGAGTTTCTGCATTTATGTAAAAATTCCACGTCACATTCGTGAACGTCTTTTTTAGATTCATCTCCCTTATAGCGGCTTGTCATAAGCTTTTGAGAAACCTCCACGGGCATATCTAAAAAAACAACCATTGTAGGCTCAGGTATACCTATTTTGTTATATTCAAAATCGAAAAGCCATTCTAAATATGAATCCCATTCCTCCGGCTCAAGCTTTGTCATTTGGTACAAAGCATTTGCAGGGGTGTAACGGTCAGAAAAAATCAAGGTTCCGTTAAGGTAATCCTCTTTCCATTTTTCAGTATAAGAGGCAAAACGGTCTGCCGCAAAAAGCACCGATGCAGCAAAAGCATTAACGTCGTTTGCATTTTTACCAAAATCACCGTTAAGGTATTTGCGCACTAATATGCTTGAGTCGCTTTCGTAATCAGGAAGCTTAATTTTTTTATAGCTTATATTTTCTTTTTCAAACCTTTTACACAACAGCTCGGTCTGGGTTGTTTTACCACAACCGTCTAAGCCCTCAAGGTCAATGAACAAACCCATAGTAAAATGCCCTTTCACGTATAATACATATAATTCCAATTATATATAATACTATAAATAGAGAAAACTGTCAAATAAACACGCTACTTTGTAATAAAAAAGTAACTTTTTTAAAAACTGTTGTAACCATTTAAAAATATTTTTCGCATTTCAGCGGTAATTATTAAAATAGCTCTTGATTTTTTTCTTGTAGTTATGTATAATAACAAAGCATTGAACACACGGAGAGTTGTCCGAGCTGGTCGAAGGAGCACGATTGGAAATCGTGTAAACGGCCAAAACCGTTTCGAGGGTTCGAATCCCTTGCTCTCCGCCAAAAAAGAAGTAACTTTTGTCTACCAAAAGTTACTTCTTTTTTTATCCAAGCCGCAGGCTTGGCATATCATCAGCCCCGACGGGGCTGTATATCATCCATCGCCTTGCGATGGTATATCATCACGGCAAAGCCGTGTATAATTTCCCCTGCGGCTTGATGAGATGCAACACTGCGTGTTGATGATATACCGCAACAAGTTGCGGATGATATACAAGGCTTCGCCTTGATGTTCTTCCAGAAAAATGATATAATTGTTGCAAAAGGGGGATAATGTGTTTGTAAAAGTTAATTACTTTGGATTCTATCCCTTAGGTTCAGATGTTTGCTATAACGATATGAAGATTATGCAAACTCCTTGGGAAGAATACAGATTTCCTGTCTTTGTATTTGGGAAAAAGCAAACTGTAGATCCTTGCTTTGGTCAAGTGTTTTATGCTAAGAATGATAATCAAACTGTATTCTTTGTAGCTATCGAATACGGCCTTGGTCATTATCACATTTTCTCAATAAACGATTGTACACAACAAAAAATGATCCGTAAAATTAATAGTAACTGATTTACAATACTTTTGGTCGTTTTTACCCCTACTCACACTACTTTTAGTCGCTCTTTCGCAGAAATGAAACACCTTTTGTCTACCCGACAAAAGGTGTTTTACTAAGTGTTCCTTGGGTGATACATCATTGCAAAACAAAACCCTTTATGTTACAATGAGTATAAAGGTGGGTGGCTTATGAAGAAATTTAAAAACACGTTAGCAACTGACGTTAACGAAAGGTTGACTAAAAAGGAGTACGTAGCGTTTGCCTCGAGCACGGCAATTTCCAAAGTATCTACTGCAATGAGCGGTTTCTTTGGCGGACTTGTTGCCTCTACTTTTTTAGGCCTCTCAGAGCAAGCTTTTGCTACATACAGTACAATTGTATTTATACTTGGCTTTTGGGATATTGCAAACGACGTTATTGTTTCAAGCTTTCTTGACAAAAGCAGAAAAACCTTCGGCAATTGGGGTCGTTTTAAGCCCTGGCTTATTTTGCTTATTATCCCCTGCAACTTAATTTTAATTTTGCAAACCCTGCCAATAAAGGCATTTTTCCCGGAGGCAGGCGATACCTTCAAAGTTGTTTACCTTGTATTGCTTTACTTTTTGAATGATGCCTTCAGCACCTTTTACAATGCAGCCTTAACAGCACTTAATGCGCGACGCACAACAAATAATATGGAGCGTGGCTACATTGCAGCAATAGAAAGTATATTAGGCTCAACGGTTGGTGCTTGCGGTACTTACATTGCAGCGTTTTTACCTTTTATTTTACCAAACGTTTCTGAAGCGGAAAGATATTTTTACAGCTATTCTGTTGTAACGCTTTTAGCAATTCCCTTAGCTATATGGAATATAGTTGTAACAAAGGAAAGAATTGCAGAGCCGCCAAAAGCAGAGGCACCAAAGCTTCGCGAGGTTTACGGGCATATAATTAAAAACAAGCCGCTTATTCTTTACATGATTTCAGAAATTTTAGGACACGGTATGTCTGTTGGTTACGGTCTTATGACCTATGCCTTCATTGCCTGCTTCAGAGCGGAGCAATTTACGCTCACACTTTTTAGCGGCACACCTTTTGAATTCCAGTACATTTACAACGACGGAAACTACGCCGCGCTTCTTTCGTTTGCATCACTTGCATCACTTGTAACTACCGGTATTTCCTTATTTTTAGCGCCTATTGTGCGCAAATGGATAGATGACAAGTACCTTTACATAGGCATGAAGCTCGGAACGGCTTTTTGTTATTTCGCTATGTTTTTTAGCATTTATCCGTACGAAGCACATCCAACCGAGCACATATTCTTGAGCGTGGTAATATGGTACGCTATACACGGTCTGACAACCGGTTTCTACAACACAATACCGGGACTTATACAAATGTCGGTTTACGATTACGGCGAATACAGACACGGAGAACGAAACGAGGCT
Organism: Acutalibacteraceae bacterium; assembly: GCA_045588735.1. Lineage (GTDB taxonomy): Bacteria > Bacillota > Clostridia > Oscillospirales > Acutalibacteraceae > DTU089. The sequence goes on along the minus strand of JAZNET010000014.1, from coordinate 34,030 downwards.
ACGGTAAGCTCGTTAAAAAACACTTTATCTCGTATTCTTGGTAATTTTACGACATATATAACAAATTTATTTCTTATTTTTGTTGGCTACAAGGCATTTGCCGAAACACCCGAGCTTATGCCTATGGAAGCAAAAGCAAGCCTTATGTATCTGTTTGCGATTCTTCCTGCTATATTCTCCCTGCTTGCAGTTGTGCCTATGATTTTTTACAAGCTCACAAACAAAAAGCACGCGGAAATTACACAAGCACTCCAGGAAAGAAGGCAGCAAAGCTTAGATGAAATAAGCAAGCTTTAATAAAAGACTAAAAGCATTATTTAAAGCACGTCAAAAGCGAAATTTCAAGAATCATTTTTGACGTGTTTTGTTTTTTATTTTTATAAAATCAAATTTCGGTGAAACACCCGCAAAGCCAATGTTGACAGGGTCTTGCGGCGTTTTGGTTTCTTGTGAATAAAGTCGGTATATTTCGACACTATGTTTCTACCGATAAAACATAACGTCATACAAAAAAGCAAGAATCACCGCACACAAAAAGTGAGAAAATCCGCCTGCAAAAACTACTGCTTGACAATTAAACAGCAGCGTGATATACTCAAACTGTAATATGTGTGATAGCACAGTTATAATTCTTCTTTACGGGAGGTGTTGCGAATGATAATAATTGACCCAAGAAGCCGTACTCCGATATTTGAGCAAATAAAGGAACAGATTATAAACCAAATAAATATAGGCGAATTGAAGCCTGATGATAAGCTACCATCTATAAGGCAGCTTGCTTCTGACCTTAATTTGAACGTAAACACGGTAAAAAGAGCCTTTCAAGAGCTTGAAACTGAAAGAGTTACCTACTCTGTTGCGGGAAAAGGTGTTTTTGTGAGCGAAAAGGCCATTAAAAACGAGTTGATTATTGAAAACGCAGAGAATGAACTAAAGCGTGTGCTGCTTTCTTCTAAAGCAAGGGGAGTTTCTTTAGAAAGCGTAATGGCACTCGCGGAAAACATATATAGAAAGAGAGATTTTGAAAATGATTAAAATAGCATCTGTTACAAAAAAGTACGACGATTTTACTGCTATTGAAAACATTGATATTGAAGTAGCAGATACCTCTGTTTTTGCGCTTACCGGCTTTAACGGAAGCGGTAAAACTACCCTGCTCAACATTTGTGCAGGCATTGTTAAAGCTACCTCCGGTGTAGTTTTACTGGATGGTAAGGACGCTTTTGACAACAACGTTGAAAGAAAAAGTCTTTTTTACATATCTGACAATATGTTTTTCCCTTCTACAGCAACTATATTAAGCAGTGCAAGGTATTACTCAAAGCAGTACCCCGATTTTAGCTTTGATATTTTTAACGCTGTATTAGAAATATTCGGAATTTCACCAAGGCTTTCCATAAAAAGCCTTTCAAAGGGTATGAAAAAGCAGGCTCAGTTAGCAATAGGATTTGCAGCTAAACCTAAATACCTTTTAATAGATGAAACCTTTGACGGACTTGACCCTCACAAAAGAGAGCTTCTTAAAAAGCTTATTTTAGAGTACATAAACGAAACAGGTGCATCTATAATTATTGCCTCGCATAATTTACAGGAGGTTGCTGATATTTGCGACCACGTTGCAATTATAAACGGTAAAAGCGTTATTCTTAATTGCGGTATTGAAGAAATAAGCAATAAATTCCGCAGGGTAACTGTAACCTTTAAGAATCCCGTTACCCCCGAAAGCTTTAACGGTATTAACTACCACAACCTGAAATTCGGCGGTAACACGGCAATTATTACTGTTTGCGGAGACGTAGATGCAGAAATCGAAAAGCTTAAGGCTTTGGACGTTGAAGCACTTGAGAGCGAAAGACTTACGCTTGAAGAGGTTTTCATAGAGGAAACCGAGGCACAAAATCAAACAGAAAAAATTAAATCTATTTTCAGAAGATAAAACATAGAAAGGAGAGAAAGTTATGAAAAAAAATAAACAAAAGCGCTTTGACCTTGCGAACTTCAGTGCAACAAGCGCACCTTTAATATTATTGTTGATTTTTGCCTCGCTTTTAATATTTGAAACTATATACGGTCTTGACCCCGATTTTAATTTTAGAAGCATGTACGACCTTTACAAGGCGGAGGCTGTAGGTAGCTACGCCTTCTCAACAAATGGTTTTGAAAGTGTTATACTGCTTATTGCTGCCTTTATTTTGGGTATAAAGCAATTCAGATTCACAAATAAAAAAGAGCTTGGCTACACTACCCTTTTATTTGCGCAAAAGCGAAAAAGCATTTTTAACAAAAAAGTAATCCCGGTTATTACCGTTTTAAGCGCTGTTACGATTTTTGCAAAGCTTTTAGTTTTTTTAGTAAATTGGGCTCATTGCAATTTTTCTTTTGAGCTTCTTTCAAAAAGCTTTGTTGACCTTTTAATTTGTCTGACTGCAATTTTTATAGGCTTTACGGTAAGTACTGCTACCTCATTATTAACCGGTAAGCTTGCCGAGGCAATAGTTTCCGGCTATGCATTGTTAATATTCCCCTCAGCCGTAATATCGCTCATTAATTCTATTTTTTCAGCTTTGTTATACGGATACACCGAGGGCGTTGCAAGAACTGACGTTGCAATTGAATTTTATTCATTGCTCAATCCTTTAGGTATGTTAAGCTCAATTTCGTACACCCATTATTTTGGTGAGGATTATTTTGTTAATACAAGTAATACAAAAATTCTTTGTATAGGCGCTCTTTTATGGATTTGCTTGTGCATAGCAGCGCTTTCTTTACTTAAAAGACATTTTACAAAAAATTACAAGGCAGAATGCATAGGCTTTAAAACAATTAACAGAAAAATGACCTTTGTAACGTCTATTGCATTATCATTCGACGTTGCTTCCGATATTCTGTTATTTTCTCTGGTTGAGGATTTATCGGGATACTTATACGACGGTCAGCTTTATTACAAGCCGATTACAACAATTTTAATTTTTGTAATTTCATCCATAGTTTTAGGCTACTTAATAAACAGCCTTTTAACAACAAGCATAAGATTCACAAAAGAAAAGCTTAAGCTTATTTTAGCACCTGTTTCCATAGTTGCTGTTTTAGCACTTTTCTCTGTTACAAACGGATTCGGTTATTACAACAGAATTCCTGATATGGAGAAAATTGAATATGTTAACGTAACCTCCAGCTTTAATTTCAACGAGTTTTTCTCAACCACAGAGGCAAATGATTTTGAATATAACAACAATGCAGCACGCATGGTGCTCACTACCGAAAACGACATAAAGCTCATAAGAGATATTCACCAAACGGCGCTTGATTACCGCAGCAAGGATACCTCTGAAATGCTTTGCTTAGATTACGTGCTTAAAAACGGTGACCACGTTTACCGCACCTATTTCCTTGCAAGTGATGAATTAAGCGAACAGGTTCTGAGCCTTTGGGAGTCAGAAGAAGCCTCTCGCTTAAAGAAGGCTTACTACGTAGACAATGCACCTACTAATCTGTTCCTTCATATGGATGAAAGTGTTCACCCATATATACCAATAAGAGGTAGCGTAGGAACCACAATAAGCGGCACCACTGTAAGTTCAGAATACTACGAGGATATTTACGGCTATGACCTTACAAAAAAGCCTATTTCATGCTTACGCTTTGAGGATGACCCTGTAGTTGGTATTGTAAGAAAGGACGGCACCTCAACAACAATAAGCGACGGCTTAAGCAAAGAAGATTTTAACAAGCTTAAATCTGCTATTTATGCAGATATGACTCAAGTCCCGGCAGAGGAATGGTTTAAGCCTGAAAAATCTTACGGCATAATTGGCTTTACCTACCCCGACAGCTACTATAACACCATTTACGGCTGGGATGACTGGGGAGATGAAAGTGATGAGAGCGTTGAGGAGTATGCAGAAGACGCATATTACGAATGGTACTCACACGACGAATCTATAGAAATTGCCGTAACATCCTCTACACCAAACACCGTAAGAGTATTAAAGGAGTTAGGCTACTTTGATGAATTCGCAGAAAAAGCTGATTTACCAAAGCACTGCTACCTTGCAGATTTAGAAGAAATTACAAAATGGTACAACAACGAGGAGATGAGCAGCTCGCTCACCTGCCACGGTGCTTACTTTACAACGTGCTACTCTATTGGTGAAACAGTTATCTGGACGTTTGACCCCGAATATTGGGAGGAAGACACCACAAACCCACTCATAGACAGAATGTTTGACCTTTTGTTCGGCTTTAGCACAACAACGCCTACAACAGAAGCACCCGTTACAAAAATAACGAACGAAAAAGAAATGTATAAGCTTATAGATGAAGCTCACCAAAAGTATTACGTAGGTCGCAAAGGTAAGCTCCTTATAGTAGAATACGAAACGGAAAACTATGAATGCTTTGTTATTCCTGAAGAGTAAATTTTAAAAGCAATACAATTCAATTAGATTTGGGGAAGCTTTCTTCCCCAAATCTGAACGGTGGAGTAATTATGAAAAACAAAAAGAATATATTAAAAAAAGAAATTGACATTAACGTAGATTTAGCAAATTTAAGCGTTTCTTCTTTTCCGACAATTATTTTTATATGTATTTTCGCATTCGCATTTTCTATAAGTGTTCTCGGGCAATTTTTCCTTAATAATGGTGAGAATTTAGCAACTTGGATTGCAAATTCATCATCACTTTCTTTAACTTTAAGTTATCTTGATTTTGACTTTTTAATAACGCTACTTGCGGGAACTTTAATTTCTGTATTCAACTTCTTTTTCTTACTTAACAAAAATCACGCAAGAGCAGTTTTATTGCAACCAAAAAAGAGAAGCAAGTTATTTAACGAAAAACTGACTTACCCTTTAATAGCACTCACTTCAATAGTAGTTGTTATAAAAATAATTGCTCTGTTAATTAATTTAAAATATCTTTCATTAGACTTTAATGGTGTAATGGTATTTATTGGTGACGTACTTGCAAGTTTAACAACACTCTTCTGGGGATTTATGTGTGGAACAGCTGCAACAATTCTCCCAAAAAGAAAAACAGAAGCAATTTTAGGTGGAGTTTCGCTCATTTTATTACCATATAGCGTAATAGCTATAACAAACTTTACTGCAACTGCATTTTTACGCGGGTACATTTTCGATGATTTTTATAATCTTATTAATATCTCAATTTTGGACCCCATAAGAGAATTATACTTTTACGGAAATCTCGGTCAATATTTCGCACCTTTCCGGATACCTGTAAACAGATTAATTCACTCTGTTGTGTGGATTATGTTATCGGTTGTTGGTTTACTTTTAATCAAGAAGCATTTTGAGAAAAATTATAAATTTGAAAACTGCGGAAAAATAAATACTAGCAGATTAATTACAGTGACTTCGGGTATTTCTCTACCGGTTATAGCAAGTTATTATATTACAGAAATTTTATATGAAAATTTCAACCCAACTGCGAACATAATCGACGTCAGTATGCGTTTCAGATACAATTCAACGTTCGTAAATTTACCACCGGAAGCCCCATACATTTTATTAGTGGTATTTTTCGCTCTTGCTATAATACTTTCAGTTTTTATGAATATTATTACCACACAAAAAATTCTTAATATAAAAGAAAAAATCAAACCGATATCTGCAATAACGGGAACGCTCGTATTAACTTCTGTTTTATGCTTAAGTGGTGGTTTGGGTTACGAAAAAAACTTACCAAAAGTTGAAGAAATTAAAGAAATCAGTATATCTACACCTTACGATTTAGTTGAAAATATTTTTGAAGTTACGGGTACAAGTGATTACTTTGATGTTCATAACACAGTTTTCAGAGAATTTGTAAGTTTTGAAGAAATTGAAGATTTTGAAAAAATTCTTAAAATTCATTCATCTTTAATTGAAGATAAAAACAGCGAAACAACAGAAGGTATTAAATTCACATATTATTTAAAAGATGGCTCAATATATGAAAGGACTTATGAACGAATCAGTAAAAACAATGCCGAAGAAATTTTAAAACTTTGGGATACTACCGAAGTTAAGGATTTATATAAAGCGATGTTATTAAACGAAAGAGATGATAACAACGAACTGAGTTACACTCTTTGGTCAAGAACTATTACGAGTATGGATGGATTCGTTTATGCTGTATCAAAAGATGCAACCTGGTCTTCAATAACTGACGTATTGAGTGAAAAAGAAATTAAGGAACTTAAAGAAGCAATTTATAAAGATATTTCTTCACTTAGTTATAACGAATGGTTTAAACCAACAGAAAGCTATGGTTTATTACAATTCAGAACTAAAGAAATAGCAAATACAGCACCAGGGTTTATTTTTTCAAATGAAGCTGTATCATTCCAGATAACAAAAGAAATGAAATATACGGTAGAATTTTTGAAATCTCACAATTTAATGAAATTCTTTGATACAACAAAACAACCGCTTAAGGCGTTCCTTGTAGATGCTAATGATATGAGCAATTACTACTATAAATACATAAAAGAAAATTATAGTAGCGATTTCAGAAGCAATTACTACCCAATGCAACACAGAATGATGTTCACGCCTGAAACTTCTGCTTCAAAGCATTTTTATTTAAAAGATTACAAAGCTATGGTTGATACATCTGCTGACTGGATAACAGAATTAACATCTGAAGAATATAATGAATACATCAAGAAAGCACATATTAAGTATTTTTCGGGTGAAGGTGGAAAAATATTAATTGTAGCATACCCTGAAAGCAATTCGGCATATTCACTTATAATCCAATAAAAAAATACGTGTCAAGGTTTTTCCTTGACACGTATTTTTGTTGTTTTTATCACATATCTATTGGTTCGAACATAAATGAGAATTTAAACGTTTTATCATTAAGAAGACGTTTATTTTTTTCGTTATTAAGCTCACTGTTTTCGCTTATTGCATTAAAGCGCCAGTCAATATTAAGAATTGTTCTCGGCTCCGGTCTTAACTCAAAATCGTGAGCAGTTTCAGTTAATTGCTCCGCTGAATAGTGCGAAGCATTAAATGAAAAGTCTTTTGTTTCATCTGCAGGTGTAACACGAAGACCCACACCGCCTGCTTCGCCGACGTCTACCCTTCTTGTTTTGTAGTGAGAAGAGTTTTCCTGCGGTCTTACGTAGTGCACGAAGTTGTCTGTAACGGTTAAGTCGTATTCACCATAACGAGCAGATTTATAGCGGTCAGGATACGTTTCTGTAAAGCCTAAACCGAAATATCTGAGCTTTTCGTTTTCTTCCTTTAAGATAAACTCAAGTCCAAAGCGAGGAAGAAGCGGCGCAACGTCCTTTACGGTACCGTTTGCTTTCACCTTAAAGGTGCCGTCGTTATTAAATACGTAAGTGAACACACCCTTAATTGTTGAAGGGCTTGCAGGCCCACCAAAGGCAATGGAGGTTTCTATTTCTACAGCATTGTCTTTTTGAGTCACTTTACTGTAATAGGTTTTTTGGTATGCCTTGTGAAGGTTGTGGTCATACCAGTCATCCACAGAGCCTCTGTTGTAGCACGGTGCGTGCCAGATTTGAAGGCGTGTAGGCTCATCTAAAAGCTCTGTGCCGTTACGCTTAATTGATTTGATTCTGCCGTAGCTCTTATCAAAAACGTATTCATTGCTGCCTGCTTTAATTTCTGCAAATCGCTCGTTTTCAATAACGGAAATTTCGTATTTATCTCGTGTAAAGTTTTCTGCCTTTACAGGTAATTCGAACTGTCCGAAGCCGATTTCATAACCCTTTGGTGCCCAAGGTGTATCTACATTTTGGTGCACTGTTACTGTTAAGAAGGCGTTTTCTGTTAAGGTTAATTCATTCAAGTTAAACAGCTTGTATTCCTTTTCTGCTTGTGCTTCAACGTCAAGACTTTCAATAACACCTTGCTTTACTAACTGCTTACCGTTTGTAACCTGCCATTTTAAGAAGCAGGTAGAAAGTGACGTGTAATAAAGCACACTTTTCACCTTTAACACACCGTTGTCAAAGGACATTCTGAAGGGCTCGTATACCTTTTTCATATCGAAGTAGCCCGGTCTTAAGGAGCGGTCTGCAAACACAAGACCGTCTATACAACAAATGCTGTTATGCGGGAAATCACCGAAATCACCGCCGTAATAGTAGCGTGGCTTTCCGTCATCACCCGGCATAGAAATTGAGTGGTCAGCAAACTCCCAGATGCAGCCGCCGCAGAAGTTGTCGTACTTGTCTACTAATTCCCAGTAATCGTAAACGTCACCGGTGGTCATTGAACAAACGTACTCGCACATATAAAACGGCTTACTGTATTGCTCGTCGTTTAAATATTTATCTATGTAGGTAACGCCTGCATACATTCTGCTTTCCACGTCAGAAATATCGCTGAAGTTTTCACCCTCCGGTACTGCCTTGAATTCAAGGTGAGAGTTTTCGTAATGAACAAGTGCATTTTCATCACGTGATTTTATAAACTCTCTCATTGCTCTGTGATTCACACCGCAGCCGCTTTCGTTACCCAATGACCACATAATAACGCAAGCGTGGTTTTTATCTCTCTCGTAAAGAGTTTTTGCTCTGTCTACGTAAGAAAGCTTCCAGTCGGGTGAGGTTGAAAGGAATGACCAACGTGTCCAGTCCCAATCCTTCTCGGTATTATAGCCCATACCGTGTGTTTCAATATCCGCCTCGTTTATAACGTAGAAGCCTAACGCCTCTGCCATATCGTAAAAACGAGGGTCATTTGGGTAGTGCGAGGTTCTTATAGCATTTACGTTTGCTCTTTTTAAGAGGAACAGGTCACGCACCATATCCTCCACAGAAACAGCATAGCCGCCCGTTGGGGAATTATCGTGACGGTTAATGCCCCTTAGCTTAACAGCTTTGTTGTTTATAAGAAGCTTTTTATCTTCAATTTTAACCTCTCTTAAGGCTAACTGGAATGGTATTATTTCATCATCCACGGTAATAAAAAGATTATAAACAAACGGCGCCTCATCGTTCCAGAGCAACGGATTTTCAATAGGCAAAGTAAATTCTTTTTCGCTTACCTCACCCTCATCTATAACGTCACCCGTGGGGTGCACAACACCGTAAATAATGCTTTCGGCGTTATCTATATCACACTTGATTTTAAGTGTGCACTTTGAATAATCGTCATTGAAGCTCTGACGAATTTCAATATCCTTAAGATAATTGTTATTTCTTGATAAAATATAAACCTCTCTGAAAATACCGGAAAGTCGGAAATGGTCCTGGTCCTCTAAATAGGAGCCGTCACACCATTTTAAAACGAGCACCTTGATTTCATTTTCACCCGTTGTTACGTATTCGGTAATATCAAACTCACTTGTAGAGTGGCTTACCTGGCTGTAGCCTACAAATTTATTGTTTATGAAAAGATAGAAGCAGGATGCAACGCCCTCAAAGGTTATAATGCTTTTCCTTTGTGCCATTTCCTCAGTTACGGTAAACACCTTGGTGTAAAGACCGCAAGGGTTTTCATCCGGCACAAAAGGCGGGTCCACCTGGAAGGGATAATAAAGGTTGGAGTAAAGAGGCTTGTCAAACACGCCTATGTCATAAAGCTGAAAGCACTTGGGCACCTCTACCTTTACGTTATCCTCCTTTAAAGACTCGTCGGTAATTTCTATATTATACAAATCCTCAAAGCTGTTGAAATATTTAAAATTCCATTCACCTGAAAGATTAAGCATATACTCAGAATTGTTCCTGTCACCTGAAAGAGCGGTTTCTAAGGTTGCAAAGGGAATAAAATACGCTCTTGGTGGCAACGTATTAACGTGAAGCTGTGTTAAATCCTCATGGTAACGCGTAATTTTCATATAATCACCTTTTTTAAAAAATCATAGTTCAATTTTAGCATTTTAGTTACGCTTTGTAAAGACAATAATTGACAAATATAATCTTATTTAGTATTATATAAAACAGTTTTAAAAAATTTACGGAGGCTTTTTATGAAATCAGAAATTTTAAAGCTTTTATGCCGAAATGCAAGATACTCTAACGAAGAATTAGCGGCTATGTTAGGCTCGGACGAGGCTACGGTGGCGAAGGAAATTGAGCAATTAGAAAAGGAAGGCTTTATAAGAGGCTACAAGGCTGTTATAGACTGGGACAGACTTGACGACGCTTATGTTTCCGCAATAGTGGAATTAAACGTTGTGCCTAAAGCAGATTTAGGCTTTGAAGAGGTTGCCGAAAAGGTTATGTCTTACCACGAGGTTGAGTCTGTTTACTTAATGTCCGGCTCGTATGACCTTAACGTTGTTGTTAAGGGCAAAACGCTTCAGGATGTTGCTCGTTTTGTTGCAAGAGAGCTTGCTACAATTGACTCTGTTACATCTACAACAACTCACTTTGTTATGAGAAGATACAAAGAAATGGACGTTCATTTGTGCGATATGGAGCAGGATGACAGGGGGCAATTTTTATTATGATAGATTACGGTAAAATTTTAAACCCCACCGTAACCGAAATTAAGCCCTCGGGCATAAGAAAGTTTTTTGATATTGCCGAAACAATGGAGGACGTTATATCCTTAGGTGTTGGTGAGCCCGATTTTCAGACACCTTGGAAAATAAGAAAAGCGGGTATCAACTCACTTGAAAGAGGTAAAACAAAATACAGTGCCAACAGAGGCTTAGGTGCTCTCCGTCTTGAAATTTCTCGTTATTTAGAAAGAAAATACAGCCTTAAGTATAACCCCGAAACAGAAATACTTGTTACCGTTGGTGGTAGCGAGGCTATTGACGGTGCTATAAGAGCACTTATCACTTACGGTGACGAGGTTATTATTCCGCAGCCTAGCTACGTGTGCTACGAGCCCGTTACACGCCTTGCGGGCGGCATTCCCGTTATTATAGAAACAAAGGCAGAGAATGACTTTAAGGTTACACCTGAAGAGCTAAAAAACGCTATAAGCGACAAAACAAAAGCGCTTATTCTCCCCTACCCGTGCAACCCTACCGGTGCTGTTATGGGTAAGGAGGATTTAGAGGCTCTTTACGACGTATTAAAGGACACGAATATAATTGTAATTTCTGATGAAATTTACTCAGAGCTCACCTATGGTGATGCACCGCACACCCCCGTTGCTGCTTTAGAGTGCTTTTTCGACAGAACAATTACAATAAACGGCTTTTCAAAGGCTTTTTCCATGACCGGCTGGCGTTTAGGCTACTGCTGCGGTCCCAAGGAAATTCTGAGTGAAATTACAAAGATTCACCAATACAACATTATGTGTGCACCTACCACCTCTCAGCACGCCGCAATTGAGGCTTTAAGAAGCTGTGACGAGGACGTAGAAAGAATGCATGAGGAATACGACAGAAGAAGAAGGCTTATTGTTAACGGCTTTAATAAAATAGGTCTTACCTGCCGTGAGCCTAAGGGTGCTTTTTACGCTTTCCCGTGTATAAAAAACACGGGACTTACAAGTGAGGAGTTCTGCGAAAGACTTTTAATAGAAAAAAAGGTTGCGGTAGTACCCGGCACTGCATTCGGACAGGGCGGCGAAGGCTTTATAAGAGCCTCTTACTGCTACTCCGTTGAGCACATTATTAAGGCACTTAAACGAATTGAGGAGTTTGTGCAGGAATTAGAAGCCAACAAATAAATTTTTAAAATTAAACCTAACAAAAAACGCACTATTGAAAAATCAATAGTGCGTTTTGCTTTTTAAAAGCTATTTGTTAAATTTTCATAGCAACGTCCCAAGCTTGCCAGATAACTGTTCTGAGGCTGCCAACCTTGAAAGCATCACCAATAACGTGAACGTGCTTGCTCTTCTGTGCAACCGGAGCTGAGTTGTAGCCAACTGAAAGAACAACTGTGCTTGCAGGGATTTCTTCAGTTTTGCCATCCTTTGTCATAATAGTTACGCTGTCATCCTTAATAGCTGTTGTTTTTGCCTCAAGGTAAACAGGTACGTTCTTTGCTTTGAAGTAATCACGAAGGAAGCTTGTGTTTGCAAGGGCAATACCGGGAGTTGTGATAAGGTCATCCTGCATTTCAACAATAGCAACGTTTTTGCCATATGTTCTGTGAAGCTCAAGAGCAATTTCACAGCCGGTAAGACCGCCACCGATAACAACTACATTGTCACCTGCTGCTGACATATCGCCTAAAAGGAAGTCAACTGCTTCAACAGCCTTTTCTGCACCGGGAATAGGAATTCTCTTTGCAGTAGCACCTGTTGCAACAATAACCTCATCTGCGTTAAGAGAAGCAACGTCTGTAACCTCTGTATTCATATGAATTGTAATTGCATTGTACTTTTTGATTTCGCGGTTATACCATGCAATAAGGTCACGGTCCTTCTCCTTGTAGGAAGGAGCTGCAGCAGCAATAAACACACCGCCTAATTTGTCGGTCTTTTCGTAAAGGTCTACTGTGTGACCGCGTTGTGCAAGAACAATTGCAGCCTCCATACCGCCGATACCGCCGCCAATAATAGCAACCTTCTTTGCCTTCTTGGCAGGCTCAATTTTATATTTTTTAGATTGCATTGTTTTTGGGTTAAGAGCACAACGGGAAAGTCCCATTGTATCGAAAAGGTCTTGTGTGTTTGCGTGACCCTTTGAGGATGAGAAGTTAAAGCAACCGCTGTGGCAGCAAATACAAGGTTTAATTTCCTCAACTCTGTCATCTATAATTTTTGTAATCCACTCAGGGTCTACAAGGAATTGGCGAGCAACGCCAACGCCGTCTATTTTACCCTCTTTAATTGCATCTGCAGCAACCGAAGCATCCATTCTACCTGCACAAACAACAGGAATATCTACAAACTTTTTAATGTGAGCAACATCCTCAAGGTTGCAGTTTTCAGGCATATACATTGGCGGATGTGCCCAGTACCATGAGTCGTATGTACCGTTATCAGCATTAAGCATATCGTAGCCTGCATCCTGAAGATACTTTGCAGCCTTTTCAGACTCTGCCATGTTACGGCCTGCTTCTGTGTAATCCTTACCCTCAACCTCATCAGGCATTGCACCCTCGCAGAAGCCCTTCATTTTTGACTCTACTGAGTAACGAAGTGAAACAGGGAAGTTCTCACCGCAAGCACCCTTAATTGCTTTAACAACCTCTGTTGCGAAACGGAAACGGTTTTCGAAGCTTCCGCCGTATTCGTCTGTACGCTTGTTAAAGAATTCAATTGCGAACTGGTCTAAAAGGTAGCCCTCGTGAACAGCGTGAACCTCAACGCCGTCAACGCCTGCATCCATACAAAGCTTTGCTGTTTTAGCGTAAGCTTCAATAATCTCGTGAATTTGCTCAACTGTCATAGCAGGGCAAATAATATCGTGAGCCCAGCGTGACGGTTGCTCACTTGGTGAAGCCAATTCGTGAGAAGTATCTATAATAGGCTTAACAAGTGCACGTGTAAACTTGTTTTTGTGAAGAGGTGCAATAAGGTCGGTAATAGCCCATGAACGGCCCATACCTGCAGTAAGCTGAATAAATAACTTTGCACCTGTTTTATGGATTTCATCCATAAACTCCTTAAGTTCTTCGAACATTTTTGGGTTTTGCCAGAGCCATTTACCTCTTATGGTATCACGAAGTGGTGCAATACCCGGAATAATAAGACCAACGTTATTGTTTGCTCTTTCAATAAAAAGCTTTGCAGCCTCCTTATCGAAATGGCAGCCGCCGATTTCAAACCAACCGAAAAGTGAAGTACCACCCATTGGGCACATAACAATTCTGTTTTTGATTTCTACGTCGCCTATTTTCCAAGGGGTAAATAATGCCTCGTATTGTTGATTCATCAAAACACACATCCTTAAAAATTTTATACGTATATATTGTATAAAAAACTGGATGTAAAGTCAAGGTTTTTATTAGATTTTAGAGGATAAACCGACAGCTTTTTCTTCTCGCTTTTTTAATGTTTTGAACAGCCATAAGGAAAGCAGCGCTAAAACGCAAATTATTACTGCAGACCCGCCATCTCCAAAAAACAAGCCGTCAGCGGCAAAATACCAAAGTCTTCCTATAGGATATAAAATCAATCCTATTGTAAACATATATATCCAAGAAAGAATATTACCGTCATCTACAAAAAACGAGGAAATAAAGCCACTGACAACGGGCGACAGCACACCCGCAAGAGCACCGTAATACACAAAGTTCAGGTTGAATTTTGAGCCTATAAGAGCCCACAAATAAGCCCATAGCATTGCAAAAGCAAGCATACCTACTGTTATAGCATTCATTAATGAAATGTCATATTCCATTCCCACTAAAGACGATATAAAAATACGGTCCTGCGTATATCCTGCTATAGCCCAAAAGCAGATTGCCGGAATAAAGCCCGCTGCCACCTGTAGCATTTTTAAAAACTTTTTCATAAAAGCACCCCTTTTCTTTTCGACCTTATAATATCAATTTATTTGAACTTGTACTGCAAAATGTAACTTTTGGTTGCATATTTGTAATTTTTGGCTTTTTTATAAAAAAATACCGAGTGTTCTGTTTTTGAACACTCGGCAAAGCTGAAAATTATAATTGGTCTAACGACAGCTCAAAGGCAGGAATAAATTCCTCCATAAATATATCTGCTTCCTTAAGCTTTAAAGCAGAAATTTTCTTTTTTGTTGAGCTTTCCGCCTTTTTAAACTCCTGATTGCCCGCTTTACGCTCCTCAATACATTTTATTAAGGCGCTGAACTTGTCTGCAGCCTTAACAAGAAGCATAAGCTCCTCATCATTATTACCCGTAAGAAGATTATAATAACCCTCCCTTAAATCTGACGGAAGCATCGAAACGAGTCTTTCGGTTGCACAGTCCTCAATCTCCTTAAAAGCAGAAAGAATTTTTTCATTCTGATACTTTACAGGAGTAGGCATATCACCCGTAATAATCTCGTGAGAATCGTGAAAAAGTCCTAAAACGGCTGCTCTGTCGGCATTATAGCTTTTGCCTAAGCGGACGTTTCCGATTACTGCAAGTGCGTGTGCAATTACAGCTACCTCTTTTGAGTGACTGTCTAAATTTTCGTTTTCCGTATTCCGCATTAACGCCCAACGGTCAATGTATTTCATACGGGAAAGCATTGCAAAAAAACTGTATCCCATTATATCTGTCCTTTAAAAATTGATTCTGAAGGTCTTAATTTCGAACGGCTTAAATTCAGCCTCTAAGGTGTTACCGCTGAAGCTTACACTTTCGGCACCATCCTCAATAAGATTACATTCTGTTGCATTTTTAATTTCATCGCAGAAGCTGAAAGCCACTTTAGTTTTGCTGTTCCAGGTTTCGTAAGCACGAACAATAATTCCGTTGCCGTCCTCTGCTTCTTTAATTGTTTCAATAACGATATTATCCTTATTAGCGCTTACAAACGAGTAGCTTGAAGGTAAAGCACCGTTATTTGCTTTTGCAAATACTGCATATGCAGGATAGTTTACGTTAAACGCCTCTTTAACAACATCTGATGCAGCAACTGTGTTTGTATGATGCGGATAAATTGAGAATGTAAACTCGTGGTACTCTCTGTCCTGAACGGAATTAGGTCTTGTCTGACATCTTAAAAGAGTCGGCATAATGTGGCCGTGCTTTACTGTACAGCCGTACTTACAATCATTTATAACGGATAAGCCGAAGCCGTTATCAGAAAGGTCTACCCACTTATGCATAGAGGTTTCAAACTGAGCAAAATCTGCTTTTGTATTTTCTGTTGTTGAACGCTCAATATTACCAAACTGAATATCGAAGGTTGCTTTAACTGCATTAACGTCTACAGGGAAATCTGACTTTAATACAACGTGCTTTTCTTTCCAATCGGTTTTGTAGTCAACGTCAATTCTCGGAAGCTCCTTGTAAACGTTGTAGTATTCACTTACAACTGAGCTTCTGAATTTTTTGTCCACCTTGTAAACAACTCTTACAGCACCCTTTTCAACAACCTCGGCACCGACAAAGTCAAATTCAAATTCTTTTTCACCGTAGTACGGCTTAATATCCCAAGCCTCATGATTAAACGGTCTGTCCTGGAAGGCACGTATTTTACCGAGCTGCCTGCCGTTTGCTACATCTCTGCCTGATTCCTTGTGAATAAGCTTTGTAACAGCACCGTCAGTAAATTCAACGTCAAAATAGCTTGTGTTAACAGATTTTTCATCTGCCTCAATTTCAGCAAAGGCAGGTGTACCCTCTTTAATGCTGAATGCCTTATAGCCCTTTGCAGGAAGCTCTGCTACAAATACAATTTTGCCGTCATAGGTTTTCTGGTAAGCAATTTCTTTTTCACCGTCAAAGAGTCTAAAACTGTAATCAACGGGAATATCTGCAACAACTGCATCCTTTCTGTTAAAGCCCGTTGTATTAAACACAACCAGACTGTCACTTGCAAGATTTATTTTTGAAATGAGTGCAGCCTCAGCATTTGCAGCAAGCTCTGTACCCTCAGCCAAAACGCTTTCGTATTGCACCTTGCTATCCTCGTAAACCTCTTTTATTGAAGAGCCCGGAAGAATATCGTGGAACTGGTTAAGAAGAATAAGCTTCCAGTTTTCTAAAATTCTTTCTGCAGGATAAGAAAAGCCTGTTTCCTTTTTTGCAATTGCAGAAAGTGTTTCAACGTCGTGGAAAAGGCACTCTGTTTTGCGGTTATACTTTTTATTTCTTGCCTGGCTTGTTAACGTGCCGCGGTGTAATTCGAGATATAATTCACCCGACCAGGATGGAAGGTATTTGTTGTCCTTCACCTGCTTTTCAAGATGCTTAAAGAATTCAAGAGAAGGAGCCTGCTTTACGTTAGGACAGCCTTCAATACCCCTTTGCATTCTTTTGCCGTGCTCAAGCATATCTACAGTAGGACCGCCGCCGCCGTCACCGAAGCCGAAGGTGCAAAGGTAATCTCTGCCAAGGTCCTTTTGGCTGTAGCGCTTGTTACCGCCTATAATATAGCCCGGTCTTAAGTAAGCGTTATAGGTGGTCTGGTAATCCACTCTCTCGTCACGGTTTGCATCCTCACAAGGAGAGAAGTGAGAAAGCACCTCTGTACCGTCTATACCCTTCCACATGAACGTATCGTAAGGGAATTTGTTGTACTCATTCCAGCTGATTTTTGTTGTCATAAAGTAGTCCATACCGCATTTTTTAATAAGCTGCGGAATAGCTGCAGAATAACCGAAAACGTCCGGAAGCCACATAATTTTATTATCTACACCGAATTCTTCCTTGAAGAACTTTTTACCTACAAGGAACTGACGCACAAGAGCCTCGCCTGATGCTACGTTAGTATCTGCCTCAACCCACATGCTGCCTTCTACTTCCCATCTACCCTCTTTAACCTTTTGCTTGATTTTCTCATAAAGCTCAGGGTAGTCCTGCTTTACGTAATCATAAAGCTGTGCCTGAGAGGACATAAACTTATAGTCCGGATACTCCTCCATAAGCTTAACAACTGTTGCAAAGGAGCGGCCCGCCTTATCTCTTGTCTGACGAAGGCGCCAAAGCCAAGCTACGTCTATGTGAGTATGACCTATTGACCACGCTGTTGCCTCGTGCTCTTTGCCGTAAATATTTTCATTAAGGTAAGCAGATGCTGCTCTTGCACTTTCCTTAAAGGATTCTCTGTCACCTGAATCTATATCGAGCATATTGCAGGCAACGTTTAAGTGCTTAATTATATTTACACGAACGGTTGAGTCTCCGTCGTAATAATTTGTTACCTCAAGCGGAGATGCAATATCGTAATAAACTCTTACTGCATCTGTATCGAGCACCTGTAAAAACGCGCCTAATTGCACCTGACCCTTGTATTCCCACGGGTCTGTATATGCATTTATGTAAATTTCGAGAGTTTCACCACCCTCAGCACACTCTGTTAACGTTAAATATTGATGATTACTGTCAATACCCTGCTTCATATCACCGTTAACCCATACTATTAACTGCGGGTTAACCTGATTCCATTTACCGTCATCATAATAAGCCTTTAAGCGGTAAATAACCTTTTCGCCCTTAAAGCTCTGAGGAATTGTTACAGTCTGCTTAAACCAGCAATAGCACTCGTTATAGCCCCAGTAATCGCAATTAGCCTTGAACGGTGTCCACTCACCATCATTACGTTGTTCAAAGGTATACTGCCCATCTCTTATAAAGAAATCACCTGTTGAAACGCTCTCCTTAACGAAGTATTCGCCCTTAATAATATCTGTTATTTTGCGAATTCTTCTGCTTAACATATAGCGTTCGCTGTTTTTGTCTAAAAAATCAACGTCAAAATGTGCCATATAGTTACTCTCCTACACGTATAAATTACATTTACTATAATGCGATTTTAATAATACCATACAAGTTATAATTTTACAACAAATAAATTCCAAAAAATTTGCAGAATAATAGCAATATTACCATTGACAATTTTGCTTGCAATAATTAAAATAGATATAATATATTCGTATATTAAATTTTCCCTACGGGAAATAACTATAAATTTGAAGGAGTGTAAAAATATGGCACATTATTGTAACGAACCATCAAGAACATTTAGTGAGTATCTTCTCATTCCGGGCTATACAGGACCTGACTGTATTCCTGCAAACGTTTCTCTTAAAACACCGTTATGCAGATACAAAAAGGGCGTTGAAGAATCTCCGATAACACTCAACATTCCTCTTATTTCTGCAATTATGCAATCTGTTTCAAACGACACACTTGCTATTGCACTTGCTAAAGAGGGCGGTATGTCTTTCATTTACGGTTCACAATCCATTGAGGATGAGGCTGCTATGGTAGCAAGAGTAAAAAGCTACAAGGCAGGCTTCGTTGTTAGTGATTCCAACTTAAAGCCTTCCGACACATTAGCAGACGTAGTAAATCTTTTTGACACTATGGGTCACTCAACAATGGCTGTTACCGAAAACGGCCAGGCAAACGGTAAGCTTATAGGTGTTGTTACCTCTCGTGATTACAGAATTAGCCGTATGTCATTAGAAACTAAAGTAACAGAGTTTATGACTCCATTTGAGAAGCTCATTACAGCCCCTGCTTCTACAAGCTTAAAGGAAGCAAACGATATTATTTGGGAGCACAAATTAAACTCACTTCCTATAATTGATGATAACGGCAACCTTCTTTACTTTGTATTCCGCAAGGACTACTCACAGCACAAGGAAAATCCGCAGGAAATCCTTGACGAACAAAAGAGATATATGGTTGGCGCAGGTATAAACACAAGAGACTACGAGGAAAGAATCCCCGCTTTAATTGAAGCAGGTGCAGACGTTCTTTGCATTGACTCTTCAGAGGGCTACACAGAATGGCAAAAACGTACAATTGCTTTCGTAAGAGAAAAATACGGTGACTCTGTTAAAATTGGTGCAGGTAACGTTGTTGACAGAGACGGCTTCCGTTTCTTAGCAGATGCAGGTGCTGACTTTATTAAGGTTGGTATCGGTGGCGGCTCAATCTGCATCACCCGTGAAACAAAGGGTATTGGCCGCGGTCAGGCTACTGCTCTTATTGAGGTTGCTGCTGCAAGAGATGAATACTTTAAGGAAACAGGCATTTACGTTCCGATTTGCTCTGACGGCGGTATTGTTCACGACTACCACATGACTTTAGCTCTTGCAATGGGTGCAGACTTCCTTATGCTTGGCAGATACTTTGCTCGTTTTGATGAAAGCCCGACACCAAAGCTTAACATTAACGGTACTTACGTTAAGGAGTACTGGGGCGAAGGCTCAAACAGAGCTCGTAACTGGCAGCGCTATGACTTAGGCGGCAGCTCAAAGCTTTCATTTGAAGAGGGCGTTGACTCATACGTTACTTATGCCGGTTCTCTCCATGACAACGTAAACAAGAGTCTTTACAAGGTTAAATCTACAATGTGCAACTGCGGTGTTACTACTATCCCTGATTTACAAAGAGATGCAAAATTAACACTCGTTTCAGCTACAAGTATTGTTGAAGGCGGCTCACACGACGTTATGCTTAAAACAAATACAGGTAATATAAGATAAAATTTCAGGGTGCTCTCTTTTGAGAGCACCCTATTTATTTAAGTAAAAAAGCGGTTGCAAAACATTTAGTTTTTCAACCGCTTAAGCTTTTAAAATTTAAAAATTAATAGTTTTCTTTTCTTACTTCAAAATAGCTTTGAGGATGAGCACAAACAGGGCAAATTTCCGGAGCCTTTTTACCCATAACAAGATGACCGCAGTTTCTGCATTCCCACATTGTTTCCGCTGCTTTTTCAAATACCTGCTGCATCTCAACATTTTTGAGTAAAGCTCTGTAACGCTCCTCGTGAGACTTTTCAATCTCGCCAACCTTTCTGAATTTTTCAGCTAAATCAAAAAAGCCTTCCTCTTCAGCCTCTTTAGCAAAGCGGTCGTACATATCAGTCCACTCGTAGTTTTCACCCTCTGCTGCTTTAGCAAGATTATGAGCTGTGTCACTTAATTCACCCAAAGCTTTGAACCACATTTTTGCGTGTTCTTTTTCGTTGTTTGCAGTTTCTTCAAAAATAGCAGAAATCTGTTGGTAGCCCTCTTTTTTAGCAACAGAAGCAAAATAAGTGTACTTATTTCTTGCCTGGCTTTCACCTGCAAATGCTTCCATTAAATTCTTTTCTGTTTTTGAACCTTTAAGTTCCATAGTAAACACTCCTTTATTGTTTTTATTATTATATACTTATTTTACCAAAAAATTTTATGTTGTCAAAACATTAGACGTGAATTTTACAGAAAAATCAAAAAAATTCTGCGCTGCAAACTAATTTTTTGCATAAAACAACTGACTTTTTTTAAAATTTATGTTACTATCCAAATTGAATCAAAAGCTTTTTAAATGCAACCATGCAAGCACCCGACACAAAATATTAAACGGAAGCCACGGTGATTATATGCTGAAAACTCATATTGAATATAAAAACGGAAAACCATTTATATCTGTAAACGGTAAGCTTCACTATCCCCTTGCCTACACTACATATTTTGAGGAATGCGGCAGATTTTCGGATTTTATAAAACATGACTACAAGATGTTCTTTATAAACATATCTTTCACAAAATTGTCAATAAACACCACATCAAACTTTTCACCATTTTATACAGGTGTTTTTGAAAATGATGAACCCGATTACAGTGAATTTGAAGGTATTGTCAGAAAGATACTAAAAGAGTGTCCGGATGCTTTGATTTTCCCAAGAATAAATATTGCTATGCCTCAAAAGTGGATTAATGAAAATATTTATGAAACTGTTGAGACCCCAAGCGGTAACAGAGAATCTTTAATTTCAGATAAATTCTTAAATAACGGTACCTTACTTTTAAAAGAGCTCGTTTCTCACATCCGTTCAGCAGACTACGCTGATAATATCGCCGGCTATCAGTTCTGCGGTGGTCTTACACAAGAATGGATGCCTTTTGATTACACCGGTTCTTTTTCTGAAATGGGACTTAAAAAATTCAATAAATGGCTAAAAGAAAAGTATGGTAAAACAAATACAACCTTGTTAACAAAAAATGATTTAACTTGCCCTGATTTCAATGAAACTGTAAGTTATTACGGTGAATTTTATTCTGAAATGACAGCAAGAACAATCGAGCATTTTGCAAGGTCTTTAAAAGAATGTGTAAACAACGAGCAAATAGTCGGCACATTTTACGGCTACAACGCTTTTGTTAATGACATTCTTCTTGGTCTTCACGGCTTAAGATTTATAATAGACTCACCTTTTATAGATTTCTTTTCATCACCCTGCTGCTACGATAACAACAGAGCTTTAGGCATAGACTGGGGTGATATGATTGCAAATGAGTCTTTAAAAATTCATAATAAACTTTATTTTGTTGAGTGTGATATAAGAACGCACCTCACGAAAAGAATGCAAGCTTCAAGACCGGGAAAATATCCTGATGATATTCTCTTACTTACAGATAGTAACGGTAACAAAACCGTATGGAGCGGACCTCCGACAAAAGAACTTTCACTTTCCGCAATACGCAAAGCATATATTCACCAGTTAACTAAAGGCTCCGGTGTATGGTGGTTTGATATGTGGGGTGGCTGGTATGAAGACAAAGACATTATGGAAGATTTAAAGAAAATGAAGCAAATTGCCGAGTCCGCAAAAAACAAATGCATTAACGCTTCTCCTGAAGCTGAGGTTGTAATGTTTATTGATGAAAAAGCATACTTAAACAACCCGAGAGACAGTAAATTTTGTCATTCTGTAAACATAACAAGAACAGAAATGGGTAACAGCGGTGTTCCTTTTAAGCAATGTATGGTAGAAGATGCAGAGAAAATTCTATCAAAATATAAATTCGCAATATTCACCGCGCCCCTACCATCTGAAAGTGGCAAAAATGCAGTTGAGTTATGTAAAAAACTGAATATACCATATTTGGAAACATCAATCGAAAAACATTTTTATAAAAAGAATGAGCTTCGCGAAATTTTAATTTCGAATGGTGTTCACTGTTACAATGAAGATGATAACGTCATTTATTACGGTAATGGCTTTTTAGGTATTCACACAATAAGTGACGGCGAGGTGAAAATCGCGTTACCGCAAAAATATAAAATCAAATCGCTTTTTGGTGCTGAGTTACCAGATTGCGAAACAGATGCAATAAAGTTAAATATGAAAAAGTATGATACAGCAATTTTTGAGCTGGAATAAAATAAAAACCCCGATGGCAACTCAGTGCCATCGGGGTTAATTTTATGACTTGTGCGCAAAAAGAACAAACCTTATTTCATTTTAAAAACTGATTATTTTTGATTCAGAAGGCTTTTTCTTCACCCCGATGGCGTACAAAGGTACGTCGAGCGGGTGAAAAAATGACTTGTGCGCAAAAAGAACATTTTTACACGTTGAAGTGCTCTACTTCGTCCTTAAGTGTTCCAGCCAAACGATTAAGCTCATTTGTAGAAGCCGCACTTTGCTGTGCAGTAGCAGAGTTAGACTGAACGGAATTTGCAAGTTGCTCAATACCTAAGGTAATTTGCTTGATTGCACCCTCCTGCTCCTTTGATGCCTCTGTAATACCATCCATAAGCTGAGTAAACTGAGCTATTGAAGTATTTATTGCTGTGAGTGATGCATCTGTTTCAATAGTAAGCTCACCGCCAAGCTTAACTGAGCGTGTACTTGTTTCCACAAGAGTCATTGTGTTTTTAGCTGCCTCTGCAGATTTTGCCGCAAGGTTTCTTACCTCGTCTGCAACAACTGCAAAGCCCTTACCTGCCGCACCTGCTCTTGCTGCCTCTACAGCTGCATTAAGTGAGAGTATATTTGTCTGGAAGGCAATGTCATCAATCATTTTAACAATCTTTTCAATCTCCTCAGAGGAGCGTTGAATTTCATCCATTGCATCTTTCATTTCCGACATTTTCTTACTACCGGTTTCAACGGTAGCAACAACGTTTTTAAGAAGCTCTGAAGCTTCAACCGTTGCACTTGCGTTTTTACCTACGTTTGTTTCAATGTCATTTGTCATTGAGCTTATTTCTTCAAGAGTAGCAGCCTCTTCCGAGGTGTTGTAAGCTAAAAGCTGCGCAGAGGAGGAAAGTGTGCCTGAGCCTGAAGCAACCTGCTCACTTACCGCTTTAATTTCTGAAATAGTTGTACCGAGATTATTACGAATTTTGATTAACGCTTCTTTGATTTTCTGGTAATCACCAACGTACTCGAGCTCACTTGTAACGGTTAAGTTACCCTCACTTAATTCGGACAGGAATCTTTCAATATCTTTTATGTATGCAAAGAACTCTTTAATGGTATTAACCATCGCATCGTTAAGTACTTGCGTTTCATCACCACGCTGCGTTGTAGGTGTTTCGCCGTGCAAGTCACCTTCAACCACCTTTACAAGTCTGTTTGTTGTATTAACAATAGGTGCTGCGATTTGCTTTGCAATTAACTGACCAACCCACCAAGCAAGGCAGAAAAGAACCGCAACAACAACAATCAACGCGATACCTATAGAAACAGCTTGATTATACGTAGCGTTTACAACCGTACCGTAAACTATTGAATATCCGTACTCTGAAACCGCGGTTTGTGCGACCGTCATTTTACCTGCTTCGCTCTTAACAGTAGAAACCGTTGGGGTTGCATTGCCTAAAGCCTCAGCTGCATTAGAAAGTCCAAAATCCTCAGCTAAGCTGTTATTAGTGGTGTCAACGTCATAATCAGCAGAAAGCACTATTGTACCGTTTGCATCTACAACAAAGCCTAAATCACTTTCATTTACCTTTAACGCACCTAAAACTGCGCTGAAATAATCCTCACCTAATTCACCGACAATTATTCCGTCGTCACGCTTTAAGGCAACGAGTGTTACGTAGTCGCCTGCTTCATTGGTTACGTAAGGTGTAACAATCATATACTTTGTGTTAGCTGCTTCAATTACACTTTTAACCGCACTGTAATCGTAACCGTTAAAGTTGCCGTGGAAGAACACCTTTTCAAAGGTTGCATCACCCTCAAGATTCTCTTCCGCTTCTAAAAGACAATCTGTGAGATAAATAATTTCTTCATCAAAGGTTTTTTCTGCAATAGAGGTAACTGTCAGTCCGTTTTGCTTTGTAATTGAGCCTGACAAAGAAAAAATACCGATTTCCGCCGCTATTGTTACTATTAAGGAAGCAACAACAACACTGATGCAGGTTAACCTTAAAAGTCGTTTTCTAAGTGTAGTTTTCATAACAACACCCTTTCACACCATATTTGTTCGTTAAAAATGCAACAAACTCATATTTATTTTAACATATATTATCTTCCGTATTGTTCCTTTTTAGAAAAACGCAAGTTTTTTTAAACACTTTCCCAAAATTTGTTGAATAAACCCCGTTTTTCTTTAAAAAAAGCCTTGACACAAGGCGTTTAGCGTGCTATTATACTTGACATATTGATAAATGCATTGAAGGAATTACGCATTTTTGAGTAAAGCATTTCAGAGAGTTGGCGGCAGGTGTAAGCCAATATGCTTCAAAATAGCGGTCTCGTTCCAGAGCAGAGCTTCCCAACCGAATTTTTCGCGCGTAAGAAGCTACGGTTGCCCCGTTACCATGGCTACGGACTTTATTGAGTCTTAAAGAGTGACTGCTTTTGCAGTAAGCGGGGTGGTACCGCGGATTTTAAAGAATTCGTCCCTGAGTCAAGACAATTGTGCTTTGACTCGGGTTTTTTATTTTCCCGATACCACAACAATATGAATTATCAATACAACATATTACTGAAAGGATTAAAGCTATGAAAAAAATCAGAATTTCAGACCGTACAATTTTATTAAAATCACAAGGAAACGAAGCTACACTCAGCTTTAAGGAAAAGGTTGAAATAGCACGTCTTTTAGAAAGTGCAAACGTTGACGTTGTTGAATTTCCTGCTATTGAAAATGAAAAGACAGACACTCTTCTTTTAAAAACTGCTTGCGCATTCTTAAAGAACAGCACAATGAGCGTACAGGTAGGTCAAACAATTGAAAGCGTTGAAGCAACCTACAATGCAATTAAGGGTGCTGCTAAGCCAAGGCTTTCTGTTGCGTTACCAATATCCCCTGTGGGAATGGAATACGTTTGCCACAAAAAGGCTCCTAAAATGATTGAGCTCATTAAAGCACTTGTAGAAAAGTCAGCCTCACTTTGCAACGACGTTGAATTTGTTGCAATTGATGCTACAAGAGCAGAAAAGGACGTTTTAGCTTCCACCATTAAAACTGCAATTGAAGCAGGTGCTAAGTCTGTTACTATTTGCGATAATGAGGCTTCTATGCTTCCGGATGCATTTGTAAGCTTTATAGAAGAAACTCTTGAGGCAATTCCCGAGCTTAAGGAAATTGACCTTGGCGTTATGTGCGAAAACACAAACGGCTGTGCAGCTGCATCCTCTATGCTTGCTGTTACTCACGGTGCAACAGAAATCAAGTGTGCTTCAAACAACGCTAACACCACCTCTATTATTACAGTTTCAAACATCATAAGAAACAACGGTGATAAGCTTAATATTTGCGCTTCACTTAAATACAGTGAATTTTTAAGAATCATAAACCAGGTTGCAAAAATTGCAGACGGCAACCACATAGTTTCAGTTACAGAAACAAAAAGCGCAATTCCTGCAAGCGAAATCAATTTAACGGAAAACGATTCTCAGGAAACAGTTTTAAAGGCTGTTAAAAAATTGGGCTATGATTTATCTGATGAGGACAGCGCAAAGGTATTTGAACGTTTCAAATCTGTTGCAAGCAAGAAAACAATCTCCAACAAGGAGCTTGACGCTATTGTTGCCACAACGGCTCTTCAGGTTACACCTGCTTATAAATTAGTGGATTACGTTATAAACACAGGTAACATTATTACCTCATCTGCACAAATTACGCTTGAAAAAGACGGTGAAAGCAAGCAGGCTATTGGCATTGGTGACGGTCCTATTGATGCTGCATTTACAACAATTGAGCAAATTGTAGGACACCACTACGAGCTTGACGATTTCCAGATTCACTCTGTTACAGAGGGTAGAGAGGCAACCGGCTCTGCACTTGTAAAGCTTCGTTCAAACGGCAAGCTTTACTCAGGAAACGGTGTTTCTACCGATATTATCGGCGCAAGCATCCGCGCTTACGTAAACGCAATTAACAAAATTATTTTCGAAGAAAACTAAGGGGTGACTTAAAATGAAACTTTCCTTTTCAACAAAGGGCTGGCACGGTTACTTGTGGGAGGATTTTTGCAATATTGCAGTCTCTCAGGGCTTTAACGGAATTGAGCTCCACAACGTAAACAACCCTGCCTTTACAGAAAAAAACGGCGCATTTTATATGGGCGCAGCTCAAGCTACAGTTCGTGAGCTTTACGAGAAAAACTTAAGAATCCCTTGTATAGATACTCTTAAAAACCCTGCCTCTAAAGGTGACAGAGAGGACTTTTTAGAGGAGCTTAACAAATGCCTTGAAATTGCCTCCACTCTTCACATTCCTTTTGTACGTATTAAGGCAAGTGACACGGGTGCAGACTACGAGGAGCAAAAAGATGAGGTTATTTCCGTATTGCAGAGCATTATTCCCGAAGCAGAAAAAAATAACGTTACAATTATTATTGAAACGTCAGGTATTTTCGCCGATACAACAAAGCTCTTAGAGGTGCTTAACACCTTTTCCTGCGATTCACTTGCTGCACTTTGGGACTTTTATTCACCTTATTTTATTGCCGGCGAAGAGCCTGAAACAACAATTAAAAACCTTGGTGCTTACGTTAAGCACGTTCACATCAAGGACGCGCAAAGAGAAAACGGCGAAATTAAATATTGCCTTATCGGTGAGGGTGAATACCCTATTGAGGAGGCTGTTCTGGCTCTTACCTCTGTTAACTACAACGGCTTTGCTTCTATTGAATGGGACCCAAAATGGATGCCTGAGCTTGATGATATGGAAATAATCTTTTCACATTTTGTAAGCTTTATGGCAGGCTTTGGCAATACGTCAAGAGCAAAGAAAACTCTTTACTCAAACAAAACGCACACAGGTAAATACGTATGGAAAAAGGAAACACTTATTGAGGCAACCTTTTCTCAGGTGCTCGATAAAATGGTTGAGGAGTTCCCCGACCAATATGCTTTTAAATACACAACACTCGACTATACAAGAACCTACTCACAATTCCGTGACGACGTTGATGAATGTTGCCGAGCATTCATCTCACTCGGTGTAAAGCCGGGCAGCCACGTTGCTGTGTGGGCAACAAACGTACCGCAATGGTACATTGCATTCTGGGCGGCAACAAAAATCGGTGCCGTACTCGTTACAATGAACACTGCATACAAAATTCACGAGGCAGAATACTTACTCAAGCAGTCAGATACACATACACTTATTTTAATTGACGGCTACCGTGATTCAAATTACGACGAAATTATTGGCGAGCTTTGCCCCGAGCTTGCGGCAACCACCCCGGGTGAGCCGCTTCACTCAAAAAGATTGCCTTTCTTAAGAAACGTAATTACCGTAGGCTTTAAGAAAAAGGGTTGTCTTACCTGGGAAGAGGCTATTGGCAGAGCCTCCTCTGTACCAAAGGAAGAGGTTTACAGACTTGCTGCAACAGTTGACGTTAACGACGTTTGCAATATGCAGTACACCTCAGGTACAACAGGCTTCCCGAAAGGCGTTATGCTTACACACTACAACATTGTAAATAACGGTAAAAATATCGGCGACAGAATGGACCTTTCCACCGCAGACAGAATGATGATTCAGGTGCCTATGTTCCACTGCTTTGGCATGGTGCTTGCTATGACGGCTACTATGACACACGGCGGCACAATTTTACCGCTTCCGTACTTTTCACCAAAGCCTGCACTTGCTTGCATAAATTCCGAAAGAATTACAGCATTCCACGGCGTGCCTACAATGTTCATTGCTCTTTTAGAGCACCCGGATTTCCCAAAGACTGACTTTTCATATATGCGTACAGGTATTATGGCGGGTAGCCCTTGCCCTATTTCTGTTATGCAGGACGTTGTTAACAAAATGAATATGAAGGAAATAACCATTGTTTACGGTCAGACAGAGGCTTCCCCCGGATGTACAATGAGCTCAACAGACGACCCGCTTGAGGTTCGTGTTGCTACAGTTGGTAGAGCATTACCGGAAATCGAGTGTAAAATTGTTGACCCTGAAACAGGTGAAGATTGCCCCGATGAAGTTACAGGTGAATTCGTTGCCCGTGGCTATAACATTATGAAGGGCTACTACAAAATGCCGAAGGCCACCTCTGCCGCTATTGACAAGGACGGCTGGCTTCACACAGGTGACCTTGCCTGCAGAACGCCTGAGGGCAACTACCGTATTACCGGCAGACTTAAGGATATGATTATACGTGGTGGTGAAAATATTTATCCGAAGGAAATAGAGGAATTTATTTACACCCACGAAAACGTTAAGGACGTTCAGGTTATTGGTGTTCCTGATGAGCAATACGGTGAGGAAATAATGGCTTGCATTATTCTTAAAGAAGACGTTTCAATGACAGTTGAAGAAATGAAGCAATACATTATGGACCACATGGCTCGTCATAAGGTACCAAAATACATTGATTTTGTGGACGCCTTCCCAATGAACGCCGCAGGTAAAATACTTAAGTATAAAATGCGCGAGAATGCTATTGAAAAATACAACCTTCAAAAAGCAAACTCCGTTGAAACAGCTTAAAATTCAAGCTTGAGGTACAAGCCTCATATTACTAAACAAAAAAAGACTACGTTACGTCGCATTACTGCGAAGAACGTAGTCCTTTTTGTCGTTTTACTTATTATGCTTCACTGATTTTAATTTTTTCCGACTTTACGTCAGTATTATTTAATATTGCATCCATAATTTGCAGAATACTTGAATCATTAAGATTCCCTTTGGTTACAACTACCTCTGCATTTTCACCGTTTATCATAACAACACATTCACATTTCAGTTTTGCAGAAATAAGCGCTTCTATATCTGCCTCGAGCTTAATTGTTTCACTTAAGTCATCTATTGCCGTTGAAACTTCCTTTGCACTCTCGCTGCTTTCAGGTGCAGCCTTTAACAGCTCCTTCATTTTTTCTAAGGCTTCGTCGTGAGCCTTTTTTCTTTTTAATTTCACAGTTGCAAAGTAGTCAGTGCTTTTAGAGGCAGTTGCGGTTGCCTGATTCTCCTTACTTTCACCCTCCGCCTTGTCTGAGCTTACGTACTTTGCCTCCCCTAAATTCTGAACGTATTCACTCGTTGGCGCACTCTCCCCTGCAACGCTGTCGTTTGAATTTGTAAAATACCAATTTACAAACACCGCCGAGCCTAACGCAACCACAAGCGTAGCCATTACAAGCTGTCTTCTTCTTATAAGCAAATTCATATTATTCCATCCCTTCAGATACCATTTTTTCTACTGATATATTTGTGCTGTTTATATTAAAAACTGCCGAAACAGTTTCTATAATAGCCATTTTTACGGTTTCGTTGTCACCGCCCGAGGCAACCACGGCAACACCCTTTACAACAGGCTCATAAACCTTAATTATAATTCCGTTTTGTGTGTCCGACCCCGTTTTTGCCATTATAAAGCTTTCCTCCTGCTCCTCCTTAAAAATTCCTTTTGTGCTTTCTGTTTTTAGGGTACTGTCCTTTAAATAGACGTTTTCGTAGCAGCTCTCCAGGGTTATCATTACCTCTACCTCACCTGCACCGTCTATTTTTTCTAAAAGCAGCGCAAGCTTTTCCTCCTGCGTTTTTATGTATTCCGTTGAGGCTACACCTGTTTTAAGGCTTTCCTCCTCCGCCTCTTCTGCGGTCTCCGTTGCAAATTCGGAAAAAATCAAAAACACAATCGCAAGCACGGCAACTATTGCTAAAACTAAGTTCTTTTTATTCGGGCTCAGTTTTTTTAAAAGCTCTTTAGCCTTGACCATTTTCTTTTACTCCTATTTTTAATATACTCCCGAACTCCTCGTTCAATATTGACCTCAGCTTAGTTATTTTGTTCTGAAACTGAGCGCCTACGAGAATATTTATTTCACTTAAAATAATCTCGTTTGCCTCTTCGTCAATTTCAGTGCTTATATATATTTCATATTCATCAACCTGCTCATTTATGAGTATTTTTTCTATTTGCCTGTAAATTTCTTTTTCTATTAAGCCTGCCGTAGTCAAAAGTGCACCTTCGCCGCTACTTTCTTCCTCAAATTCAAATTCTCCTTTTTCAAGCTCTGCAGAAAAATCGAAGCCAACAAGCGGTATTACAATAACAGAAATTAAAATTATTCCCGAGACAATTCTGAACGCCTCTCTGCTTTTTTTAGGTGCAATAAACTCAAGCACACTGCCAAAAAGCGCGCATATTGCATAATTTACCAAAACAGTTTTTATACTATCCATTTTTTAACACCAGCATAAAGCCACAAGAAATAATAAATAAAAGCGCAGAAAAGCAGACCGTTGCAATCAAAAGAATTATTACATCCTTAAATACCAGAATTAAATTTTGTATTTTGAAGCAACCGAAAATCTCTGCCACCGTGCTTATTAAGTTAAGTGAAAGCCACCATATAAAAAGCTCTGAAAGAATCGGTAAAACCGTTATAACAACAGTTATTATTCCAAAAACACCAACCGTGCTTTTTATGAGTGCAAGACTTGCCATAACACTCTGGTAGCTTTCACTTACAACCCCACCTACTATGGGTAAGGAGCGCCCCACTAAAAACTTTACGCCTCTTACCGCTAAAGTATCTGCACTATTGCTTAAAATACTTTTCACGGCAGAAAGCCCCGAAAAAATTGTAGTAATAAAGCCAAGTATAAATATGTATGTTTTTTTAAACAAATCACTTATTCTTTCACTAAAGGTTTTTATGTTGAAGCACGAAAGAAACGAAAGCGCACACATAGTATTTGAAAGCGGCTTTGAAACGCCTGAAAGTATAACACTCAAAATTGAATTCAGGGCTATGTTAAGACCTAAAAAAGAGCTTCCCTGAATCACTCCGCCTGCGGCAGAGGTAACGGCACAGAACACACCTGCAAAGGCTGTGGTAAACGTAGAAAGCGCTTCTAACACGGAAAAAGACTGTGTGACCAAAGAAACAACGGGTACAGCTATAATGCACGCTACACACGTACTGCCTATAAGAGAAACCGTTTCAGGTGAGCGCGACATATTTGTTATGAGCGCCATTACCGCCATTATTCCGGTAACGTAAACAAAGCTTTCGAACGGCTTTTTGAAGCTGTTAAAAAAGATTCCGAAAAAGGAATCAAAGACCTTTTTAGGCGTTACCGAAAAAACACTCTCGTAGCTTAGCTCTGTTATTCCCATTTCACCTAATACCTCCACTACCGAGGAATCGATTGCAGAAATCATTTCTTCGTATGAAGCTGAGTCATTGTAGCCGTCTATATTACCGTCACCTGCAAAAGCAGAAACGCATAAAAAAGGGAAAAGTCCCAAAACTAAAAATATTATTTTAATCTTTTTCATTTTTACTCCAATAACGTCAAAGCAGTCACGAGCACCGCAGTAAAAACAGGAATTGCACAAGCTATTGCAAGAATTTTTACAACCGTTTCCACAACGCCTGCAAGGGCATTTTCCCCGTTATCACGACACACGTCCGACACAACTCCGCCAACAGTAAGAATTGCAAATGCCTTAAGCATTGTTTTTAAAATATCCTGCGAAACCGTTGCTATTGAGCTTATTTCTTTCAAGGATGAAACCAAGCCCTTGAATTCGGGCAGTACCGCTATAACAAGCACTATAACAACACCAATTTCACACACGGCAGAAATTGCGGACGAGTGCTTTTTAACAAGCGTTAATGCAACAAGAGAGCAAAGCGCAAGCAAGGCTAATTTTGTTACCGTCATAATCCCAAAAGCGAAGAAAGCTCATCATTGAGCTCAGTAACAAAAGGTAAAAGCATCAGCGCAACAATAATAATGCCTGCTATTGTAATTATTATTGTGTATTCCTCCTTGCCGTGCTTTTGCAGAATTTGGTTTATTATTGCGGTTATTAAGCCTATTGCCGCTATTTTGTAAATAAATGACATATCCATATTTAACAACCTAACCTCCAAGCAAAAAGGCACACACTACAGAAAGAACGCTCAACGCCCCCACAACCTTTACTCTACCCTTTTCATTGCTTGCACTTTCGTTATAATATCCCTTAAACCTTTCTGTGTATTCATCACAAAGCGTCATCTGACCTAATTCATCTGTTGTTCCGATTTTGTTTATAAAACACAAAAAATCTGCACGAGCCTTTTTTGACGCAAATTCAGAAAGCATTACACCGTTTTCGAAGCTTATGTATGTATAGCCTTCTTTTTTTCCACATTCAATTAAGCTCTCGTAATCCATCATAGAAAAACGAATGTTATTCTTCACCATTGAAATAAAGTTTAACGCCTCGTTTAGCGCACACGTGTTTTTTTTAATGGTACGAATTCTGTTTATGCCAAGAAGCAGAAAGCAGCCCGCAAGACACAACGAGCTAAGAACATTCATAGCTCAATCACTTCCCGTATTTCGCAAGGTGCACTTTTTCCTTTTAAAACAACCGCCTTTTTAAAAACTTTGGAATCCACAAGCCTTTTAATATTCGGTCTTGCAAGCACCTCTGAAAAGCTTGACCCGTGCGCCGTTGCTATAAAGTTTACACCGCTGTTCATTCCTGCAAGCATTGCTTCAACCTCATCCTCAAGACCTATTTCATCTAAAACAATAATATCAGGAGAAAGCGTCCTTAACGCGATATCTATTCCCACTTGCTTGGGATAAAGCGACAAAACATCAGTGTGAACTCCCACATCAACTCCACCACCAAAGGATTTAGATGCAATTTCGTCCCTTTCGTCAACAATCACTATTTTTTTAGGCTCAAACGACCTTTCACCGGCGTAAAGTCTACACAAATCTCTTAAAAGCGTTGTTTTCCCCGAAAGCGGCTGTCCTACCAAAAGGAAAGAACTGCCATTTCCTCCCACCGCGTCATATACTTCCTTTGCACAGCCGTAAAAATCCCGTGAAACTCTTATATTAACACTACTAAATGAATTAACTGAATACACAGCTCCGTTTTTTATTACTGCGCACCCTGCAACACCTGCCTTACAACCGTTTTTCAGCGGTAAATAGCCTCTTGCCAACATATCCTGATAGGTATGAATGGAACGGCGCGAAAGAGAAAAAACTATCTCCTGTATTTTTCTGTCATCTGTAAAATACAGGTCATCGTTAAAGCTTATGGTTGCCCTGCCGCTTTTTGTGCAATAAAAAACACCCTCCCTTGTGTTAAGCGTTACAGGCTTATTACTCCTGAAGCGAATTTCGTTCACCTTGCACATAAAATCCTTGTTAAGGCTCAAAAGCAGCTCCTCTACGTCCTTTGGTAAAAGTGAAACAGCGTTTAAAAAATCCTGCATTTTCTCAAGTCCCTTCCTTTGCCTTCTAAAAAATTTTATTTACACTTGTCCTGAAATAGAACTTTTATTTAAAATATTTTTAAACATAATATTAAAAACACTTA
>JAZNET010000013.1:0-30939 GCA_045588735.1 Acutalibacteraceae bacterium | reverse complement strand
TGTACAACTCCATAAGCTTTATTTTAGCCATAAACTTTATCAATAATTCTCAAATCCAATATCAGATAATGAGACTGGTGCTTTTTCAACTGTAAGATATAACCTAACATAGTCAAGAGTTAAATCTATATATCCCTTGTGCATAGCCTCACTATTTTCAACACCAAAAGGTGAATTCGAAGAATAAAATGATTTAATAAAACCATTTCGAGTGAAACCAAAATCAATATCTGCAGTTCTTGTTGTTGTACCTATATCTGATATATTTTGAGATTTGGTTTTGATAACTTCACTATCTTTTGTAATTATTATCTCATTAAAAGACTTTGGACTATTCGTTTCGTTTCCTTGATGTTTAAGAATTATAGTATCACTTGAGTTGACTGTAATTGTTGCTGTTGCAGTCGTATTCGAATTATTAGAACCCGAGTTCTTATAATACACTTCACTCACATCAATATGTATGGTATGTTCACCATTGCTATAAACTCCATTTTCCCTAACATACAAAATAAATTCTTCATATTGCTTATCCGCATTAACTTCTCTATATAATGAAGATAATTTTCCTATACCACTAATTAGCCCAATTATTATAAAAAATGCTAAAACAAATTTAAAACATCCTGTGTTTTGGAATGGACGCCTGTTTTTATCACCACAATTAGGACATCTTTTGGCTTTTTTAGAAATCACATACCCACAAGTTTTACATGGTCGCATCTTTTTTTCATTGACTGCATTTTCTTTTACATAAGTATGTGGTGTCTGCACTTGGACCTCATTCTTAGCTGGGTTTTCTTTTATAATTAACTGGTTCCCACAATTACCACAAAAAGTATTTTCTGTTTCAAATCCACATTTAGGGCACTCCATTTGCATTACCTTCCTTTCTTGTTAATTATATCATGTCAAATGTTGATTTGCAACCTACTAACGCGATTTGCACAGCAAATTTGTGGGCACCGCCCCACGAATCACCTCACTCCGACCAAAAAGCAGTTGAAAATCATATATTTTCAACTGCTTTTTCAATAAAAACAATCTGCCAATTCATTCACCTGAACCGGCAGATTATTTTAATTTTAATAATTATCTTTTAACATTTTTACTTGCAACATAGGAACTCTTGGCACCTGTATCAGCATTAACTGAACGAACGGTGTATTTATAAATAACACCTTTCTTTGCAGATTTATCTGTCCAAGATTTTTTATCTGACTTTGCAGTACCCATACTTTTCCAACCTGACCATTTTTTAGTCTTTGTGTTGTATTCTGAACGATATACTGTGTAGCCTGTTGCACCTTCGCACTGACTCCATGCAACATTTATTCCGTTACTTACTGCTTTTACTGTTGTTGTCGGTTGTGCGAGGTAAAGTAATATATTTGATGCTTTATAGGTACTCTTGACACTACCATTGATTGCTCTTACTGTGTAGCGGTATTGTGTACCACTCTTTACAGATTTGTCAACCCATGAAACTGTTGAGTTCTTCTTGATTGTACCCATATTTTTCCAGGAAGTCCATTTACCGTTTGAAAGTTCTGAGCGATAAACTGTATAACCTGTTGCACCTGCAATTTTGTTCCAAGAAAGCTTTACACCACTTGCGTTATTTGCAATTTTTACTGTTGGTTGTGCAAGATAAAGTGTCGCTGCACCATCTTTGTTGTAAGCGCTACCTACTTTATCATTCATCGCTTTTACGGTATATCTGTATTTAGTACCGCTCTTTACAGATTTATCTACCCAGCTTGTTGCATTTGCTTTAGTTGTACCTCTGTTAGTCCAACCACTCCACTTTTTAGTTTTGGTGTTGTATGTTGAACTGTAAACTCTGTAGCCTGTTGCATTTGCGGCAGTACTCCAACTAACCTTGATACCATTTGATGCTACTGCTACTTTAACATCAGGAGTCACATTATACTTTTTACCATTAAGAGTAATAAATGTACTTGTTTCCTTGCCGTTAACTGCTTTTACAGTATATTTATAATAAGAACCAAGTTTTACACTTGTATCTGTACAACTTGTAGATGTTACACCTGATTTAAGTCTTGACCAACCGGACCATTTTTTAGTGCTTGCGTTGTATGTTTTCTTATATACAATATAGCTTTGGGCACCTTCCACCTTATTCCAGTTAATTTCAAAACCTTTTGCAGTTGGTGTAAATGAAACAGTTGGTGTAGCCAAAACCTTTTTAGCAATTGCAGTTACTTCTGTTTTAGCATCACATCTGCTACAATGCTTTGATTTTGAACCAGCTTCTGTATATGTTGGTTCTTTATCTGTTGTAAAGTCTTTTGCATAGGCGTGACCAAGCGCGGCAATTTCTTTCTGCTCTACTGTTGTCACACCACATACAGAGCATTTTTTACCGTCTGTAAGACCAGTAGCTGTACAAGTTGCTGCTTTGCCGGTTACAGTTACTTCTGTGTGAGCCTTTTTAGCAATTGTCTGTTGTGCTACTGTTTTATCATCACAACGAGTACAATGTGAGCCTTCTGTAAGACCTGTTTTTGTACAGGTTGGTGCTACTGCTTTATCAATTACTATATCGTGACCTAATTTTGCGATTTCTTTATATGTTGTGTAGTCACATCTTGAGCAAGTATCGTAAGCATACCAGCCAATAGCTTCACAAGTTGCAGATTTTGCAGAATGTGATACTATATCGTGACCTAATTTTGCGATTTCTTTATATGTTGTGTAATCACATCTTGAGCAAGTATCGTAAGCATACCAGCCAATAGCTTCACAAGTTGCAGATTTTGCAGAATGTGATACTTTATCGTGACCTAACTTTGCTTTTTCTTTGTATGTTGTGTAGTCACAAGCTGTGCAGTGTTCGTAAGCATCCCAACCGATAGCTTCGCAAGTTGGTGCTTTTGCTTCGTCAATAACAATATTATGACATTTTTTAAGTACATTCTCAGCAAATGCATAAGGAGGGTTTTCTGTATCCCAATCACAAGGTACGTTTACAGTAGTAAGAGCATCGCAACCATCAAAAGCATAATCATAAATTTTTGTTTCACCGTTACCAATTGTTACTGATGTAAGTTTAGAGCAACCATAAAAAGCAGACTCACCAATTGTTGTTACACCGTCTGGAATTGTTACTGATGTAAGTCCACAACCACTAAAAGCAGACATACCAATTGTTGTTACACTTTTTGGAATAGTTACTGATGTAAGATTATCACAACCACTAAAAGCAGACATACCAATTGTTGTTACGCCATTTTCAATAATAATCTTTGTTATTTTATCTTGGTAACTATACCAAGGCATATTAGAACCATCATAATCCCCCACCATAGCACCTGTGCCATTTATGTACAATGTACCTTCGTCGTAAACCCAAGTAACTGTGTCGCTTTCGGTTGCACCACATTTACTGCCTTTACACACTGTGCAATTATTATTTTCGATTGTGTGTTTTGGAATAACTACTTTTACCCCATCTTCAAAAGTGTATAATGGTTTTTCATTCCAACTACAAGGTGCGCTTACTGTTGTAAGAGACGTGCAATAAGAAAAAGCTTGAGAGCCAATTGTTTCTACACTGTCTGGAATTGTTACTGACGCGAGTGCTGTGCAACCATTAAAAGCATAACTACCAATTGTTGTTACACTGTCTGGAATTTCTATTGTTGTAAGTGATGTGCAATCATAAAAAGCTATATCACCAATACTTTTTACACCATCTGGAATAGTATAACTTGTCGCAGTTTTTCCTACTGGGTAACAAATTAATTCGGTTTTATCTTTATTAAAAAGAACACCGTTATCATCGCTTAAATAAGTGCTATTATTTACATCAACTTCTATTGATGTAAGAGCTGTGCAACTATAAAAAGCAGAATTACTAATTGTTGTTACACTTTCTGGAATTGTTATTGATATAAGTTTAATGCAAAAATAAAATGCACCAGCACCAATTGTTGTTATACTATCAGGGATTGTTACTGCTGCAAGTGATGTACAATCCGCAAAAGCAAAATCACCAATAGATGTTACACTTTCTGGAATAGTTACTGATGTAAGGAAGCCGCAATAATCAAAAGCAAATTTACCAATTGTTGTCACACCATTTTCAATAACAACCTTTGTTATATCGTCGTGGTAGTTATACCAAGGCGTATCATCATAACCTGTGTAATCTGCCATAGCACCTGTGCCTGAAATTGTTAAGGTTGTTGTTGTTGAATCATAAACCCAAGTAACGTTTTCGCCACAACTGCCACTTGTTGACTTACAAACTGCACAAAGACCATTTTCGCCTTCTTCGTGAGTACAAGCATAGCCACAACCCTCAGCTGTACATTTACCATTTTCGTAGGTGTGTGCTTCATTATCCACTTCCACATAACCGCACTCGTTGCAGACCTTATCGTGCGTGCCGTCGCCGTTGTCGGTGTAGGTGTAGGTTGCACTATCACCATGCGCCTTCGTGTCCTTGGGGATGGGATAATGGACGTCCTGCATCCAGTGATCACCCAGCTGACTGGCAATCGTGTTGTTCCTGAGCTCTTCCCCGGTTACACTTGTGATCTCTACGTTATCACTCCCAGGTTTCAGATCCGAATCGCTGTGTACAGCCTCAAGACCGTCATCACCGAGGTAATAGCAATTCTTGATTGCTTTAACACTCCGAAGCGTACCAAATGCGCCAAGAAACGCCTGATCGGTCAGATTCTCTCCCTTTTCGAACTTTCCTGCAAACAGGCAGTTTTCAAGGGTAGTCTGTGCGCCCATGTTGGAGAAGCTCAGGAAACCGCCCATATAAATGGTTGTGTAGTTATTATAACTGTTCTTTTCGTAACCCGTCTTGATGGTGCCGTATGCGCCGCAGTTGCGGATGGTAACTTCACTGGTGTTCTCTTGGATCTTGCCGATAAACCCGCCCGCACCGGAGACCACACGGTACTCGCCTGCATCGAAGGTGCCGTACCAGGCGCATTGTTCGATCAGGCTCTGGTGGTTTGCGTATCCCACAAAGCCGCCGATCATACCGATGCCATGGGCCTTTGCGGTAACATTCACGAAGGAGGTGATATTCTGAATGACCGCACCGTTGCGCTCAAGTCCGTGATCGGTGCTGTTGAGGCCGCAAATGGAGCCGATGACACCACCAACGTAATTGACCTCGGTGTTCACGACCACATTGCCGTAGATGGTGAAGTTCTTAACCGTACCAGTTCTAACCTCACCGAAGAAGCCAACGCCGTTTTCGGAACCTTCCACGTTCAGACCCCTGATGGTGTATCCCTGTCCGTCAAAGACACCGCAGAAATTGTTGTTCTCCTCGCCGGTCTCGCCGATGGGTGTCCAGGGCTTGTCTTCAAGGTCGATGTCAGCCACAAGCACCGCGCTTGCCGTTCTGTCCACGGTGTTTACATGGTTTGCAAACCAGAAGAGCTTGCCTGCGTTGTCAATCTCGTAGTAGCCCTCTGCGTTTAAGGTCGCAGGCTCATAGCAGCCGTTGGGACAGAAGCCGTTTACACATTCCACGGAGGAATCGTGGTTGGTGGTGTCCACTTCGCCATAACTTACGCCGCAGGTGTCGCAAACTGCCTTTTCGGTGCAGGTTGCCGTACCGCCAGTGTGGTTATTAGGATTTTTAACCTCCACTGTAGTACTTGTTTTTTCGTGTCCATTATAATAACCACGTATTATGAGATCCGCAGTTAGCGTGATCCCCTTGCAGTCCGGATTAAGCTCCGTCATAGTAGCGTAGTAGCCCTGTTGGACATCATAAGCGATATTACCAAGCCCCTCAACTAACTGATCGCCATTATATACTTCTATCTGTAGCTGATCCCAAGGCACAAAGT
Organism: Acutalibacteraceae bacterium; assembly: GCA_045588735.1. Classification (GTDB taxonomy): domain Bacteria; phylum Bacillota; class Clostridia; order Oscillospirales; family Acutalibacteraceae; genus DTU089. Next base: position 25,090 of record JAZNET010000013.1, on the reverse strand, counting down.
AATGGTCGTCACACTCAACGAAGAATGTCACTGAAAAATCATCATTGACTTTCGTTCCAGTGAACCACGCACCCGGATTTCCGCATTTTGTACAGATATTCTCATCGTTGTAGTCGTGGTGTTTTGTTACAGTTTTTCCACCTGCTGTTTCACCTTCCCAAATACAAGGCACGTTTACAATAGTAATAGCATCGCAACCCTCAAAAGCATTTCCAGCAATTGTTGTTACACTGCTTGGAATTGTTACTATTATAAGGGATGTGCAATTAGAAAAAGCAATATTACCAATTGTTGTCACACCATTTTCAATAACAACCTCTTTTATATTGCTTTGGTAGTTATACCAAGGCATATCATAACCTGTGTAATCAGCCATAGCACCTGAACCAGAGATTGTTAAGGTAGTTGTGACAGAATCATAAGCCCAAGTAACACTGCTTTCGCCACCAGTATTTGTACTCGCACCACAAGTGCCACTAACTGCCTCTGCCGCCGAAGCAGTAATTGTTACAGGGGCACTGAAGCAAATGCCGACTGCAAGAATCAATGCTAAAAATAAACATAACGTTCTTTTCATAAAAATTTACTCCCTTATGATTTAATCTGTATTTTAAAATTTATTTTGCTATTTTTTCTAACTGAGCCTTGTTTTTTTCATCAACATATATGCAAAACTCATTTAATATATTTCGACCTATTTCTCTGTAATCCATACTGAGTACGCTTTGCAGTAACGAGCTTCTTACATCAAAAGGAACGTCATATATTTTCATAATAACGTCGAGACTACTCTTAATTCGTTTTTCTAAAGATACTTCTGCAGTATCTTCTGTTACGAGCATAGAGTACTCAATACCGGAAACAATATTTTCTGCAATTATAAAATCGGCTTCTGACCAACCCTTGCAATACTCTGAAAACACTGTTTTAGTTTTTTGTGTATCACTTTCACGAATAATTTTTAGTGGCAACGAATGAGTGTAAGCTGAAATATAAAAATCCTTTGCAACAGGGTTTTCATCGCACACCGAGGCAATAGTTGCTAACTCCAGAAGGTAAGCTAAGAACGAGCTTTTTCCATCGGTTGTTACTTTCTCCATAATCTGCCACTGAAACACACAAAGCTCTCTGACAAGCTCTGCTAACAAATGCTCTTTTGTGGGAAAATAAAAGGTTAAATTACCCGTGCTTATACCGAGCTTTTGGGCTATAGTAGTAACGTAAGAAGCCGTGTAACCCTTTTCTAAAAAAAGCTCCATTGAGCATTGTAGTATTTCTAATTTTGTGTTAATAATTTTTCTTTTCGCCATTTATATAATACCTCTATTTTAGTAACGTTGCTATTATATGACTTCAGTTCAGCAATGTCAATAGGAATGTTGCTATTTTTTAATTCATAATTCACAATTCACAATGCACAATTTTGGAAGCCTTACGGCTTGAAAATTGAGAATAGAGAGTTGAGAATTGAGAGTTGAGAATTTCGGAAACGCTATGCGTTTGATTGTAATTAAATGTGTATAGCAAAAACTCCTTTCATTCATTTTTACTTCAAATGAACGTTGCATCAGAACAAGGCTCCGACGTAATTAAATGCTTTGAGTAAACGTTTTTCGGTTTGTTTGACTAAAACAGAAAGAGCCGGCATTTTGCCAGCTCTTTGCATTTGCCTTATGTGTATAAAATTTTTTCTCCTGCAGGTGTAGCGATAATTGCGATTATAAGTTCATTGTTTAACATCATTTCACCATGCTTAACTTATCCCAAAAAATCTTTCAAAGAAAATTTTGAGCTTTTCAATAACCGTTTCTTTCTTTTCAGCTCTGTTACCACCGCCGAAGCGAGACATAGCCGGAAGGATTTCATCAATATCTGTTCCTATGGTTTTAATTTCACCGTCACGGAAAGATTACACTTTATGTACGTTTAATATGTTGCACCTTTTTTCTGCAACACAAACATATACCACAGAAGATTGCAGAAGTCCAGTACTAACTTGCCAGCATTGCTATTACATCTTTCATTTCCTCAGAAACATCTGAAACACTTAATTTTGAAATTAGTTTTTCACGAGATGATGTCCTATGATACCTGTTTTGTATGTAACTGTTTATTAAACTAATTATCTCTTTTCCGTTGCAAATAGAAAGCCTACCTTCTAGAGTTTTCCATCGTTCATTAAGAATAGGGTTAACATATCTTGATAAAATTGTTCCAGCTTGCATTCCTTTATATACGGTTTCGTAATGGTTTAACATGCTTTCTTGAGTTGAGTCTTTTAAGTTATCCAACAACTTGAACAAATCATCGCAGAAAGATTCAAACAGATTATCGTTCAAACCAGTTAATTTAAAAATACTTCTAGGTGTTAAGATGTAATTTTCCAATTCTTTTTTATCCCACACATGTAATTCAAGGTGGTTTTCTTGTGCTTTAGAGTACAAATCATCAATTTCCTCTTGCGTGTGATAATCTCTATCAAGTACGCAATAAGTTTTTATTTCGCCACTAGATTCTTCAAAAAAAAGTCTTGACGCACCTAAAGCTTCATTGAATCTTGACCATCCACCCAAAGCCACACAAGGTAGTTCAGATAGTTTTGAATTCGCATTTGGATTTATAATGTTATAAAATTTATCTAAAATTTTCATATCCTTACCTTCAACAAAGATACATTTTTTTGCATTGCCTAGTCTTGCCAAAGATAAATTAAATTCACTTCCTAAATTGTTAATGATAGTTTGCACAGCTTTATAATCATTAGAATACCTCATTTTTCGTGAACTTTTATCTATCACGCCAATATTTCTTGAGTCTACAGATGAAATAATTTCGACTGAGTGTGTTGCTATAATTACCTGTGGAAATTTATTTTGCACGAGTTTTAATATTTTAAGTTGTAAATCCGGATGCATATACACATCTGGTTCATCTAAAACAATAGTACTATTTTTATCGCATCTACTGATAAACCACATTATTTGCAACCACATTTGTAAACCGCTACCCATTAATCCTACTTCGGCAGCAAAACCAGAATCATACACGAGTAACGATAGTTTATTTTCGTTAGTGTCGTATCCGAAATCAGTTATCCTCAAACCTTTCCAAGTCGATTCAGCAAAATCCTTAAACTCTTCAAAATGATCCTTTTTGAATTGATATATTTGATTTCGGAAGTGTCTGGATGATAATCTGGTTTCCATATTCTTTTTAACTGTTTCAATACTCAAAAGCTGTTCGTCTTCTCTTATTAGACCAATTTGCGGCATTGTGTACAGCAAAAGATTTTTCATCTTTGTGGCTTGTGAGCGAGATGTAATCATATCTTTTTTATTATAAATAAAAGCAAATTGAACTTGTGAATTCAATATAATCTTGACGCTAATATCGCCATCAAACAAAGCATGTATTTCAGCGTTAACTCCTTCATCTTCGTTATATTTATGTACAACTGATCTAAAATCTATCTTTAAATTTTCTAAATTTAATTTAATTCCTTTTGCATTCGCTTTTTCACCAAGTTCTTTAGGTGGCACTATATAGTTTGAGTTTTTATATTTTAATGCAACAACTGAAACAATTCTTAATGCTTCTATAATAGTGGATTTACCTGCGTTATTGCTTCCTACTAGAATAGATGTATCTCTAAAAGGGAAAATACTATTCTCAAAACACCTATAATTCTTTAAAGTTAATTTTTTTAACATTTATTACTCCTATTATATTTATGTTGTATTTAACACTTCTTCCATTTTATTATCAATGCGCTAATATGTAATGCTACATATAAACACCCAATAAGCACCATTTGCCATACTGTTGGATACACAGATAAAACCCAATATAAAAGTACTATGTGTACACAATAAAAAAGCATATATAGAAAACTTCCTAATGCTGGTGCAGAACCTTTTATGTAATACAAACCAACAATTCCGAATGTAACAGAAAATATAATTGGGTCAGCAATCAAATTTAATATTTCGGGAGTTAATGTAAAGGGTACGTCACCTAATGAAATAACAATACCTTCGCCTAACGCTTCAAATGGATTAGGTATTGCAAATTGCCTAATGAGCCAAAAAATTGTAGCTAGTGTTGTGTATATTTTTATTGTTTTATCCTCCTATTTTACGCAACGCCGACCCAACCATAGCCTTGAACAGCCATGTCGATAAAATGGTTAAGAAGCAAGTCAGTTTTCACAACGAAAACTTCTTTGTCATAGCTTTCGGGAAGGTCAGCATCAAGTGCTTCCATAATTGCATCTTTAACTTTTGCTTTTGGTTGTTCATCTTTATACCAATCAGCAACGAACAGATTGTTTCGGTTTTCACTTAACTTCTTAAACAAGTTTTTCGCAGAAAGAATAACTTTCTGTTCTTCTGATTTGGTAAGATTTTTCCCCTTTATAAGCAAATCGTAAATTTCAAGTTCTTCTTCAGAAAGACCCATTAGATTTGGTCTTTCTGATTCTTTTTTCAAATCTTCAATCAACTGTAAAAGTTGCTCGTAATAGTCTTCATTTTCAGAACCACCGGCATTATAACGGTCAACTATGTTCTTAAAACGAATTGAGAATTTATCACGTGTGCAGTTTTTGTCTATCATTTGTTGAAGTGCAGTATCAATAAATAACTTCAAATCGTCAATTTCAACCGCTTTATATGGAGCAGTTTTTATTTCTTTTTTCAATTCATCAACATCAAGCTTAGATAAATCTATTACTTTTGTTCCGTGGATTACATAACCTTCGTCGTTATCTTCAGCTTTTTGGGATATGATGCTACTGTCAAGAACTTGTCCCATTTTAAGCCTTGCACGTTTGATTTTTTCGTCATCTATTTGCTGATACATTAAACCATGAATATATGCAATCGGACCGAATTTTTCATTATGCCAACGCAATTCAAAAATCTCAGGCTTTGATGCATCGTGTAAATTCATTAATGTATTTGATAAAACCTTGAATTTCTGCTTATTGTCATCGTTGGCAACAATAATGTCATACGCTTTACGAAGTTCTTCCATTTTATCAAATGTATCGTCACCTGAAAGAATTTCATCTAAGTCAACAGTTATAGATTTGAGGAAGTTGTCTGTTTCTTCTATAGTTTCGTCAATGAGTTCAACTAATCTGTCAATATCTTTTGCAGGGTATTCGTCACCATCATCACCGGTTGCATACTGGCTGAGAGCTCTCTGCATATATTTAAACACATTCACATAGTCAACAATAATTCCGCAAGGCTTTTCGGGATAGACACGGTTAGCACGTGCAATAGCTTGCATTAAGGTATGACCTTTCATTGGCTTATCAAGATATAAAGTTGAAAGGTTTTTAACGTCAAATCCTGTAAGCCACATTGCACATACAAAAACAAGTTGCAAGGGGTCTTTTGGATTTTTAAACCTATCTTCAATATCAAAACCATCTTTTATTTCGTTCATTTTTGCTCTATGAGCTGCAATACTTAACCCTTGGTCTGCAAACTTTTTGTCTTCGTCTGCATCTTCAGAGATAATAACAGCCATTTCAACAGAATCCATGTAGTTTATAATTGCAGTAATTTTATCGCGTTCTTCTTTGTTAGGTGCTTTGTTTCTTTCTGCAACAAGAGTCTTTTTCTCTTCTGCCCAATAATGTTGTACCTTGTCATACATTTTAACTGCGGTGAATTTATCAACAGATACAACCATACCTTTGCCTAGGAATCCACGACGTGGGAAATGATGAGCAATATCCTTTGCGATTTTATCAAGTCTGTCTTCTCGCTTGATAACTTCAAGTATTCGTGATGCTGAATTTTCAAGAAGACGTGTTTCTGCTTCATTAAGGTTTTCGTCTTCAATGATATCAACAACATCATCGTCAAGAAAATCGTTTTGCAAACCAACTTCAGGTACACGACGTGAATAGAAAAGTGGTACAGTTGAACCATCTTCTACCGATTGTGCAAAGTTGTATTCAGATACATAATCACCGAACCATTGATTTGTAAGGCGTTTTGCACCAAGTAAAGGTGTGCCTGTAAATGCAATAAAGTTTGCATTTGGCAACGCAGTTCTCATATTCTCTGCAAGGTCTTTGTATTGTGTTCTATGTGCTTCATCAACCATAACAATAATATCATCACGAGTTGTAAGCACAGGGTATTTCTTTGTTTTGTCATAACGAAATTTATGTATGAGCGTGAATATGAAAGACTTATTTGTCTGCAAATATTCACGAAGCTGTTGTCCGTTTTTAGGCTGACATTCTTCCTTGTTTCCAACAACCTCAGTACGAACAAAGTTTTTATAAATCTGTGTATCAAGGTCATCTCTGTCTGTAATTACAAGGAATGTAAAGTTGCCTTCAACTTTACGGCGCACCTTACGGGCAAACATAACCATTGAATAGCTTTTACCTGAACCCTGAGTATGCCAGAACACACCTAATTTACCGTTCAATTCTTTTCGGTTATGAACGGATTCCATAAGGTTATTTACACCAAGGAATTGGTGATTTTTAGCTATGATTTTAATAGATTTATTTTCAAAGAGTATGAAGTTTTCAATGTAATCAATAAGTGTATCTTTATGTAAAAGACCATCAACAAAATACTCAGCAGAAATACCACTTTCGCTGATTGATTTTCGGTCAAGTCTTTCTCCTTCTTTTTGCTTGAGCCACTCAAAGAAATAGTCGTAAGTAGCATTGAAAGCACCAAGACGTGTTTCAAATCCGTTTGAAAGAACACAAATCTGATTGAATGCAAAGAGGTTGGGAATATCTTTAATATAACTTTTCAAGTTCTTCTGATATGCTTCTTCAACCTTAACAATACCATTCTTAAGCTCAATAAATACAAGCGGTAAACCATTAACAAAGATAATTACGTCAGGTCTGCGCCAATTATACCGACCTTTAATCCACATTTGAGAAACAGCGGTGAATGTGTTGTTCTGAGGATTATCAAAATCAATTAACTTAACGAAAGCAAAATCTTCTTTACCATTCTTTATAAGTGGTATTTTTATATAGTTACGAATTTTGTTATAGAGCTCATAGTTTTTTGATACAAGGTCAGAATCGGAGAAATCGGCAGTTAAATCTTTTATTACGGATTGGATTTTATCGGAAGGTATACCTGGATTGATACGACATAGTGATTCTTCTAAAATACATGGCAAAACACACTCTGTTTTCTCAGAGCGTCCTGTTCCATCATTTAAATCTTCTTTTTTATCAGGTGAAGCATCGCATATAACGATATCGTACCCGAATTCAGGCTCTCCTAACTTTTTTAGTATAGCCTGTTCAATCATATCTTCCGTAATAAAATTAGCCATAATGACCTCCAATTTTATATATTTCCGTTTTCTACACAAAAATTTATTGCTTTAATAAATTCGTTTAGTTCAAGTAAATATAATTCCTTTGTTTTAGCCTTGTCAGAAGCAAAAAGCATACCATTTAATTTTTTTGATTGTTTTGAATATGCAATCGACCAAACGTATGAATGAATAATCTGGTTACAAAGTTTGTTTAATTCAATTTCTTCAATAACAGCATTTTTGCAGTCATAATTTCCAGGAATAACATTTTCAATAATAAACTCTTCATCGCCTGAAAAAGGATATACCAATACTTTAACTTTATATTCAAGAAGTTTCAAAGCTGGCATCGGCATATCAACCTTGTTTATTGTGGTTTCAGCGTGTTTTTCATCTTCAAACAATTTTCTCATAACAACCGCAGAATATAAAACCATTTTATTGATTTGATGTTCTGCATAAGAAGGATAAATTTTTGAACACTTACACCAAAAGCAAAGTTTTTTTGCGTTTTGGATTAATTCTTTTTTCCAATACCCATCAAGAATCATGTTTTATTACCATTTATGAATTTATATCTATTTTTAACTTTTCTATTTTTTCTTTTCGCTGTATATTATCCAATTCAAGAAAGGCTAATAAACACAATTGATACGTTTCATCGTACCATTTCTCAAGTTCTTCTTTGCTCATATCAGCGATATATTTTTGATATTCTTTTGAACCCTGTTCCAAGTTATTGTGACGTATGTTAATGTTGTTGAATAAAAAATATAAGTGATCTTCCATTTTGGAATTTATTTGTTTGAGTTTCTTTCTGTTGGGCTCCAACTTGTCGGCTAACAGAACCAATATATTCTTTTTCTTATCAAGATTACCTTTCATAGACTTGTGGTTATATTCTATAACCCTATAGGATAAATTCTTATCAAGCGTTTCCGCAACCGTAATTGCTGCTTGATCTTTTGGTACAATGATGGACACACCATTATCAGTTGTTGTAAACATATATCCGATCAAATCAACAACCCTATTCATCTGATTCCAAAACATATCGCGTGGATTTTGAATCACATAGCCCCAAGAACTAAAGGTTGTATAAACAACAAGATTATATGTATATTCACAGAAATTCAATAGATAATTCAAATCAAAGTTTTCCGGTTTTTTCTCAAAATTTATTTCATAAAAATCATCAAAATCATCTAACGAAAGACAAGTTCCTCTTATTGGTATATTCCAAAAATTTGCTGCACAAGCATCTCGAAGAACATTTCTCATAGAATCGATTTCAGTTTCATAAAACAACTCATATAATCGACTGTATTCTCTTTTATAATCAATTTTTGCATCTTTTAAGATTTGAGAAAGATTTTTTCTTTCCACTTTTACACCTCCAATTTACCACTCATAAGGCGGGGTAATAATAAGTCACGCTGTTTAATAAGGTTTTGATTTTTTTTGATTAACAACAGTATTTGTTCGATATATTTAGATACTACATTATTGAAGTTTTCAACGATTTTTTCGTTGTATAACACCTTTATTTTTTCTATATCAAACGGGCTAATATTGGGTTGAGCAGCATTACTACCAGCTATCATAGCTATTAACTCTTGAACCCAAGTTTGCTGTAATGTGAAATACAAAAAACCAATATTCAATATGGGTTGTTTACCACAAAAGAATTTACCAACACGCTGATTAACAACGAGTTTTTCTGATGAATGTGGCACAATTGCCAATTTGCCAATAGTTGCACCTGTCATCGCAATGAGCAAATCTCCTGCAGTAACGAAAAATTGTTTGGCGTTTAATGAGTTTTCTTCGGAAACTCTTGATAAATCGGTAAAATCGATTGTATTGTTTTGGATATCTTTGATTTTAATTACAGAGATACCTTCATCAGTCCACCAATCACTCTTGAAAGCATATCCGGATTTTACACGAGCTATTTCACCAATTTTCTTTATTCCCCAACCTTTAGGAATACCATTTTCAAATTCTGCAGATTCATAACCTGGAAAACGGAAGCGGACAAACCATTCTTTGTAAAGTTCTTGTGCTGCTTTTTCTAAAAGTGCAATCCTGCGATTGTTATTTTCAATTAAATTATCATAGGTAGAAAGAATATCTGCTACCTTTTCCTGTTCATCAAGAGTGGGTAATTCAATTTTTGTCTTCTTAACGATAGGCGTGTTAATGTTTTGTATAGCAGCTCCATAAGAAAGATTGTTGTAATAATTCCTTAAAGTAATTAAACTGTAATACAAATAATTTGGTTCAATTAAATCTGCTTTTATGTCACTAAAATACATCCAACCGTCATGTATACACCCTTCACACCCTAAAAACTTCGGAAATCCAAGCGTTCCACTTGCCGCAATAATTAATGTATTTGGTTTCAATTTTCTACTAAAAGATGCACCATATTCATTAACGTGCTCTCTAGTTTCATAAATATATTTACCTGTAGAAGTTGCATCCGCAATCTTTATCCAAGGAATATCTCCATTTATAAAATATCGTTGATCTGTTATTGGTCGAGGAGATGAGCCTCTACCTATTTCAGCCAAATCACCTAATTTATATATTTTGCTCATGATTACACCTCAAAACATTACTTAAAAATCCTCAACAAAAATGAAAATTTCCATTGTAATTTGCTTTCATCTGCACAGTGTTCTGCCCAAATAATCATATACTCAATATTTTTTATAGTATTTGTATCTATGCATAATTTTAATGTATTGTAATTATCTCTTACAATAGTATCATTAAATGTTCCACTGTCGAGTTGCTTATCAATTTGTTTTATCGCTATATTCTTCCATTCGTTGTCTTTGTGTTCACAAGCTTTAAGTGCAATTGAAGCTACGTTTTTTAATGCAAGATATTCGTCAGCTTTTATATCATTCCAAGTCGAAAGTATGATATATGCAGCAATCTGATAGAAGCTATAAAACAAACCTATCCGTTCAAGAATATCTAATCCATTTTCTACTTTCCAAAATAAAGAACTCAAAAAAGTTAATCCGCCGACAATAACAGCTATTTCCAACAACATTAAAAACATTTGCCATAGTGTTTTTGTAACAACGTGAATTTTTCTGATTTTATTCATTGAACATTCCCTTCAAATTTTCTGCGATTTTAATTTCCATTTGATGTGCTTCTTCATTAAGCCTTGAAAGTTCGTCATTTAGTGAAAGCATTTCTGCCTTGAATTCTTCTTCAGTCATGCCGTCATCTTCAATAACAACTCCAACATATCTGCCGGGGTTAAGTGAATAATCCTGGTCGATTATGCCGTCTTCACCCTCAAGCTTTGCAACCTTGCAAAGACCGATAACGTCACGGTATTTACCATCTGGGAAACGTTCAAGAAGCCAATCAATTTGTGCTTGCCAATAGCTCTTTGTCAAAACTTCTTTATCGTCTGATGTTTCAGGTGCATCTGCAAGCTTTGTTTTATATTCTTTTATAAGCTCTGCAAAAGCCTCTGTGTCGCCTTCATAAAGACGAGTGATTATTGAAAGGTTCTTAATTTGTTCATCGCTGAATTTGCGGTGAGCTCTGTCAACCTGAGTGAATACATTTCTTGCATCCACAAAAAGGATTTCATCTTTTCTCTCTGTACCAACCTTTGATTTATCAAAGAACCAAAGAGTTGCAGGGAGCGTAACGGATGAGAACATATTTGAAGGTAATGTTACCATCTGTTTAATCTTTCCTGATTCTATCAGATTTTTTCTTATATCATATTCGCTGTTGCCTGCATCAGAAGCAGAGTTTGCCATAACAAGACCTGCTCTGCCGTTTTCGTTTAAGGCTGTTGCAAAATATGAAATCCAAAGATAGTTTGCGTTTGGAATAGTTTCTTTTTTATCGGAATTTTTCTTTGATGATTTTGATTTGTTTTTAGGAATTCCGTACTCATTGAATCTTGGGTCATCCTTAACTTTTTCATAAACAACCTCGTCAACGTTAAAAGGTGGATTTGCCATTACATAGTCAAATCTGCCGACTGCATTGTGTGGGTCAGCATAGAAAGAGTTTGCCTCTCTGATGTCACCGCGAACATTATTAAGAAGCAGATTCATTTTTGCAAGTTTAACTGTGTCAGGCTCTTTTTCAACACCATAGCACATAAATTTCATCATATCTTCGGCTGTTGCATTGTGGTTGTGCATATAGCGAGCCGCCTGAACGAACATACCGCCCGAACCACATGCTGGGTCCAAAAAGAGCTTATTACCTATTTCAGGCTTAATAACATCAACCATATAGCGAACTACTGTTGCAGGGGTATAGAATGTTCCGCCGTCTTTACCTTCTTGCAAAGCGAATTTGCCAAGGAAAAATTCATAAATTTCACCGAAAAGGTCAATACCGATATCTTCGGGAATATCCTTAAATACACGGATGATTTTTGAAAGAAGTTCAGGCTCTTCTTCGGGTACAAGTTGTCCATAAACTTCTTTTGGAAGAACGCCTGCCATGCTTGGATTTTCTTTTTCAATATCTTCCATAGCCTGTTTAACAAGAGTTGCTTTGTTAGCATCGTCTGGAGCATCATTTATTGTATCGAAATATGCACTTTCAGGAAGATAGAAACCACATTTTTCAATAGAAACTTCTTTCATTGTTTTTTCTGCACGAGTTCCTATTTTTCGCTGATATTCATCTGCAATTTCAAGCTTGTGCTGTTTGAAAAGAATATCTGCATAGCGAAGGAAAATCAAACCAAGAATAGGTTGTCCGTATTTATTCGCTGCAAGGTGAGCACTTGCACGAAGCATATCTGCTGAATGCCACAAATCATCTTTCAATTGTTTAAGCTGAGCGTCTGTCATTGTTACAACTCCTGTATCTTCACATAACAAAAGTGAATATAATTTTACAAATTACATTATAATACATTTTTTTACTTTTTTCAATAAAAAACGATACCATGAAACGGACTTTGAAAGCTTTAAAATCAATTAAATTATACCACCCTCTACTTATATATGACAAAAAGTGCGAAAAGCTACATAACTTTTTACAGGTTTCGATAAATTTCTACATTTTGCATATACGGTGAGGGTGTATGTTAGTTGAATTGCTGCGTGATTGTGAGTTAATTCGGGTAAAACTAAAAGCATTCCAATCGGGAAAAGAGAATGCTTTTCTTGGGTTGGTGTCACCTTAAAACACCTATTGATACATTTTTATTGTAGCAACCAATATTGTGTGGTATAATTAACTTGCTAAGTATAAATTCACGTTCAATTTTCACTCTACCAACGGTTGATTTCTCCCTACTCAACCAACGGTTCCTGTAATTTTCGTCCTTAAAGTTCTACACTATAAGCGAAAGGAGGCAGCTTATGGACCAGGTAAAAATCGGAAAATTTATTGCTGAGTGCAGAAAAAAGAAAAACCTGACTCAAATGCAGTTAGCAGAAAAGCTTAACATCACCGACAGAGCGGTGTCAAAATGGGAAACGGGAAAATCTATGCCTGATTCTTCCATTATGTGCGAGCTGTGTGATGCTCTTGGCATCACCGTAAATGATTTATTATGTGGGGAGGTAGTTACAATGGATAATTACAATAAAGAATTAGAAAACAATTTGCTTGAAATGGTTAAGCAAAAGCAAGAAGCTGACAAACGGTTGCTCCGTATGGAAGCACTTGCCGGTGCAATGGCGTGTATTCCTCTTGCGTTAGGTTGTATAATAGGCTTAACCGTACCAATGGAGGAGTGGCTACAAGTAGTAATAGTGTTATCAAGCATGGTACCGCTGTTGGTAGCAATACCATTCCTGTTGCGCATCGAGCAGGTTGCAGGCTTTTATGAATGCAAACACTGTCACCACCAATACGTGCCAAAATATAAATCTGTGTTTATGGCGCCTCACGTTGGCAGAAGCAGATATATGGAGTGCCCCGAATGCAGAAAACGGTCGTTACAAAAAAAGGTTATCGGTAAGGATTAAAACAAATATTTTTTCTATAAAACAAAAAGACTGTTAGCTTAAATGAAAGCTGACAGTCTTAATTTTTATTCGGTTATTGGCGCGGCTGCTTTATCAGAGAATAATCTCCTTGCCTTTTTCTGCTGACTCATAAATCGCACAGAGAATTTTTATCATATCCACACCCTGAGAGGGCTTGAAAACAGGCTCCGCGCCCTCGGTAATAACGTCAATGAAATTACGTATGTTTTTCTTGTGTCCGTTTGTATCTAAGTTGCCCGTCGGGGTAATATCGAGAAGCTGTCCGTCCTCTTCTGTGAAAAATTCTACTCCGTTATCCTGCCATTTTAGACCTGCTTTTGTACCTCTGAGCTCTACAAAACGGTTTTCAGCTTTAATGTTTGATGCCCAGCTGAATTCTATTTGAAGAACTGCGCCGTTGTCAAAACGAATCATACCCATTGCAAGGTCCTCAACGTCAAACGTGCCCTCTGAATCTGCATCACCGAATTTTGAGTTTTCGGAATCACTTGTGTCGTTATCGGCAAATTTTGTGTATGTATTTGCGCTGACCGCAACAGGTGTAGGGTTACCCATAAGCCATACTGCAAGGTCTATCATATGAACGCCAAGGTCAATAAGCGGACCGCCGCCGGACTGTTCCTTTGTTGTAAACCAGCCGCCCTTTCCGGGTATTCCGCGTCTTCTTTGCCAACCGCAGCGACCGCAATAAATTTCGCCCATTCTGCCTGCTTCTACAAACTTTTTTGCGTACTGCGAAGCTGTTGCAAAGCGGTTGTTTCTTATAACCATAAGCACCTTGCCTGCCTCATCAGCGGCATTTTTCATTTTAAGAACCTCTGTAACGTCAATAGCATCCGGCTTTTCGCACAAAACGTGCTTGCCTGCCTTGAAGGCATCAACCGCAATTATAGAGTGCAAATAGTTCGGTGTACAAATATCAACCGCATCAATGCTTTCATCCTTAAGCAGCTCTTTGTAGTCTGTATATACTGCGGCATCCGGGTAATATTCATCACGAAGCTCAATTGCTCTTTCTTCAATAATATCGCAAAAAGCAACTACCTCTACTCGGTCATCCTCACAATAATTTTCAACGTGGCTTCCACGGCAAATACCGCCGTTACCAATAAGTGCAATTCTTAATTTTTTCATAGCTTTTCCTCCTATGGTAAATTACCTGTATTCATTATACCAAAGAGAGAAAAAAAGTAAATAGACAACTTTAAATAATTAAGGCAACAGCCTTACAACAGTTGATTCTCTTACAAATTTTTATTGTTTTTCTTATTTCTTTATAATAATGTTGAAACACTCTTTCCCAAATGGTATAATGTAATAACGATTATAGTTAGTCGAAACAGTGTAAATTACACTGTTTCGATATCAAATCTTATATTTGGTATCGAATTTTCTTCGAAAATTCCTCTACAATCCTTTCAATGACTGTAATGCAAAATTGTGTTTTTTAAATCAATTTTGCTAAAAGCCGGTAAAATCGGCTTTTGTGAAACGCTACTGCGTTTCGACTAATTACAATCATTTTAAAATATTGTTTAGGTTGTGAAAATATGTCAACAAAGCTTTGGTATGATGAATTTATAAACGATTGGATGTGGGCTTTGCCTTTAGGCAACGGCAGAATTGGTGCAATGCAATACGGCAACCCTCATTGTGAGCAAATAGAAATAAACGAGGAATCGCTCTGGAGCGGCAGGCAGATTCAGGAAAAATACCACGCTTCACCCGAAGCGCTTAAAAAAATACGCTCACTTATACGTGAGGAAAAGCTCAAAGAGGCTGCTCAGCTTGCCCGAGAGACCTTTTTATCGGACCCGCCCGTTGTGCGTTCCTACGAAAGCTTCGGTGAGATTTTTATTGACTTTTTCGACAAATCGCCTTACTCAAGCTACCGTAAGGAATTAGAATTAAGTGAGGCTATTACACGAATTTTTTGGACAAAGAGCAAAATAAACTTTAAAAGTGAATGCTTTATAAGTGAAGATTATGACGGCTTTGTTTACAAGGTAGAATCCGACCAAAAGCCGTTTTCCTGTAACGTAAGCATTAAAAGAAAGCAGGATGCCTACAGCTCCTGCATAAATAACGATACTGTTATTATGAACGGCAGAGTTACCTACAGCACCCATCACTACTATGGCGACGGCGGCGAGGGTATGTCCTTTGGCGCAAGGCTTCGCGTTAAAACGGATGGTGAATTAACTACCGACCACAGCACAATAACCGTTACCGATGCAACCTACGTTTTAATTCACGCTGCCTTTGAAACAAACTACAACGCCGAAAAATATGACATTGACGAGACTATTGATTTTAAGCTTAAGCTTAGTAAAACAATAGAAGCTCTTTCAAATGCAGATTACGAAAGTGTAAAAGCGGCTCATATTTCAGCACACCAAAAATGGTTTGGCTCCTCCTTGCTCGAGTTAGAGGAAACAGAATTCAGCAAGCTTACCACTAACCAAAGACTCAAGGAGCTCCATTGGGATGAATACGACCCCGATTTATTTGCGCTTTACTACAATTTTGGCAGATACCTTTTAATTGAAAGCTCAGGTAAAAACGCGCGCCTTCCTGCTAACCTTCAGGGCATTTGGTGCCACGACTTCAACCCGCCGTGGGGCAGCGATTTCCATACCAACATAAATCTTCAAATGAACTATTGGCCAAGTGAAAGTGCAAACCTTTCCAAAACGGCTGCACCGTTTTTACATTTTATGAAAATGGTAAGCAACTTCGGCGCTAAAACCGCAAAGGAGCTTTTCAATGCAAGAGGCTGGGTTATTAACCACACCACCGACGCCTTTGGAAGAACAGGTGTTCACGACAGCGTTGACTGCGGCTTTTTCCCTATGGCAGGTCCCTGGCTTTGCCTTAACCTTTGGGAGCATTACGAATACACAAACAGCGTAGAATACCTTAAGGAAATTTACCCCATTTTAAAGGGCTCCTGCGAATTTGTGCAGGACTATTTAACCGAGAACGAAAAGGGTCAGCTTATTACCTCACCCTCCAACTCTCCCGAAAACGAGTTTTATTATATTGATGCTAACGGCAAAAAGCAGGAAAGCATGTTTACCGAGGGTGCAACAATAGATTTCCAAATTATTCACGCCCTCTTTACCCGCACAGCTCACGCCTGCGAACAGTTAAAGCTGGATGAACCATTTGCAAAAAGCCTTACAGAGACGCTCAAAAAGCTTCCGCCTATTGAAATAAGCGAGCGCTACGGCACAATACGCGAATGGATTAAGGACTATGAGGAAACCGATCCGGGTCACAGACACATCTCGCACCTTTTCGGGCTTTTCCCGGGTGACCAAATAAACGAGAACGATGTTGAAATATACGAAGCAGCAAAAAGGACCATTGCACGCCGAATTGAGAACGGTGGTGGCTCAACGGGCTGGTCAAGAGCCTGGACAATTTGCTTCTACACCCGTCTTAAGGATGCCGAAAATGCCTACAACCACCTTAAATATTTACTTAAAAAATGTACGGCAAACAACCTCTTTGACATTCATCCCCCATTCCAGATAGACGGTAACTTTGGCGGTGTTGCAGCTATTACGGAGATGCTTGTTCAAAGCCACCTTGGCTCACCTGACAGCCGAATTGCCGAGCTTTTACCCGCTTTACCCGACGAATGGCGCAAGGGCGCTGTTAAAGGTGTAAGAGCAAGAGGCAATATCACCTTCGATATTTCTTGGGAGAATTCAGCTTTAAAGACTGCTACGGCTACTGCAGAAAACGACTGTACTTTAAAAATCAAGCTTAATGAAAAAACAAAAAATCTTAAAGCAAGCAAGCCCTACACTATTGAAAACGGCATACTTAAAGCAGAGCTTTTTGCAGGAGATATAATAGAGCTTACCAACTGAATTTTTATGTAAAATTCATTGTCATAGCTAAATACTTTGAATAGCAAAAACCCGTTCAATGCAAAACAAAAACCCGTTATTTTGATATTAAGAGGTGGCGTTATGAATTTTGACGTAAATAAACTACAATGGACAAGAGAGCCTGCAGATTATTCTGTTACTGAGGAAAAAATAGAAATAATTACAAATCCTCACACAGACCTGTGGCAAAGGACGTATTACCATTTCAGAAATGATAACGCCCCTGTTTTACAGCTGAAAACAGATGAAAAATACTTTTCCTTTACTGTAAAAACAGAATTTGAAAGCAAGCGCAGATTTGACCAATGCGGAATTGTAATGTACCTTGACAGCGACAACTGGCTAAAAGCTTCTATTGAATATGAAAACGAAAAATTCCAACACTTGGGAAGCGTTGTAACGAATAACGGCTACTCTGACTGGGCTACCGCCCAAATAGATGCATCTGTTAAAGCTATGTGGTACCGCCTCAGCAGACGCGAGGATGACTATTGCATTGAATGCTCCGAGGACGGTTTAACGTTCAAGCAGATGCGCATTTGCCATATGTGGAAGGGTGACGGAGCAATTCAATTTGGCATTTACGCCTGCAGCCCGGAGGACTCCTCCTTTAAGGCAACGTTTACAAATTTAAAAATCACCGAATGCAAGTGGCTCTCCCACGATGGACAACAGCCTGATTCTGTGTTAGAATAAAGCTGAAAAGAGAGTCAGCACGAAAGGATTTGTTATGAAGGATAAAACATCTTTAGTTTTTACAGGTGACGTAGGCTTTGACAGATATATGTTTGGAAAGTGGGATGACCCCGAGCTACTGTCCAAAGAAATTCTTGAGTTTTTGCACAGCGCCGACCACGTTATTACAAACGTAGAGGGACCTATTGCTGAAGTAGAGCAAAACACCACAAAGGATGGAGTGCAGCAGCTGCTTCACACAATTGACCCTGCTGCTATTAAGGTTTTAAGAAGCATGAAGGCAGATATATGGAATATTTGCAACAACCATATTATGGATGCAAAGGAATACGGCATTAAAAGGACACTGGAGCTTGCAAAGCAGGAAAATGCACAAACAATTGGTGCAGGCATGAATATAGAGGAAGCTAAAAAGCCGGTCATTTTAAATGAAGCAGGCGGAATTGGTATGTTTGGCGTAGGCTACCAACGTGCCTGCAGAAAAGCAGATGAAGCAACGCCGGGCTGCTATTCCTGGAGTGATTTGGACGCTATTCAAAAATCTATTGATGAAATAAAAGCGAAATGCCGTTGGTGCATAGTTGTAGCACACGCGGGCGAAGAGTTTACTCCGCTGCCTTCACCTTACACAAGGGAGCGCTACCACAAATATTTGGAAATGGGTGCCGACGTTGTTGTGGCACACCACCCTCACGTGCCCATGAATTACGAAACCGTTGGTAATAAGCTCATATTCTACTCACTTGGTAATTTTATTTTTGACACCGACTACCAGCGCTCACAATTCAATACGGAAAAAGGACTTTTAATAAAGCTGAATTTTACAAAGGACAGCTTCACCTTTGAGCCTATGGGCTTGAAAATAGTTCGCGGTGAGGAGCACGTTGTTAAAGCCGAGCTTCCTGAAATTTTTGTAGACGTGCAAGAGAAAGAGTATAATTTATTAGCACCGCTTTCCGCTAAAATGCTTGTTTCTGCAACAAAAAGGCAAATGACCTATTTAAACCCGCAAAGATTTAAAAATGCTACCGAGGAAGAATGGCAGGAGCATTTTAAAGAACCGTTAAGAACAGGAAGAGTGCCCGGTGAAACGCTGGACTTTTATATAATTTGCCCGCTTGCCGAAAAAGCAGAAAACGGCGAGTGGAAAAAAAGTAAATTAGAAAACGTAAAGCAATATATTTTAGAGCAAATATAAAAACAAAAAGCAAGGACGTCAGCAAAAAGCTGACGTCCTTATATTATGTTAAATCAACCACAAGTAAGGGATTCGTAGCGTTCAACCAGCTTCTCGTAATGAGTGTAGTTTTCTGCTTGCTTTATTAAGCTCTCAGCCTCTCTGAAGGGCTTTGTCGCTCTTAAGTAAATTGACTCACTCTTAAGGTATTTGCTTAACGCCCTTCTTTGTCCAATACTCTCTGCAAAGCTCTCGGTTTTTCTGTTTAAAATTGATTCTTTCTCACGAGCGTCCGGCACGGTTATATTTTCCATACCATATTTTCGCACAAGTGAAAAAGCAACCTTTTTTGTTCTTGCATTTTTCACAGCAGCTTCACGAATTTCTTTTTCAGCAACAGTCTTTCTTGGCAGTTTTTTTGCTATTTTCAACAGATTTTTAGCATCTTCATAAACGAACGTACTACCATTTATTACATCTTCTTTAGCTTGTTCTAACGCTTTTATGCCCGCCTCTGTAGTGAACTTTTCTAAATCCTGCATTATAATAGCAGCTCTTTCAATTGCAAGATTTGTTTCCTTAACCTCTGTAAGCTCTGCTTTGGCTTTTTTAATCGCCTGCTTTCTTAAAGCTTTTTCTTCCGTAGTTTTTCTGCTCATTTTCCTTGCCTGCTTCAGAGCAGTTTTATCCTTGGAAAGCGGAGCTTTTCCGAAAAGCGCTTTTGCCTGCAAAATTATTTCCATTACGTCCTTTAGCTCATCGTCCTCCAAAACACCTAAAGAATAATTCTCAAACATAGCACGGATTTTAAGCACGTCCACGTAAGCCCTGTGCTTATTTTCCGTAAGATTATAGAAGAAAAACGGTACAAGATTCAAAAATGCGCCTAACGCTGAAAAAACAATCAAGACCTCAAAAAGCCCGTTCCTCATATTATCATCATAAAGCACGTTATAATCGTCTAAAAGTCCCATTCTTTCATATATCGCCGGGTAGAACATACCTGTAAAAAAGCCTATAAAGGTACCAATCATGCCGAGCGGTCCAAAAAGTCCGTCTACTCTGACACCTGTTTTCCACTGGTGGTAGTCACGCATATCTGCATTAATGTTATGCTGAACTATATTCCAGAACGTATTTACAAAATTGTTAATATACCACACAATGCAAATTAAAATAAGATTATCATAGACAAAATAAAGTGAAAGTATAACGAATACGTTTATGGCATTTGCAGTAATTAATAAATTCCGTTTACCCATTTTTTTAATTATGAATGGTGCTAAAAGCATTGACCAAAGCGACGCATTACCAATAATGGTATTGGCTAAGCCTAAACTTGCCGCATATTTACCGCCGAACCCATAAACAAACGACCACCCTAAAACGACGCCGTAGCCACTTTCTAAAAAGACTACCCAAGCTGCCACCTGAATAATCCAGTAATATTTGTTTTTTGCTACCTCTCTTATGGCATCAAGCATTCTTACGGGCTCAAGTTTTTTCTTAGGCAGCACAAGACGCTCCTTTACCCTTGAAAAGAAAATTATGCTTATTACCATACCTATTACGGTAAAAACAGGATAAATAATTCTGTAGGTCCATATATTATTAAGTCCCCAGGTAAGCCCTGCTATTAACGGCACAAATAAGTTTGTAATGGTTGGTGCGAGTGAATAAACAATCTGCGAAATGCTCATAACCGTTGTTCGCTCTTGAGCATTTGGAGTTACTATTTGTTGAAAATATGTATACCCCTCGTTATAAAAGCACAAAAAGATGTTTAACAGCAGGTACATAAATTCTACCACTACCGCCTTTGTAACGTAGCTGAAGTGCTCATACGGAAGCCACACAAAAATTGTAGAAACAAGCACCATTGGCACTACCGACAATTTTATGAACGGTAAAAATTTGCCACCCTTTAAATTATGATTATCGTAATACCAGCCACGGAAAATTCCTAACGGAATACCTATAAGATTTGCTACAATAAGCATAATCTGTAAATCCATTGGCTTTAAGCCAATGCAAGCGCCCACAAGAAAGTTAGAGGCATTAAGACCTATTGCCGTAGGCAAAAGCGTTGCCCAATAAACACCAAAGCCTGCCCCGCTTAACGAAGCAACCTCTTTGTAAGACACGTAATTACCCTTAGGCGGCTCGTGCCAGTATTTTTTTGCAGTCGTTATTGTAGTTTTTGCTTTTTCAATAAGTGCTGCCATAAATTCACCTCATCATTTCGCTAACATATATTCTGTTATTTTACTATTCGGAAAGTTTTCATCACAGTATTTGCGCATTTTTTCTACGCCCTTTATATTATTACTGTGAATGTTTATTTCCGGGACAAATACGTTATTTTCTTTCATCCATATCAAAATATCAAGCCCGGTTTTTCTATCCTTACCAAGACTGTAATCTAAAGAAATGTGCTCGAATTTCATTGCAGAAAGCATTAAAATGGCTGTATCTGCATCTCTGCAGCACTGGTAGCCGTTTGGAAAGTCTCTTGTATCATCAACAAATAATCTCATAAAAACACCCCCTTGAAATTCATAATTTAATTTTAATATTTTTCACTTATAATGTCAACAAATATTGCTTTAAAGAGGAATTAGTGGTATATTTAAAGTATAAAAAATGTTTGGAGAACGAATATGGCTGAAACAATTTATAAGGAATTACGTAAAAAGCAAGGGCTCACACGTGAAGAGGTATGCAACGAGGCGACTGCCCGAAACCAGGTTTTAACCTATGAAAGACTTGAAAGAATTGAGAACGGCAAATTTAATATTCACCCCGAAGAAGTAATTTTACTTTCAGAGATTTATAAGGAGCCTGCGCTTTGCAACCACTATTGCTCAAAGGTATGCGAAATTGGCGAGAAATACGTTCCGGAAATTAAAACAAAGGATTTGGCGCAAATTGTTTTAGAAATGCTTTCCTCGTTAAATTCTATGAAAAAGAATCAGGAAAGACTTATTGAAATTACGGCTGACGGAAATATTGACGATGACGAAATAAAAGATTTTGTATTCATTCAGGAGGAGCTGGAGCGCATCTCCATAACTGTTGAAACCCTGCAGCTCTGGGTTGAAAGAATGCTGGCAGACGGGAAAATAAATTTAGAAAAATATAAGCAAATTAAGGAAAAGGCTGAGTAATTCAGCCTTTTCTTTATTTTGCACTTTTTGCAATATTATGGTACTCGTTTTTGCAGTTATTGTAATTCACTTTATTTTGAAAATGTTATATTATAAAAATGCAACAAGGGAGTTGCAGTAGCAATAAAACGAAAATTTCTTATCATTAAAGGAGTGAATAAAATGTTTGAAATTTTAATTAGTATTCTTACACTGGCACTTTTCTTTTATGCTATTAAAATAGCATTCAAATTAACCTGGGGTGTTGCAAAAATAATCGCTGTAATCCTTTTCGCTATCGCATTACCGCTTTTAGTTCTACTCCTGTTTGTTGCGGGCGGTGCAATACTTCTTTTACCATTAGGTCTTGTTATAGCCGCTATTGTACTTTTAGTAAAGTGTGCTGTATAAGATAGGGGCGAAAACCCCAAGGGAGAATTAAAAAGACAAGGTCGGGGAAGGTTTCCTTTCCCGACCTTGTCGATTTTTAATCTAAAAATAAATTTTTTGTTTCTTCAAAATAATCTGTTACAGGCTCCTTCGAAAGTTCAAATTTCAACGTTCCGCCTGATGTTATTTCAAAATACGATAAATACGGTCTTTTTACTAATTCCCCGTTAAATTCCATTTTGCTTATATACGGATATTCAAGCGGGTCCTTGTCGCATTCAACTGTAAAGGTTTCACCATTTACACAAGAGTGATACTCTTTGTTTAATTTAAGCGTAGCCTTTTTAAATAAAGGTGTGTTAATAAAATAATCCTGAACTCCCGGGCAAACCTGAGCAAAGCCCAGAGCAGAAAGCACGTACCACGCAGAAAGCTGACCAACGTCTTCATTACCGCAGAAGCCGTAAGCACCTGTTCTGTACGCTTCCTTCTGAACTCTTCTTGTCCAGTATTGCGTACGGTGCGGAAGCCCTA
The DNA here is from genome assembly GCA_045588735.1 of Acutalibacteraceae bacterium. Taxonomy (GTDB): domain Bacteria; phylum Bacillota; class Clostridia; order Oscillospirales; family Acutalibacteraceae; genus DTU089. Next base: position 1,917 of record JAZNET010000013.1, on the reverse strand, counting down.
AAACGTTAAAATAATGTGTAATGTTATGGCACGGCTCGTTTGAATGGTTATAATCATCATTCCACAGCCTGCCGAAATCTGCCTTTTCAAAAAAGCGCTCTAACAGCTCAAGCGTTCTTTCTTCGCCAAACAGCTTGCTTAAGCCTATTACGTCATATGGAATAAACCACGTCTGCTGAAAAATATTACTTTCAACACAGCCGTCGTCATCATACTCGTTTTCCTCAAACACAAATTCCCCGTCTGCCTTTCTTGGTGCTAAAAAACCGAGATTTTTATTGAAATTATTTTTATAGCTTTTTACACGCTTTAAAAAGAATTCCTCATTCTCTTTGTCGCACTTTTCTTTACTGAAAAGGTACATGGTGTAATCAGCAAGCAAATATTCTAAGGTATCGCTTAATTTCTCAGGAACAAAAACGTCGTTTATATACTGCTCGCAGTCAGGTCTTATAGAGTTAAATTGCTTACCGAACAATTCCTTTGCACATTTAGTTGAAGCAACGCCTATTTCAAATACCTTTTCTATATCATAATTTCTTATATTTTTAAGGTATGCGTCAGCAGCAACTATAATTCCCGGGTCACCTACCATGCAGCCTGCATTTATGCCTAATAGCTCCCAACGTGGAAAAGATGAATTATTTGCTTCTGCAATTTTTAAAAGTGAATTCACCTCATCATTAACAATATCGGGTCTGATTATTGAAAGCAACGGAAACTCGCTTCTGTAAACGTCCCACCCGCTGAAAACAGTGCGGTGAACGTAGCTGTCATCTCTCATAGCCTTTCCGTTCAAGGTAAAGCTGCCGTCTATATCTGCAGAAACACGCGGGTCTAAAAGGACGTGATAAAGACAGGTGTAAAAGAGCTTTAAGTCAACCTCGTTACTGCCCTCAACTGCTAAAATGCCGAACACGTTTTCCCACGAGTCTAACGCACGCCTTCTTTGAGCATCAAAATCAAAGTCGGTAATTTCCGCCTTGAGGTTTTTCCTTGCACCGTCAAGACTGGTATAAGAAACGCCGCATTTTAAAACAACAGGTTCTGTAACAGACGTACCAAAATCTAAAATAAGCCCCGCATCCTCGTGACTGAACTCCTTTAAAGTTTCGCCATGGAATTCCTCGTTTGCGAAAAATTGCGTTTTTAAAGGCTTTTGAGATAATTCGCAGGTAAAATAAAAATCGTAGGTAATTTTACCGTGACCGTGACCGAAGCCACCGCCTTTTGGTGTGCAAATAATTTTACCTTCAATGGTATTTTCATTAACAATTTTTATTTCCTCAAAATCTGCCTTTCCACCTATTCTGCGAGAAAAGTTCATTATTATTTTTGCATTTTCATTCTGAGGATAGGTAAATCTTAACATACCGCTGTGAACGTTTGCAGTTGCTTCTGCCAAAATACCATAGCGCTCTAAATTTACCGAATAATAGCCTGCCTCTGTTTTTTCACTCTCGTGAGAAAACTCTGATTTCCAGCCTGTTTTTCCTTTTTTAAATTCTACGTGCTCGTTGCTGCCACTTCTTAAATCGGTTTCGCCAATAACAGGCATAACCTGAAGATTACCTAAGTCACCGTACCAGCCAATACCGCTCATATGGTTAAAGCTGAAGCCCTCTATTGTATTATGACAATAGTTGTATCCGTTGCCGTTATCACCGCCTGTTACTGTGTCGGGTGAAAGCTGAACCATACCGCCGGGAACAGAAGCACCCGGGTAGGTTTTACCGCCGCCGTGACATTCCTCGATGCTGTCTTCTTCTGCAACGGTACCGATTGATGTATCTACATATTTTGCTTTATTCATAAAATCACCTTTTGAACCTATCATCAAAAAAATAAAAGTTCTTATTTTTTAGAGCTAAATTTTTTTATAACGCTATTTGCAGTTTTATACACCGGTGTTTCGAG
>JAZNET010000012.1:0-21153 GCA_045588735.1 Acutalibacteraceae bacterium | reverse complement strand
CTTGGCTTTTTGTTCTGCGCCAAAATCGGCGAACTTTAAAACTTATTCTTGGAAACCGCTATCTACCAATGCAGCAAGTGCAGTAACAGCTTGTTCTTCATCAACGCCACCAGCGATGATGCGGATATCTGTGCCACCCATAATGCCGAGAGAGAGAACACCCAAAAGACTTTTTGCATTAACTCTTCTTTCTTCTTTCTCAAGCCAGATTGAAGATTTGAATTCATTTGCCTTTTGAATAAAAAATGTAGCCGGGCGAGCATGAAGACCTACTTGATTCTGAACTGTAACATCTTTAACAAACATACCAATTTACTCCTATAATTCTATAAATTTGTCATAATCGATTTTCGAATATTTGGTTGTACGCTAAAACTCGCCACACAACATTTTGTGTAAAAAGTCCGGTACAGAGGATTTTGCTAAGTTTCCTTAACACGTGTTTATTATATCATTAAATTACCTAAAGTCAACGAATTTTAAAAACTTCATATATAATGATAAACAGCGCCAATTTTGAAGTTTTTGATTTGTGCAAGTTTACTACAATTTTCAACCCATTATATCAAACTTCAACAAGTAAATGAATAGGCGTTCACCTGCAGATAAATTGAATTTACAGTAATTATTATGCATAAATGCGCTTATTTCATACTATGATTTTCACGAATTTTTTCAAGAAGCTTTTCATCCTCTTTACTAAGCTCTGCGCTTTCTAAAAGCTCCGGTCTGCGCAGAAAAGTCCTTAAGAGCATTTGCTCTCTTTTCCACTGCTCAATTTTACCGTGGTGACCCGAGCACAATACCTCAGGCACCTCTCGGTCGTGCCATACGGCAGGCTTTGTATATTGCGGATGCTCTAAAAGAGATGCATAGTGACTTTCACCAATAAAGCCCTGGGAATCTGAAAGCACACCCGGAAGCATTCTCGATATTGCATCTGCTAATATCATAGCAGGTAATTCGCCACCTGTTACAACATAATCACCAATAGAAATTTCTTCATCTACAATTTCGTCTATAACCCTTTGGTCTACGCCCTCGTATCTGCCGCAAAGAATAGCAATGTTGTGCATTTTTGACAATTCCTTTACTCTTTCCTGCGTGAGCGTTTTACCGACCGGTGACATATAGATAAGGTGCGGCTTTTCCTGTGTTTCGGCGCACACCTTCTGAAAGCAATCATAAATAGGCTGCGCCATCATAAGCATACCCTCACCGCCACCGTAGGGGGTGTCGTCTACCTGGTTGTGCTTGTTTACGGCAAAATCTCTTATTTGGTGAAAATTCATTTCGACAGCGCCTTTTTTTCTTGCTCTGCCTATAATGCTTTCACCCATTACAGCCTCGCACATTTCGGGGAAAAGCGTTAATATATCAATCCTCACTGAAAAGCCCCCTTAATGCATGAATGTAAACCTTTTCTGCCTCTACCTCGCACCTTTTAACAACGTCGGGTATGGCTGGAATTAAAACCTCTTCACCTGCAGGGGTTGTTACGTACCACACGTCGTTTGCACCGGTTTCGGCAACGTCTGTAATTTCGCCATAGCAAATGCTTTCGTCGTCAGCATCTATTACCTTACAGCCCAAAAGCTCACTTATAAACCACTCACCCTGCGGTAAATGAGCATCCTCTCTTTTAATGAAAAGAACTGTGTTTTTTAAAGCCTGTGCCATTTCTACCGTGTCAACGCCCTCAAGCTTTGCTATTGCAATGTTTTTGTGAGGACGGCAGGAAACAACCTTAAAGCTTTGTGTGCCATTTGCATCCTTATAAAGCGTTTTGAATTTTTTTATAAATTCAGGTCCGTTGCACCAAGGGTTAATTCTAACCTCTCCGCGAATTCCGTGTGTGCTTACGACCTGACCTATTTCAAGATATTTTTTAATCATAATTAAAACCTTCAAAATAGATTAAATGTGTTTTACAACAAGTAAAAATTACTAAAAAAGCCTGAAACAATAAGTTTCAGGCCTTTTTTCTGTACTAAAACAGATTTCAAGTTTAGTCGATGTCTACCTGGATTTTCTCATCCTTGCGAACAGCAGCAGCACGCATAACTGTACGAATAGCCTTTGCGATTCTGCCCTGCTTGCCTATTACGCGACCCATATCCTCAGCCGCTACGTGAAGATGATAAACAACGATGCCCTCTTCGTTGGGTTCGTCAACGGTAACCTCGACTGCGTCGGGAGCCTCTACAAGACCCTGTACGACTGTTACGAGCAAGTCTTTCATTGGTATCACCTTTTTAATTATTTAATGATGTCTTGTTTTTTGAGAAGTGCACGAACTGTATCAGTTGGTTGAGCACCGTTAGCAATCCATTTTGTAATTTTTTCTGCATCAAGCTTGATTTCTGCAGGCTCTGTGAGAGGGTTGTAGTAGCCAACCTCTTCAATGAATCTGCCATCACGTGGGTAACGTGAATCTGCAACAACTACACGATAGAAAGGTGCTTTTTTTGCGCCCATACGGCGAAGACGAATTTTTACTGACATTTTAATTACCTCCGAATTAAAAATTATTAATTATTATATAAATAGCTTTCGCTTATTTACAACGAATTTACATTGGGAAATTAGGCATATTCGGGAAACCACCCATACCTTGCATTCCGCCCATTTTTTGCATACGCTTCATCATTTTTTTTGAACCGTTGCCGTTTAATTGCTTATAAACCTTTTGGATTTGACGGTACTGATTAAGAAGACGGTTAACATCCTCAACCTTTAAGCCACAGCCTGCGGCAATTCTTCTTTTTCTTGACGGGTTAATTATATCCGGATTTTCGCGTTCCTTCATTGTCATGGAACGGATAATTGCCATAGTGTAATCAACCTGTTTGTCATCAACGTCGGTATCCTTAAGCTTTTTACCAAGACCGGGAATCATTGAAAGAATTTCTTTCATAGGTCCCATTTTTTTCATTTCCTCAAACTGCATGAGCATATCGTTTAAATCGAGCTTATTCTCACGCAATTTTTTCTCGAGCTGCTCTGCTTTTTTCTCATTTAAGGTTTGCTCTGCCTTTTCAATGAGTGAAAGCATATCGCCCATGCCTAAAATACGGCTTGCCATTCTTTCAGGGTGGAAGACGTCAAGGTCCTGTAGCTTTTCACCGACACCAACAAATTTAATTGGTTTGCCGGTAACGGCTCTTGCTGAAAGTGCTGCACCGCCTCTTGTATCACCATCAAGCTTTGTTAAAACAAGACCGTCTATACCGAGTGCTTCGTTGAAGGAGGAAGCAACCGTAACAGCGTCCTGACCAAGCATTGAGTCGATAACAAGTAATATTTCGTGCGGCTTAACTGCCGATTTTACATTTTTAAGCTCCTGCATAAGCTCTTCATCTATATGAAGACGACCGGCTGTATCAAGGAATACGTAGTCATAGCCCTGGTCCTTTGCAAGCTTAATTGCTTCAGTAGCAATGTTTACAGGATTTTCAGTACCCATTTCAAAAACAGGAACACCTATTTGCTCACCGACAACCTGTAATTGCTTAATAGCAGCAGGACGGTAAATATCACACGCTACAAGCAAAGGTCTGTGCCCTTGCTCCTTAAGCCTTAAGGCAATTTTTGCACTGTGCGTTGTTTTACCTGAACCCTGCAAGCCACACATCATAACAACTGTTGGCGGATGCGGTGCAGAAGCAATTCTTGACTGAGTACCACCCATAAGAGCGGTTAACTCTTCATTTACTATTTTAATAACCATTTGTGCGGGTGTAAGGCTTTCCATAACCTTTGCACCAATTGCACGCTCAGTAACGGTATTTGTAAAATCCTTTGCGACCTTATAGTTAACGTCAGCCTCTAAAAGAGCAAGTCGTACCTCTCGCATTGCCTCACGAACGTCACTTTCATTAAGGCTGCCCTTACTTTTGAGTTTTTTAAACGCAGACTCCAATTTGTCTGAAAGACCTTCAAAAGCCACCGAGTACTCACTCCTTTATACTAAAATGCAATTTAATTATTCAAAAGCGGAAATAACAGATTTAATTTTTATGATTGCATCATTTATTTCCTTAGAAAGAGAAGAATTCATATTAAGCTCGCTTATTTGATCTGCGCATTGCTCAATAGTTGTTAAATTCTCCTTAATGCTGCGCGCACGTGCTGCCATACCAAGCTTTTTTTCCATATCAAAAAGCTGAGTTTCAGCTCTTTTAATAGCGTCACGCACACCTTGACGGGTAATGCCCTCGTTTTCAGCAATTTCTGAAAGAGAGAGGTCATCATTATAGTAATAATCAATGAACTTTCTTTGGTTTTCTGTTAACATTTCACCATAGTAGTCTGTAAGCAAAACTACGTCGAGATTTTTAGCCATCAATTATCACACCCTTTCTTGTAAAGACTTTAAACTTTACAGTCACGCATTATAACAAAGAAAACCCTTGTTGTCAATACTTTTTTTAAAAATGTAAAAGTTTTTTACTTTACAGCACTTTTTTGCTTATTTTAAGTCCTTAAATGCCTTAACTAACGTAGAGGCAGTTTCTTTTCCGAAGGAGAAAATCTCAAGATAATGGTTGCCGAACAACTTCCGCATAAACTTGTTTGAGCCTAAGAACATCATTGAGAAGTCATTATCGGGAATAATGTAGCCCATAGCGTCGTTTGTAAGTCCGAAAACAGTAAGCTCCTCGTACTCTAAAACGTCCTTTAAGGCAGGCTCTGAGAAATCCTCACCGGCAAATGAAAACTCCTTTTTAAGCGTATTGCCTCCGCTTATAATATCGGGCTCTATTTCACCCGGGATAAATGCAATTTTCAATTTATTACCTAACTCTAAAACGCCTATTTCGGTAACGGATTCATATTGCTTGTTATCTGATTTAGATACCGTATAGTTACCTACCCGGCACTTGGAAATGAGCTCGAAAATAGGGTTACCAACCTTAATGGGTACTTCCTTTGTTCTTAACTTAATAACAGGCTCAAGCTCAACCTCTTCTATAATTTCGTCACCCTTTTTCTCTACCCAGGTGCGGTAATTACTTACTCTGTCTGAGAATATTACCGAGCCGTTTTCATAAGCCTCGGGACTTAAAAGCTCGTCCTTGTAAATTTCTTCGTTAGACTTAGTCATTGCAAGTGTAATTCTGCCGATTTCATTGCCTACGGCTTTTGCCTGATTTTCAAAGGTGTAGACGTCTGCATAAAGTCTTGAAGGATAAACCGCAGCAACAGCACCGTTAAAGAATATGGCATTTTTACCTGCTGACTCAAGATATTCACAAAGAGAATAAACAAAGTCACCCGAAATATTTTCTCCCGTGCCCTTGCCCGGCTCACTCATTGAGTTAATGTAAGGATGAGCGCTGAAGTTAACAAGCACTGTTTCCTTTTTAGCTTTATTGTCAGGCACAAAGCGCAATCTTAAAAGCTGGCAGGAGCAATCATTCGGCTCGCGTCTGTCCCAAACGTAGCCTTTAATTCCGCGCTCCTTTAAGGAAGCGTTTTCTGCTACCGAGTTTTCTGAAGAGCTGCCCATATAAGCCTTGAAGAGCTTGCCCTCCTCCTTACAGCCTACAGCCTCTTTTATTGCCTCAATAACTCTTGAGTACAAAAACTCCATGTATTCCCGGTTACAGGAATCCATAAGTTCGCCCTCACCCTTAATGAGCACCTTACGGTTGTTCCTGAAAACCTCTATAATTCTGCCCCATATACCCATTGTATCTATTGAGCTGTGTGTATGGGTTGAAGAAATATTTACAGAAGCTACGTTATTTTCTTTCATAAAATCTGCAAGTCTCTGACGAATGATTTTTATACATCTGTTAGAAAGACCAATGCAGTCAACCGCTGCAAATACAGTTAAAGCACCCTCTGTTGTGCCAAGGCAAATTGCACGGACTCTTATATCGTCAAGCACACCCTTAGGGAATCTTGCAGGAAGGCGCGTAACGCCGCCTATGCAGTATTCCTTTGTGAGAATATCATCAGGAAGAATGCTTTTTTGGCTATAGCCGAGAATCCATTTTGCATTTTTTGCATTTTCGCAAATCAAATCTTTTTGCTCTGCACCCAAAATTTCTTCTGCGTCGCTGTTTACTGCAGGCTCGGGAAGACCGCTTGAAAATTTGCTGATTGTCTTTACAAAGCCTCTTGAGAGCATATCTGCTCTGTCCTTTGAAGGCATTTTGTAAAGCTTAACACCTGCACCTATGGCAGCAGCACCTAACGCTAATTTAATAACCTTTTTCATAATTAAACCTCTTCTGCTTTATTCACAACATCATCAAAACGCTTTGTAAGCTCGTCTGCCTGTGTGCGATTTTCTATAATTGTATTTGCAAATAACTTTTCTACCTCTTGAACACAAGCCGAAAGCTCGTTTTTGATATCTTCGGGTAAGTCTTTTTTCAGCAATTCGTCTACCTTAGGAAGAAGCCGGTACTTTATTCTGAAAACATCTCTTGAGCCGTTAAATTGCGGAAACCGCGGGTCAGAATAAACGTCCGTAAAGCTTTCATTTGTAAGAATTTCCTTGCAAAGTAAGAGCGCAACGTCGTTGTAGGCTATATCATCGTGAACCTGATTTTTAAAACAGAAGGTAGAATCCGGAAAAATAGCTGTACCTAAATCTACTGAATTATCAGGAGAAATATGGTTGTGCTCACGGTTTTGACATCTGTCGTAAACAGGCACGTAATCTTTAGGAAGCGTTTCGTTCGGAGCAACAGAAAAGCCACCGAGGGAAGCAGATTTAAAATCCACAATAGAATCGGAATTAAGTTTTTTTGTTCCTGCAAAAGCAAGAAGCGGTAAATTGTAACCGCAAACGGCAAAAAATCTTGTGCCTTGTGCTTCTATTGCTGTAAGAAGCTCCCGCAAATTGCTTTGTGCTTTAAAAAATCTGTCCGTCTTTTCGCGCAGAGTTTTGTATTCTTCACCCTGCAAAAGCTCTTGACTTAAAGGCTCGTACTTTTCCTTTGGCAGCACAGCCCACATACCGGGACAATTTCTTAAAAATGCTTCAAGAATACCATCAACAAAAGCATTTACTATATTTTTTGCCGTGTCAGGCTTGAATTTTTTAAGCATCCTGTCCATTGTAGTAACTGTTTTTGAATCAAGAAACATTCCTAACAAGGACACAGGGTCCGACAAATCTATATTTTTAGAGAACACGTCTGCTATAAGCGTTGAGCCGTTTGCGGCAGGCACAAAATAGCACACGCGGTTAACGTCGTTTTTGTTGCCGTAAGCATCAAAATAAGCCGTTGCTATTGAACCGCCCAGGGAAACGGGAATTAAGTTAACCTTTTCGTGACCCGTCTCTTTTTTCACGTTTTGAATGTACTCATCTAACCTTTTTGCCGTTTCGTAGGGCTGACCGAATGAATGGTAAGCAAAAAAGTAAAGGTGGTCCTCACCTATAACCTCCGCCAAGCTCTCCATAGGCACCATTTTATATATGTATCTTTTTTCATCTGCTGTACAGTTCTTCAAAGAATTGCCGTTATAATCTACAACGTGCAGATTTTCTGTAGGCACACCCTCGTTATTCACTCTTAGCGGCATAACAGCCTCTTTTACAGCCTTTTTCAGATTTTTGCAAAAAGACTTATCGTTTTTAGTTATTAAGAGCTTCAAAGCGGACGGAACAAGCTGCTTTACAAATGCCTTTGAATCAATATCCAAAGGCCACGCACACTTTATTTTTTTGTTGTCCGCAGAATATAAATCCACCTTTGACTGGCCTATACCCGGAATTATAATAGTGGGGCAAAATCCACAAGAACATTTTTCCATAAATTATAAAAATCCTTTCAGGAAATTCGTAACTTTAATAATACCATATATTACATACTTTAGCAACATTAAACATATTAATTATATTTAACAAAATAAACGCTTTAACTTTGTAAACAGAAAAAGAACAATTTAATTGAAATAGGAGCTTACTTGGTGTAAAATTGTTATTATTATATATTTATTATAGTATAGGATTTTTTTATGAGTGATTATATTTACACTTTTCAAAAAGGCTTTAACTACTCTCAGGACGGACCCGGAAACCGATTAGTTTACCACTTAGCCGGTTGCAATATGTTTTGCCCGTGGTGCTCTAACCCCGAGGGCTTAAAAAAAACAGAACACACCCAAAAGCACACTATTGAAGAGCTTTTCCAAGAAGCCTGCTCCTGCAAAATGATGTTTTTAGAAAATGGCGGTGTTACCTTTACCGGAGGTGAGGTTTCATTGCAGGCAGAGAGCGTTGTTAAGCTTTGTGAATTATTAAAGCAAGAGGGAATTTCCACCTGCATAGAAACAAACGCCTCTTTAGAGCAGACGCGGCTGCTGATTCCCGTTGTCGACTATATGATTGCAGATTTTAAATCTCCCGACGGTGAGCTGTTAAAAACCGTAACGGGCGCTGATATTGAAATAATAAAGGAAAATCTCATAAGCCGAGTTAAACTGAATAAACCGTTGCTTATAAGAATTCCTTTAATTAACGGTTTTAACACCGGTGAAAAGAATGCAAAAGAGTTTGCAGAGTTTTTTTGCTCCCTGCAAAAGGAAGGCAACGCTCAGGAAATCCTTATAGAAATTCTCACCTACCACGAATTCGGTAAGGATAAATATGAAAAGGCAAATATGACCTACACCTTTTCAAACGGCTTTGTTACAGCCGAGCAGGTAAATATTTTAAGAGAAGAGCTACAAAGACACAATTTAAAAATTATTAAAACCTAAGGTGATATTATGTACGAATTTAATGCCAAAAAATTAACAGCCTCCGCTAACCTTTTATTTAAAGAGGAAAGAGAAATAAAAAATCTTACGGGTTGGTTTATACTCAAAGAAACCCAAAACGAATATGAGGGCACCTACAGTGAATATTCACCCATGAAAAAAGCCGCCTTAAAATTCACAGAGGCTATAAAGGTACTTCCGCTTTCTATTAGTGACAACGCTTTATTCGCAGGCACTCAGCGTGACGCCTTTGCAAGAAGCTATGCACTTATTAACCCTACCTTTAAGGTTGAAACCTTTGCAGGCTACTGTGACCCTACCGCTGTTTACGATGATATTACAGAAACAGAGGAATTTACAAAAAAAAGAATAGAAGCATTACGAGAAGCAGACAAAAACACGCCTTACGTTAAGGACCTTACCAAGGTTTACAATTCCTGCGAGGCTTTAACGGGTGAGGTTGCATTTTTTATAGAGCAGGTTACGGGACACCTTATTCCCGATATGAGAGCCGTTTTAAAATTCGGCGTTAAAAAGCTTATTGCAGATATTGATGAAAAGCTTTTAACCTGTCCTCCTGAAAAAAGGGAAAATTACGAGGCAATGAAAATCTCTTTAGAGGCTGCAATTTTACTTTCTAAAAGATACAAGGCAATTGCCGAAGAAAAGGCTGCTGCTTCTGATGGCGAAAAGAAAGAGCTTTTCACTCTTATGGCACAAGCCTTAGGAAAGGTGCCGTATGAGCCGGCAAGCGGTCTTTACGAAGCAATTCAAAGCTACATTTTAATGTGGCAGACCATGTGCCTTGAGCAAGCGCCTAACCCGTTTGCATTTTCCGTTGGTAATGCAGACAGAATTTTTGAGCCTTACAGAAAAATGAGCGGCTTCGACAGAGAAACAACTGCTGCTCTCTTAAAGCATTTTCTTGTTTTCTTCAACGTAGGTGACCGTAGCTGGGCAATATCACAAAACTTAATTATAAGCGGTCGTGACAAGCACGGTAACGATTTAACAAACGACACAACCTACGCTCTTTTAGACGCATACTACGACATGAACTTACCGCAGCCGATTCTCTCGGTAAAATTACATAAAAACACACCGGATAAGCTTTACAGTGAATTAGGCAGATTTTTATTCACACCGGGCTGTCTTACACCGTCACTCTTTAATGACGATTCTCTTTACGAGGTGCTTTCTGCTGCAGGAGTTGACGAGGATGATATTGAGGATACCTCTATTGCAGGCTGTCAGGAGCCACTTATTATGGGTAAGGACAACGCCAACACCACTAACAGCTGGTTTAATTTGGGCAAAATTTTAGAGCTTACCTTGAACAACGGTTATTCAACGGTAACCGGCAAAAAAATATGCGATTTACCTTCTGAAAACGCAGATGCCTTAACAATTTTAAAAACTGTACGCGAGCGTTTTTACAAAAACGCAGAATTTTTCTGCGATAAAATGATCGAAGCAGCAAACGGAGCTTCTTGTGCAATAGCTCACCTGCCCGTGCCGTTTTTAAGCACCGTTATGGGTGGCATTGAAACAGGCTTTGACGTAAGAGACACCAAAAACCAAGGCACAAAATACAACGGCAGCGGTTGTCTTATTCACGGCACAAGCGTTGTGGCTGATTCCTTTGTTGCAATTGATAAATTGTTAAACGAACGCCCGCAGGATGCAGAACGCCTTTTAACTGCACTAAAAAATAATTTTGAGGGTGACGAGGAATTAAGAGAATTCTTGCTTTCTGCGCCCAAATTCGGCAATAATAATGAAACAGCTGACAGGGAGGCTGTTGAAATAACAAACAAAATTGCAGATATGGTAAGAGCTAAAAGGAATTATCTCGGTAATAACTTCAGACCGGATTTTTCAACACCTTCTACTCACCTGCTTTACGGTTATTGGGTAGGCGCTTTGCCTTGCGGAAGAAAATCGAGAGATATGCTCAACTACGGTGTTGACCCGCTTTACGGTGAGGCCCAAAACGGTCTGGGCTTCAGAACGTTATCTTTAATGAAATTACCATTTAAGAAAATGTGCGGAGGATATGCCTCTCACTTTGGCATTGACCCCAAATATTTTACAACCGATACTTACGAGGAAAAGGGGCTTGAATTTAAAAACAAGGTTATGAAGCCACTTTTCTTTAATGAGTTAAATAAAAACGTTGCACCGTTCTATTTGTACGTTAACGTTACAACTGCAGAAATTTTAAGAAAGGTGCTTAACAACCCTAAAAAGTATGCACCGAGCGGTGTTTACATAATGAGAATTCACGGCACTTTTGTTAACTTCCTTGATTTGTCCCCTGCAATTCAGCAGGATATCATTACAAGACTTGACCCTAAATCAACAACAATTTGTTAATGGAGAAGCGCTATGAGAATTTTAGGTATTGATATTGGTACAACAACAATTACCGCTCTTCTTTTAGATGAAAAAAGCGGAGCTTTAATTGACAAGGCTACTTTAAAGAACGATTCTTTTATTCACTCAGCCATGCATTATGAAAAAATTCAGGACCCGGAGGTAATAATTGAAACTGTCAAAAAGGCAATAGATGAAATTACGGACGGCAGCGACGTTTCTGCTATTGGTGTCACGGGACAAATGCACGGCATTCTTTACCTTGATGCTGACAGAAACCCCGTTTCCCCTCTTTACACCTGGCAGGATTTAAGAGGTAACGAAATTTACCAGGGTAGCTTTACCTATGCCGATTATTTAACCGAAACAACTAAATACAAAGCGGCTACCGGCTTTGGTCTTACAACGCACTATTACAATTTAAAAAATCACCTTGTGCCAAAAAGTGCAAAAAAGCTTTGCACCATACACGACTACCTTGTAAGCATTTTAACAAATATGGAGCCCGTAACACACTCAAGTGATGCGGCAAGCCTTGGTTTTTACGATTTAAGACATCACCATTTTGACAGCATTAGCCTTTTAGACGCAGGAATGGACCCCGATATTCTGCCCAAGGTTATGAAAAACACCGCACTTGCAGGCACAACGGATTGCGACTTTTTGCCAAACGGTATTCCCGTTGCAGTTGCTATAGGTGATAACCAGGCAAGCTTTCTGGGCGCTGTAACAAACCCCGACAGCTCAATTCTTGTAAACGTTGGCACAGGCAGTCAGGTTTCATTCCTTACAAGCCACATTAAAGCAACTGACATTGGCGAGGTAAGACCGCTCACAGATGATGATTACATTTTTGTAGGCTCATCCCTTTGCGGAGGCAGAGCATACCAGGTTTTAAAGAACTTCTTTACAGAGTGTCAGAATACCTTTGGCGGAAACACAGAAAATATTTATGAAAAAATGGACGAGCTTTCCGAAAGCATAGATTCAATTAAAAATCCGTTAAGAGTTAATTGCGAATTCGCCGGCACCCGTGCCGACCCTAAGAAAAGAGGCTTTATAGAAAATATATCTACAGAAAACTTTACACCGACAAATCTTATTTGCGGTGTTCTGGTCGGCGTTGTTGATGAATTGAAGGATATGTACGAGGCTTCCGAGGACTTTTTAGATTTTAAACCGCGTGTTCTTGTAGGCTCAGGCAACGGTATAAGAAAAAGCCGTGTGTGGCGCTACATTTTTGAAAAAGAGTTTTCTCTTGACTTAGAGCTGCCCAAGCACGCTGAGGAGGCTGCTGTTGGCGCTTGCATTTTTGCTGCAACGGCTAACGGCAAATTCAGAACTACAAAGGATGCACAAAATTTTCTTTTAGGTGAGAGATTATGATATTTTCCAACTATGCTAAAAAACCGATATTTTTTGAAAAAAACCGAGTTTTTAGAGTTTATCTCGGCGGTAAGCTTTTTGCTGATTTTTTCGGTGATGAAAGCGAGGACAGCTTTTACCCGGAAGAATGGATTTGCTCTTCCACAAAGGCCTTAAACGAAGGCAGCACCGATGAATTTGAAGGCATTTCAAGGCTTCGCGGTACAGATATATATTTTAACGAGCTTATTGAAAAGGAAAAGGCGTTAATGTTAGGAAACAGAGAAGGACTTGACGTACTTGTAAAAGCACTCGACTCTGCAATACGTCTCCCTGTACAAGCGCATCCGGATAAAGCCTTTTCAAGAAAACACTTTAATTCTGAATTTGGAAAGGCAGAGGCATGGCTTGTGCTCGCTACCCGTCCTGATGCACACATTTTCTTTGGTTTTAAAGACGGTGTTACTGAGGAAGATTTTAAAAACGCCGTTAATAAAAGCGAAACAGATAAAAATGCTATGGAAAAGCTTTTAAACAAAATTCCCGTAAAAGCAGGTGACGTTTTCTTTATTCCTGCTAAGGCGGTGCACGCAATTGGAGCGGGCTGTCTTATTTTAGAAATTCAAGAGCCTACAGACTTTACTATTCAGCCGGAAAGATTCTGCGGCGAATACAAGCTTTCCGATAACGAGATGTATATAGGTTTAGAAAAAGACGTTGCACTTTCCGTTTTCGATTACTCCTACACAAAAGAAAGGGTTTTTAACGAATGTCGAAAAACACCGACCATAATCTCGAAGGGTGATAATTGTACCAAAACGTCTGTTATAAATAAAAATGATACACCTTGTTTTTCACTCGAACGATACGAAATTGAAAACGGAAAAACAGAAATGCTTTTTGCTCCGGTAATTTACGTTGTAACAGACGGTGAAGGAATTCTTACAAACAACAGTGAGCAATACCGCTTGAAAAAAGGTGACTATTTCTTTATGCCGTTTTCCTGCAACAAAAATTACTACATAAGCTCCAAGACTAAATTAACACTTGCTGCATGTATACCACCGGAGGTAAAGTAAAATAAAACGAATTATCCGCAACCGACTAAAATTGAGAATTAAAGCTTTTGTTTGCGGTAATCTTCTTTTAAAAACTATTTCGGATTCAGAATGGAGAAAATATGTTTAGTGACCTTTTAGCATTAAGGGAGTGGCAACCCCAAAACATTGCCGACTTTTACAACCGATTAAAACCATTCTCAAATGAGGTAAAACGTGAGCAGGTTCTTTTTGTTGCTCAGGAGCTTTCAAAAAGCAGTGACCTGAAAAGCTTCAGAACCGCAGAAGAAATTTTGATTTACGCTGCAGCAAATTTTTGCGACCCGGAGGATACAAACCAAAAAGCTAAAATTTATTTCACCTTAGGTCAGCTTTGTGAATCGCAAAAGCTGTATGGACAAAGTTTTAATTATTTTGAAAAATATAAAATAAATAATAATATTTACGAAGGTGCAAATTCAATATTATTAAAAATAATTTTATTACGAGATAATTTCAACTATTCCGAAAAACTCGAGGAGATATTTTTAGCTGCAGCAGGTGAATATAATTTGGGCCTTCGCAATGACAGAATCTACGAAGACATTGCTGAATATTTAATTTTATTAAATAAAAATAAATTAGAAAAAGCCGAAGAAAAAAAGAAAGAATTAAAAGCTCTTGTGAAATACGGACAACTGCCCTTGTTGGATATAGTAATCAGAAAAGATAGTATTTTCAATGCTTTGAACGTTCCTGATGCCGTGATTGAATTCGTTGAAAAAATATAAAAAAATAGTTAAAAATAAATCGCTATTTATTTTTAATCAATAAAATTATCCGCGCAACAGTTTTTCAAACAACACAAACGGCGGTGCAAAATTTTGCACCGCCGTTCATTTTTTCAAAAAACTTTAAAAAGCAATTTGATTTTTTGAAGCTTTAAAATTTTTATGTTAATTTATTTTTTCTTAGCATAACTTTTATAGTTTAAATATCATTTGATTTTCTTTAAAGTTTATTTCGAAGTTTTATTTTCTCTTTCTTTTTCTTTTAATAATATTTTTTGTTTTATTTTTTTGTGCAAGAAAAAATTCGTACACACTCTCTCCAAAAAAAGAATTCAAAAAAATAAAACTGAATCCAAAACGAAAAATAAAATACAAATATAATTCACCGCAATTATAAATCGAAATTAAAATCAAACACAAAAATAAGAACACCTTACAGATTCAAAAAAATATTTTCACTTAACCTGTTTTAATTTTCATGCCTCAAAAAATTAAAACAAAAAAATAAAACACACGTCAATTTTTCAGACGTGTGTTTTTCTTTTACTTTGTCAACCCAAACCGGCAAGCAAGCGCAAAACAGAAAAATTAATTAAATTTATTTTATTTATTCAAATTATTTTTATTTAATTAATTTCAATCTTTCAAGCGCCGGCTTATAACCCTGCCTACCCGCTAAAGTGTAGTATTCACGGGCTTTCGCAAGATTTCCCGTCACCTCATAAAAAACAGCTAAATTATATGACGCTTTAAATGAGCCGCATCCGACTACGCCCTCGCGATTTTTTATTTCTCCAATTTCCAAGCATTTTAAATACGATTTTTCTATCTCTAAAAAATAGTTTAAATACTTTTGCGAATCGTACCTCACAGCTTCCATATAAAATATACCGCAAGCAAAATTAAAGTCTGCCGAGTTATTTAAATTTATTTTTTCGTTATTTATTAAATTAATTCCCTCATCTATTTTTTTATTTTCTAATAAATTATATAAATAAGAAATTACCCCCGTTTCTCTGTAATTTGCTTTTATATTTTTCGAGTTTTCATAAAATCTTTTAAAAAACTCATCTGCCTCTTCAAATCTTTTTAACAGCCAAAGAGTTTTTGAAATTTGATATAAAACGTAAGGAGCATTTTCATCCTCCTTGAGCTGTTCTTTTAAAATCGCCAGGTTTCTTTCACCCTTGCCCTCTTGTAAATAACCGTCGTGGTCAAAGCTTAACGGCAGCGCAACAGCCTCTAAATCCGAGTCAACCTGTTCGTGAATTGCACCACGGTATTTCACACCTTTGGGTAATATACGAGGAATATAAACCTTACTTTTGCTAAGCTCACCATCATCCTCTTTATAAGAATCTATTCTTTCTACGTAGCCAATTTTTTCCCCGCCCATTAAAAATCTTTCTATGCTTTTGCGCTTTCCCTCAACCAGATATTCATCCGCATCAAGCACAAGATTCCAATCGCACTTTGATTGCTCAAGTGAAAAATTACGTGCAGCAGCAAAGTCGTTTATCCACTCAAAATGTGAAATGTGAGCATTGAATTTTTTGGCAATTGCTACTGTATTATCTGTAGACCCGGTATCTGTTATGTAAATTTCATCTACAAGATTTCTTACAGCCTTAAGGCATTTTTCAAGACTACGCTCTTCGTTTTTCACTATCATTACTAAACCTAACGTCTTTTTTTCTGCCATCAATTACACCTTCTTTTTCCGGGTCGATTATTTTCGACCTTGTAAATATTTCTCCGCCTTTAAAAGTATTGCTTGTGTTTTAGAATCTTTTATTTCGCCATTCATCACTTTTTCAATTGCTGCATCTAATCGCATCTCAATTACGTTTATAAACTCATCCTCATCAAGGTCCTGCTCACCTGCTGTTAAATCGGTTGCAAGGTACAGATGAATAATTTCATCTATCAAAGCAGGTGTTGTGTACATCTCACCTAAATAAACTATGTTTCCTGCAACAAGCCCTGTTTCCTCTCTTAATTCGCGTTTTGCTGCATCTAAAGGAAGTTCACCCTTATCCAGCTTGCCTGCAGGCGCCTCAAGAGTAACCTTATTAAAAGCATACCTGAACTGATTAACAAAAACAACGTTGCCGTTTTCTCTGATTGGCAGCACACAAACAGCTCCCGGGTGCCTTATAACCTCACGTACACCTTTTTTCCCGTTAGGCAAAAGTATTTCATCCTTAAAAAGATGTATTGCAACACCGTCAAAAATCTCTTGCGAGGAAAGCTTTTTTTCAATTAAATCCATACCGGCACACCCCTTTTTATTTTAACTCTATTTTACCACAATATATTTTGTCTTGCAACAACAAGAATTACATTATATAATATAACAAAAGCAAGCTTAGATAAAGGGGTGTTTAAATGTATTTATATATAATAAGGCACGGTGAAACCTACGGAAACTTAAACGGTGACGGCTTTACCGAAACCGATTTAACCGACAACGGCTTACAGCAGGCGTTTCTTTTAGGTGAACGCTTTAAAAATGAGCGTATTGACGCCATTTACACAAGCACCCTAATTCGTGCGGTTAAAACAGGAGCCGAAATATACAAATACCACAAAAACGCGAAATTTAACATTTTTACGTCACTCATGGAAAAGGGCACAGATGCCTCCTACACAGGCCTTCCTGATGACGTCCTGCAGGAATATGTTCCCACCGCAGTAATAAGAGACCGCACTCCGTTAGGGAATGAGGACCCACAGGGTGCACTTGAACGAGCAAAAAGGGTTATTGCTGCAATACTTAATGAAAACGATGACGACGCTAACGTTATTATAGTTGCGCACGGTATGTTTAATACGTATTTAATATTGGCTGCAACGGGGCTCGGACTAATACCTGACTTTAATTTTTCGCAAAACAATACAGGAGTTACGCTCATTCGCTATTTGTACGAGGACGGAGTAAAGAAAACAAAACTCACCTATTTAAATGATTGCAGTCATCTTCTATAAACGTTGTAAAGCAAAATAAAAAGGCTTGGCATATGCCAAGCCTTTTTATTTTAATCGGTAAAACTGTAAGCCGGGTTTTGTCGTTTAAGGCAATCATCTATCTAGACCTTGCGTTGCCACAAGGTTCAAGCCACCCTTCGGGGTTGCGAAAGCTCGCTGTCCGGCTGACTCCCCATTCGGTGTTGCATCAAGTAGGGTTTACATGGCAGTATTGTCTCCAATACCCCGGTGAGCTCTTACCTCGCCTTTCCACCCTTACCGAAAAACTCGGCGGTATATCTCTGTTGCACTTTCCCTAAGGTTACCCTCGGCGGCCGTTAGCCGTTACTCTGCCGTGTGATGCCCGGACTTTCCTCGTCTATACAAAAGTATATCCGCGACTGCCCATTTTACCGATAACTAATTATATTGTATTTCAAAAAATGTCAAGGTCGAATTTCTTCGACTTATAGTTTTTAACTCAAGCCATTCTCATAGAAATATCGAAGGCGCTGACAGAGTGAGTTAACGCACCGATTGAAAGAATATCTACACCCAAAAGAGCTACTGAACGGAGTCTTTCCGGTGTTAAATTCCCGGAGGCCTCAAGCAAGGCTTGTTTGTCTACTATTTTTACTGCCTCTGCCATAGTTTCGTTATCCATATTATCGAGCATAATAATATCTGCGCCTGCTAAAAGAGCTTCCTTTACCTCTTCTAACGTTCTTGTTTCAACCTCAATTTTTACTGTATGGCCTATTTTCTCTCTTAATGCCTTTACAGCGGGAGTAATTCCACCCTTTGCATCTATATGATTATCCTTAAGCATAGCGCAATCAGATAAATTATAGCGGTGATTTTTACCGCCGCCGCAAGTTACGGCATATTTCTGGAGTGAACGAATGCCCGGCAAGGTCTTTCTTGTATCTGCAATTGTAGCCCCTGTGCCTTCTACTTGCTTAACGCATTCGTTTGTAAGCGTAGCAATACCGCTCATATGCTGAAGCAGATTAAGGGCCGTTCTTTCACCCTTTAAAAGGTAAATTGTTTTACCTTCTATCTCAGCAATAACATCGCCTTTTTTGACATTTTCACCATCTTTTTGATATAAGGTGTAAGTAAAAGTATCATCTAACAGCTGAAAAACTCGCATTGCAATCTCAATACCGCAAAGCACTCCGTCTGCCTTTGCAATGAATTTAGCCTTGCTTTTTTCGTTTTCATCTAACAAATAATCTGTAGCAACGTCAATGTAGTTTATATCCTCTTGAATTGCTCTTTTTACAATGTCATCTACGTAAAACTGTGGCAATATCATTTGTCTGCCTCCCTTAAAATAATATAAGCAATAGTTGCAAGTGAAAGCGCTTCACAATAATCTGCAGTAACAGCAAACTTACCTTTTCTTAAACGGTTAAGAATTGCTTCAACACGTTTCTTACCTTCATGAATTGCACCCTCATCCGGAATAACGAAATATGCCTTTTGCATAATTTCTCTTATTTCTGTTCTTATTCCCTTTGGCAATGGTGCGCCGGAATATTCCGACCTTTCCTCGGCCTGCTCTTTTACGGGATAAAAGTTTGCATTTATGCACCTTACTATATCCTCTGCAGCACGTCTGCCAAAAACAAGCGCTTCTAAAAGTGAGTTGCTTGCAAGTCTGTTTTTACCGTGCACACCTGTGCAGGCACACTCACCTGCCGCATAAAGTCTTGGTAGTGTAGTCTTTGCATTTATATCGGTTTCTATACCGCCCATTAAGTAATGCTGACACGGGAAAATAGGAATTAAATCCTTACTGATATCAACACCTTGTGATAAACATCCGGCATAAATGCCGGGAAAACGTTTTTTTAAGTACTCCTCACCCTTGTAGCGTATGTCAAGGTAAAAGCTATTGCTGCCAAGTCGCCTTGATTCCATTATGATAGCTCTCGAAACAACATCACGCGGGGCTAACTCAAGACGGCTGTCGTAACGGTCCATAAAACGTTCTTTATTACAGTTTAAAAGATATGCACCCTCACCGCGTACAGCCTCGCTTATTAAAAACTGTTCTCTGTTTGCGCCGTTAAAGGCTGTAGGGTGAAACTGTACGTAGCTTAAATTTTTAATAGCTGCACCCATTTCGTAAGCTAACCTTATTCCGTCACCCGTAGCAACAGAGGGGTTTGTTGTGTACTTGTAAACTCTGCCTATACCGCCGGATGCGAGTAGGCAAAATGAAGCGTATACAGTTTTAAACTCATCACCTGACATAATAGTTGCCTTAAAGCCGTTTGTAATTCTTGACATTGAGGTAACCATAGTGTTATCTGCTAAAGTAACGTTAGGTAGCTTTTGAACTGCTGAAACCAACTTATCTACCATTTCCTTACCGGAGGTGTCCTTATGGTGAAGAATTCTTCTTTTTGAGTGACCGCCCTCAAGCGTTTTAATTAAATTGCCGTTTCCATCACGGTCATACTCAACACCATATTCTATTGTCCTAAGAACGTCAGCGGGACCCTCCTCAACAAGCGTTCTTACGGCAAAATCGTCATTTTCTCTGCCGCCTGCAATTAAGGTGTCCTCAAAATGAAAATCGTAGCTGTCGTTCTCCAAATCTAAAACACAGGCAACGCCACCCTGAGCTAACGAGCTGTTTGATACGTGGCGCTCCTTTTTTGAAAGCATAAGCACGTTAACCGTAGGCGGAAAATTAAGCGTTGCATAAAGCCCCGCTATACCGCTGCCTACGATTACAACGTCATATGAAGTTTTAAGTTCTGAAAGCTTCATTTTCATCAACCTAACTCCAACATTTTATTTATACTTTTGAGTGCTTTTACTCTTAATTCTTCCTCTAATTGGATGCTTTCGCCCTGCTCACCTATTACAGCCCTATAAACGTCCTCAAGTGTGGTGATTTTCATATCCTCACAAACAAGCTTTTCCTTTGAAAGCTGAATAAAGCGTTCACCGTTTTCCTCGTGAGTTGAAAGATAATCTACAACACCCTTTTCTGTACCTATAATAACCTTGCCGCTTTGTGACTTGGCATATTTAATAATCTCTGAGGTTGCGCCTATCATATCAGCAAGCTCAAGCACCTCCTGCGGAGATTCGGGGTGAACTGCAAAAACAGCCGCGGGATGCTCCCTTTTTATAGCTATTACGTCATCCTTAGTAAGCTTGTTATGCACGGGGCAATAACCGTCCCAAAGAATTATATTTTTTTCAGGAATCTGTTTTTTAACGTAAGCACCCAAGTTTTTATCCGGAATAAAAAGAATATCCTTTTCCTTTAAAGCTTTTACAATTTTGATTGCAGAGGATGAGGTTACACAAACGTCGCACTCTGCTTTTAATGCTGCCGTTGTATTTATATATGCAACTACTGCAGTATTTGGATTTTCTTTTTTAAACGCCCTTACTCTTTCGGGAGAAATTTGCTCTGCCATAAGGCAGGTAGCACTCGGCACAGGCAATATAACCTCTGTTTCGGGAGAAAGTATTTTAACGCTTTCTGCCATAAACCTTACACCGCACATAATAACACGCTTACCCTTTAGCTCCTTTGCCTTTTGGCTTAAAAAGAAGCTGTCACCGGTAACGTCTGAAACGTCTATAATATCCGGATTCTGATAGGTATGAGCAAGAATAACGGTGTTACGTTTTTTTGCTTCTTCTTTAATCAATTCTTTCAATTCGTTAGTAGTCATAGCCATACTCCCTGAATACAATTATATAGTGCCAAACTAACCTATTATAATTATAGCATTATTTTAGTATAACACAATATTAAAATTTCCAAAAAAATCTTAATATATTTACAGGTTTTTGTTAATTCCTTAAAACTTTTTCAAAATAGAGAAATACTCACTCTTATCTATTGCAAAAAAAGG
>JAZNET010000011.1:0-4785 GCA_045588735.1 Acutalibacteraceae bacterium | reverse complement strand
TAATACCCTGTCTCTACCTTAAATTTAAGAGCAATAATGCAAGGAATTATAAATAGTATAACAGACACTATTATCAAAAAGTCTTGAAATCCACATTCAGGGATAAGGAGTGATATTAAAGTCATCAGACAAATAAGTGCTGTTAGGCTGGTTGCAACAATCACATATGCGGAATGCCGCAGTCGTTTATGATATCTTTCCTCATTTTTTGCCATCTGAAAAACCAGTTCATTTAATTGTTCATCCTTTTGCTCCATATCAATCATCTCCCCACTTAATAATTCATTTACACTGATGCAAAGAATATCACAGAGTTCAAGCATTATCGAAGTATCAGGCATTGCCACACCGCGTTCCCATTTGGATATTGCTTTATCGGTGATGCCCAGTTTTTCTGCCAACTGCATTTGTGTTAAGTTTGCCTTTTTTCTGCACTCGGCAATAAATCTTCCGATTTTTATTTGATTCATAGGCTACCTCCTTTCACATACAGTGTAACGACTTTTTCGCATTAAATACACCTACCATTGGTTTAGTGAGGAGAAGTAAACCTATGGTAGAGTAAGAATTGACCGTCAAATTCAAGTTTTCTGAATTGATTATATTATAACATTTTTTCTTTTTCTGTTCAACACATAAAAAGTCCCCTTGGATTGCTCCAAGGGAATTCGTTTATACATTTGCTTTTCCGAATAATTCAGTTAAGAATTAGTTTTATATTAGTGATATTCCTCCTTCGTCGGAGTGATATTTTCGCGTTGCGAAAGTGATATTAAAGCCTAAAGGCTTTAGTGATATTGTATTCGCCTTTAAAACTTGCGAAGCAAATATCACTCTTTTTTTAGAATAGCTCGCCGTTGGCGAGGTATTCTAAAAAGAATATCACTGCTTTAGCAACATCACTCGCCGAAGGCGAATACAACTCATCAAAGGCACAAATAAAAAATGCTGACCCGAAGGTCAGCATTTTATTATTTGCTATTAGCCTTTGATGGCAGCCTGAGCTGCTGCAAGACGAGCGATCGGCACGCGGAATGGTGAGCATGAAACGTAGTTGAGGCCAATCTTGTGGCAGAATTCAACTGAAACAGGGTCACCGCCGTGTTCGCCGCAGATACCATAGTGGAGGTTCTTGCCGCTTGCTTTACCCTTTGCAACTGCCATTTCCATAAGAGCACCAACGCCGTTTTGGTCAAGCTTTGCGAATGGGTCGTTTTCGAAGATTTTGCTGTCGTAGTAAGCTGTAAGGAACTTACCGGCATCATCACGGCTGAAGCCGTATGTCATTTGTGTTAAGTCGTTTGTACCGAAGCAGAAGAAGTCAGCGTTTTGTGCGATTTCGTCAGCTGTGATACAAGCTCTTGGGATTTCGATCATTGTACCAACTTCGTACTTGAGGTCAGCGCCTGCAGCTGCGATTTCAGCATCAGCAGTTTTAACAACGATATCCTTAACGTATTTAAGCTCTTTAACTTCACCTACGAGTGGAATCATGATTTCAGGAACGAGGTTCCAATCAGCATGAGCTTTCTTTACGTTGATTGCTGCACGAATAACAGCCTTTGTTTGCATTGCTGCAATTTCAGGATATGTTACTGCGAGACGGCAACCACGGTGACCCATCATTGGGTTGAACTCGTGGAGAGAAGCAATAATTGCTTTAATATCTTCAATTGATTTGCCTTGAGCCTTTGCAAGAGCTGCAATGTCAGATTCTTCAGTAGGAACGAACTCATGAAGCGGTGGGTCAAGGAAACGAATTGTAACCGGGTTACCTTCAAGTGCTTCGTAAAGAGCTTCGAAGTCGCCTTGCTGATAAGGAAGAATCTTCTCAAGAGCTGCTTCTCTTTCTTCAACTGTATCTGAACAGATCATTTCACGGAATGCAGCAATTCTGTCTGCCTCGAAGAACATGTGCTCTGTACGGCAAAGACCGATACCTTCAGCACCGAGTTCACGAGCTTTCTTAGCGTCAGCAGGAGTATCAGCATTTGTACGAACCTTAAGAGTTCTGTACTTGTCTGCCCAATCCATAATTCTGCCGAATTCACCGGCGATTTCAGCATCTACTGTTGGGATGATACCATCATAGATGTTACCTGTTGAACCGTCGATTGAAATGTAATCGCCTTCGTGGTATGTTTTACCAGCGAGTTCGAATTTTTTGTTTTCTTCATCCATTTTGATTTCGCCGCAACCGGATACACAGCAAGTACCCATACCACGAGCAACAACAGCTGCGTGAGATGTCATACCGCCACGAACTGTGAGGATACCCTGAGAAGCCTTCATACCTGTAATATCTTCAGGTGAAGTTTCAAGACGAACAAGAACAACCTTTTCGCCTCTTGCATTCCAAGCCTCAGCATCTTCTGCTGTGAAAACAACCTTACCGCAAGCAGCACCGGGAGAAGCACCAAGACCTCTGCCGGCTGGTGTAGCAGCTTTAAGAGCAGCAGCGTCAAATTGTGGGTGGAGAAGTGTATCAAGGTTACGTGGGTCGATCATAGCAACAGCCTTTTTCTCATCGATCATGCCTTCGTCAACGAGGTCACAAGCGATTTTGAGAGCAGCCTTTGCAGTTCTCTTACCGTTTCTTGTCTGAAGCATATAGAGTTTACCGGCCTCAACTGTAAATTCCATATCCTGCATATCTCTGTAGTGGTCTTCAAGAGTAGCACAAACCTTTTCGAATTGTGCGAAAGCTTCCGGGAATTTTTCAGCCATTTGAGCAATTGGCATTGGTGTACGAACACCGGCAACAACGTCTTCACCTTGTGCGTTTACAAGGAATTCACCCATAAGGCCTCTTTCACCTGTAGCAGGGTCACGAGTAAATGCAACACCTGTACCGCAATCATCACCCATGTTACCGAAAGCCATTGCCTGAACGTTAACAGCTGTACCCCATGAGTAAGGAATGTCGTTATCACGACGGTAAACGTTTGCACGAGGGTTGTCCCATGAACGGAAAACAGCCTCTACAGCACCCATAAGCTGCTCTTTTGGATCTGTTGGGAAATCTTTACCGATTTTTGATTTGTATTCTGCTTTGAACTGACCTGCTAATTCCTTGAGGTCTTCAGCTGTGAGCTCGATATCCTGTGTAACGCCCTTAGCTTCTTTCATTTCGTCGATGAGTTGCTCGAAATATTTCTTACCAACTTCCATAACAACGTCTGAATACATTTGAATGAATCTTCTGTAGCAGTCCCATGCCCAACGAGCATTGCCTGATTTTGTAGCCATAACGTTAACAACATCTTCGTTAAGACCAAGGTTGAGGATTGTATCCATCATACCAGGCATAGATGCACGAGCACCTGAACGAACTGAAACGAGAAGTGGGTTCTCTAAATCACCGAATTTTTTGCCTACAACGCCTTCCATTTTAACGATGTATTCCATAATTTGAGCCTGGATTTCATCGTTGATCTTTCTGCCGTCCTCATAATACTGAGTACAAGCCTCTGTTGAAATTGTAAAACCTTGAGGAACAGGAAGACCTATGTTAGTCATTTCTGCAAGGTTAGCACCTTTACCGCCGAGAAGTTCACGCATTGAAGCGTCGCCCTCGGAGAATAAATAAACGTACTTTTTGCTCATAGTTTACCTCCAAAAATAAATTATTGATATATTTGAGTAGCTGCTTTTTTCTTTTATAAAAAAAGCAACGTAACACCAAGGTTGATTATACCAAAATTATACTTTTATTTCCATAGTATAAAAATAAAAATATAATAAAATAGTTAGTCGTTTTTTAGTCAACATAACTAAACAAAAGGCTTTTTGCTTTATTTTCGCTTATTGAGCCTCGTTTTGTGTTAATGAAACAATTGAAATAAGGTTAAAGCCACCGTCTGCAGTTTCCTTTAAGGTTATTTCCATATACTTGTCCGGCTGTGCAGGAGCAAGTGTACCGTCGGCAGCAACCTCAATACTGTTTGTACCAACGTAACCAACCTTTAAGGTAACAAGTCCGCCTGTTTTTGAAACCGCCTCTATTCGTGGTGAAAACGGCGGAACAACACCTGTAAGCGGCACGTAATATGCGTGCGTAGCAGAATCGTACTGGAATTCGTAGCCGTAGCCCTGCACCGTTGCGTGAACAATTTGCACGTCGTTGCCAAACCACCTTCTGAAATACTGCTCAACGTCTGTAGCCGGCACGACAAGGCCCATTTCTGTAACCTCATACTCGTCAGTCCTTACGCCGTCTGTAAGCAATGAGCAAACGGCAATGTTAAGCAAATCATCAAAATCGGCTTTAGTTATATCGGTAAACGGGTCCGGGTCAATACCCACAACCCAGGTTAAATACTTTGTGTAATTAGAGTAATCGTTTTCGGAAGCTACACTTTCCTGCACGGCATTTTTTACAAATATGCCAACAGAAATAACACCTATAACAGCAAAAATTATTACAATTAAGCCAATAAAAAACGGAGCCTTTTTCTTTTTTTCGGCTACCTCAACCTCTTGCACAAGCTGCTCGTCCATATTACACATCCTTCCAAACGCTTTACCTTTCTATTATATTATATTAAACGGTCAAATGCAAGTGTTATGTAAGAACAAAATTACAAGTATAATCCGCACGCGAAAAATTCAAGATAAACAAAAAATTCCCCGAAGCAAATGCTTCGGGGTTGCTAAGGACAGTTAAAAATTATGGGAGACACTTTGTAATGAAGTGCCTCCCGATTTTTTGTATAAAAAGTGACACTTTCGGCTTGAAAGTGTCATAGTGGGTTATAGGCTTTGAATGCAATAATGCCCATCTGA
>JAZNET010000010.1:0-43597 GCA_045588735.1 Acutalibacteraceae bacterium | reverse complement strand
TATCGTTGAAATATACAAAATTTTTTCGGGTAATTTTATGCAAAACATAAAAATGTTAAAAAAATATCAATTTGACGAAAAAAGTCGCATTTTTATATAGACTTTTTTTAAAAAAATTGCTATAATTATAAAGTATGTATGTGGCATTTTGCCACCTAATATAGTTTCAATTTTGAAATGGAGGAATTTTGAATGCTTAAGAAAATCAGTAGCATACCTTTTAAAGGTACTCCTGAGCAAAAAGCACAGCTTGATGCGGTAATTGCAGAGTGTAAAGATGACAAAAGCCAGCTTATGCACGTAATGCAAGAAGCACAAGGCATTTACGGTTATTTGCCCCGTGAGGTTCAGGTAATGATTGCCGAGGGAATGGACGTTCCGCTTGAAAAAGTTTACGGCGTAGCAACCTTCTATGCACAATTTTCACTTTCACCAAAGGGCGAGTACGACATTTCTGTTTGTCTTGGTACTGCTTGCTACGTTAAGGGCTCACAGCAAATCCTTGACAAAATCAGTGAGGTTCTCGGCATTGGCGCAGGCGAATGCACAGAGGACGGTAAATTTTCACTTGAGGCTTGCCGTTGCATAGGTGCTTGCGGTCTTGCACCTGTTTTCACAATAAACGGTGAGGTTTACGGTAAGGTTACTGCAGATGATATTCCGGGTATCCTTGCAAAATATATGAAATAAAATGAGAGAGCTTTCGCTGAATGTTCTTGATATTGCACAAAATTCAATAGTTGCAGGAGCTACACTTACTGAAATTGTTGTAGAGGAAAACACAAAGGAAAATACACTTTTTATAGGAATTTACGACAATGGCTCGGGTATGACTCAGGAGCAGGTACAAAACGTTATAGACCCGTTTTTTACTACCCGCACCACCCGTAAGGTCGGTATGGGCATTCCGCTTTTTAAAATGGCGGCAGAGCAGACGGGGGGTAGCTTTACAATAGAATCGCAAAAGGGCGCAGGTACTCGCGTTAAGGCTCTGTTTAAAACAGACAGCATTGACTTTACTCCGCTTGGCGATATTGCCTCAACTGTTGTAACAATAGTTTCAATGAATAACGACAAGGAATTTTTATATAAGCGTATTTTAGACGGCAGAGAAGCTGTTTTTTCCACCGTTGAAATCAAAAAAATTCTTGACGGTGTTCCGCTTTCGGAGCCCTCGGTTATGAATTGGATTGAAGAATACTTAAACGAACAGTATAACGATTTATTGAAAGGATGACTTTTATGAAATCTCTTGAAGAGTTACTTGCTATAAAAGAAAAAGCACAAGCACAGCTTGCTGCTCGTGATGCTGATGGTAACGACGGTGTCAGAGTAGTTGTTGGTATGGCTACCTGCGGTATTGCAGCAGGTGCACGTCCGGTTTTAAAAGCACTTGTAGATGAGGTTGCAAAAAGAAACGTTCAGCACGTTTCCGTTACACAGACCGGTTGTATTGGTATGTGTCAGTACGAGCCTATCGTAGAGGTTTTTGAGCCCGGTAAGGAAAAGGTTACTTATGTTCAGATGACTGCAGAAAAGGCTCAGAAGGTTGTAGCAGAGCATCTTGTAAACGGTAAGCCTGTTGTTGAATATACAGTAGGCGCTGTAACTAAATAAGAAGGAGAGAGGAAAAATGTATCGTGCCCACGTGCTCGTTTGTGGTGGTACAGGTTGTACTTCAAGCCACAGTAACGAACTTATAGATGCGCTTAATGAAAATATTAAGGCAAAGGGTCTTGAGGAAGAGGTACAGGTTGTAAGAACCGGTTGCGTCGGTCTTTGTGCTTTAGGCCCGATTATGATTGTTTACCCTGAAGGCTGCTTCTACAGCGAGGTTAAAAAGGAAGATATTCCTGAAATTGTTGAAGAGCACCTTCTTAAAGGCCGTATTGTAAAAAGACTTCTTTACAGTGAGACAGTAACAGAAGAAGCAGTTAAGCCTTTAAATGAAACGAATTTCTACAAAAAACAACACAGAGTTGCTCTTAGAAACTGTGGTGTTATTAACCCTGAGAATATTGAAGAGTACATTGCATACGACGGTTACCGCGCTCTTGCAAAGGCTCTTACAGAGATGACTCCTGACGAGGTTATTCAGACAGTTATTGACTCAGGTCTTCGCGGCCGTGGCGGCGGCGGGTTCCCTACAGGTAGAAAGTGGAGCTTTACAGCTGCTAACAAGGCAGACCAGAAATACGTTGTATGTAATGCCGACGAGGGTGACCCGGGTGCATTCATGGACCGTTCAGTGCTTGAGGGTGACCCGCACTGCTTGGTAGAGGCTATGACAATTTGCGGTTACGCAACAGGCGCTACAGAAGGCTACGTTTACGTTCGTGCAGAGTATCCTATTGCTGTTGAAAGACTTCAGAAGGCTATTGATGATGCTCACGAATACGGTCTCTTAGGTAAGAATATTTTCAATTCAGGCTTTGATTTTGAATTATACATCCGCCTTGGTGCAGGTGCTTTCGTTTGCGGTGAGGAAACTGCTCTTATGACCTCTATTGAGGGTAACCGCGGTGAGCCTCGTCCTCGTCCTCCGTACCCTGCAGTAAAAGGTCTTTTCGGCAAGCCGACAACAGAAAATAACGTTGAAACTTTTGCTAATATCCCGCAAATTATTCTTAACGGTGCAGAATTCTTCAATAGCATGGGTACAGAAACAAGTAAGGGTACAAAGGTTTTCGCATTGGGCGGTAAAATCAACAATACAGGTCTTGTTGAGGTTCCAATGGGTACCACACTTCGTGAGATTATTGAAGATATCGGCGGGGGTATTCCAAACGGCAAAAAATTCAAGGCTGCACAAACAGGCGGGCCTTCAGGCGGATGCCTTCCTGCAGATTTACTTGATATTGAAATTGACTACGACAACCTTGTTGCAAAAGGCGCAATGATGGGCTCAGGCGGTCTTATTGTTATGGACGAAGACGACTGTATGGTTGACATTGCAAAATTCTTCCTTGAATTTACAGTTGACGAGTCTTGCGGTAAGTGTACACCTTGCCGTGTAGGTACAAGAAGACTTCTTGAGATTCTTGAGAAAATTACAAGCGGTAAGGGCACTATGGAAGACCTTGACAGAATGGAAAAGCTTTGTAACTACATCAAAGAAAACTCACTCTGCGGTCTTGGTCAGACAGCTCCAAACCCTGTTCTTTCTACATATCAGCGCTTTAAGGATGAATACATTGCTCACGTTGTGGACAAAAAGTGTCCTGCAGGCGTTTGTAAGGACCTTGTTTCATTCTCAATTGATAAGGATAAATGTATAGGTTGCGGTGTTTGTGCTAAGAATTGTCCTGTTGAGGCAATCACAAGAACAGATTACATTGCACCGGGTCATAAGCTTGCATCCTTCACAATCGACACTGAAAAGTGCGTAAAATGTGGCGTTTGTGTTGGTAACTGTAAGCCAAAGGCTATAAATAAATAAGGAGGAACTAATGATGGAAAATTTAGTTAACATTAAAATAAATGGCTTCGACTATCAAGTTCCTGCCGGAAGTACAATTCTCGAAGCTGCACACAGTGCAGGTATTGAAATTCCTACACTTTGCTACCTTAAGGATATCAACGCAATAGGCGCTTGCCGTATTTGTGTTGTTGAGGTTAAGGGTGCAAGAAGCCTTGTTGCATCTTGCGTATTCCCTGTTAACGAGGGTATGGAAATTTTTACAAATACCCCAAAGGTAATTGAATCAAGAAAAACAACTCTTGAACTTATTCTTTCTACACACAAAAAGGAATGTCTTTCTTGTGTAAGAAGCGGTAACTGTGAGCTTCAACAGCTCTGTAAGGATTACGGCATTGAGGATGCAAACAAGTTTGACGGTGCATTCATCAACTATACAATTGATGATTCTGCAACCCATATGTACCGTGATAACGAAAAATGTATTCTTTGCCGCCGTTGCGTTGCTGCTTGTGAAAAGCTTCAGGGCATTGCAGTAATTGGTGCAAACGCTCGTGGCTTTGACACACACATCGGCTCAGCATTTGAGTACAATCTTAACGACGTTGCTTGTGTTTCTTGCGGTCAGTGTATTACAGCTTGTCCTACAGGTGCTCTTTCTGAAAGAGATGATACCGGGAAGGTATTTGATGCAATTAACGACCCAACTAAGCACGTAATTGTACAGACAGCTCCTGCAGTACGTGTTGCACTTGGCGAGGAATTCGGCAAGGAAATGGGTACAATTGTTACAGGTAAAATGGTTTCAGCTCTTAAAATGCTCGGCTTTGACAAGGTATTTGATACTAACTTTACAGCTGACCTTACAATTATGGAGGAAGCAACAGAATTCCTTGAGAGATTTGAAAAGAAGGAAAATCTTCCTTTAATTACGTCTTGTTCACCTGGCTGGATTAAATTCTGCGAGCACTATTATCCTGAATTTATTCCTAACCTTTCATCCTGTAAATCACCACAGGGTATGTTTGGCTCAGTTGCAAAAACCTACTATGCTGAAAAAATGGGTATTGACCCTAAGGATATTTACGTTGTATCTGTTATGCCATGTACAGCTAAGAAGTTTGAGGCAGAAAGAGTTGACCATACTGCAGTTAAGGGTCTTCCTGATATTGATGCTTCAATTACAGTAAGAGAGCTTGCAAGAATGATTAAAAAAGCAGGTATTAACTTTAACAATATTCCGGATGCAGAATTTGATGCACCATTCGGACTTGGCTCAGGCGCAGGTACAATTTTTGGTGCAACAGGCGGCGTTATGGAGGCTGCACTTCGTACAGCTTACGAGGTTGTTACAAACAAAGAGCTTCCTGACTTTGATGCATTTAAGGACGTTCGTGGTGTTGAGGGTGTTAAGGAAGCAACCTACAACCTTGACGGTGCGGAAATACGCGTTGCTGTTTGCTCGGGTCTTGCAAATGCAAAAACAGTTCTTGATATGGTTAAATCCGGCGAAAAGAAATATGACTTTATTGAAGTTATGGCTTGCCCGGGTGGTTGTGTAAACGGTGGCGGACAGCCAATTGTTCCTGCAGCTGTTAAGAACTTTACAGACGTAAGAGCAGCTCGTGCAGCAGGTCTTTACAATGATGATAAAAACCTTAAGGTTAGAAAATCTCATGAGAATGCTGACGTTAAGGCTGTTTATGATGAATTCTTTGGTAAACCTGGTAGCCATAAGGCTCACGAAATTCTTCATACAGGCTATACACAAAGAGCAAAATATTAAGCTAAAACAAAAATCAGTCTATGAAGCTTCATAGACTTATTTTTTGTTTTTCGCGTTAATTTTTTATTAAAGAGAATTGTTGCTGTCGTTAAAATTATTCAGCTCATTTTGTATTTGTTGTGACTGGAAGGTGTCAAAGGTAGATTGAATTGGTGCATCAAGTCTTTCTTTGTTCCTTTTCTTTTTTCTTTTGGCTTCAATGACGCTGGCTATAATTGCAACTACTGCCACGAAGCTTACTGCTACAAGAGTAATTAAGCCCATATCCTCATTTTCTTCGGAGGAAGTATTGGAAACAGTAAGCTCTTTTTCCGTCATTTTAAAGGTGTTCATTATTTTATCGAGCTCATCTATTTGTTTTTTGTTCTGAGAGGCAATTCCTACAGTGTAGACGTTATTTTCACCAGCAACCTGGAAAAGCCTTTGGTAAAGAGTTACAGTTGAGGTGTTCGTCTGAATTGACGTTACAAGTGCTGTGTAGCCGTTCGTCAGTACAACGGTTTTTATGTCGTAGACGTTTATTTCTGCAGAGGCTTCACCGTTTTTTGCATATTCTGCCTGTGCAACTGCCTTGAATTGTTTTCTGTAGCTTTCTAATTCTTCAGCGGTTAAGTCTGCAAAGGCTTCTTTGTCATCATTTGCAATGTAATTTATATTTATACTTGCAGAGTAGTCATCATTAACAAATACCGGAAGGTCGTCGGAGCTGTTTTCTTCGGAGTAGGTGTACTCTTCACCAATATCAATAGAGTAAAGACCTTTGTGCTCGTAGGGGAGAGCGTAAACGCTCAAGGCGGTTCCAAAAAGCATAGCTATTGCAACTGTAAATACGGTTAATTTTTTCATATGTAAAACCTCTTAATAATCAATATTTCCTTCTGCAATTCTTATAAGTAATTCTGCAAAAAGGCTGTTTGACCAAGCAAACCACGGTCTTGTAAAATCAAATGCGTCGTTTTTGTTGAAGGACTCGTGCATAAGACCTGTATCAGCAGTGGTAGTAGTGAGCATTTTTATGCACTGTTTAACCTCTTCCTTATTGTTGCTTGTTAAAGCCTGCATAGAAAGAGCTATGTGCCAAATTTTGTCAAGTCCGGTGTGTGGACTGCCAATGCCCTTTGCAGCGCTTCCCTCAAAGAACCATGGGTTATTGTTTGAAAGAATAAATTTGCGTGTATTCTGGTAAACTTCATTATCCTTTTTTAAGTAGCCTAAATAGGGGGCTGAAAGCAGGCTTGGGGAGTTTGCATCATCCATAAGCACAAAGTTGCCCTTTCCGTCTGTTTCGTAAACGAACATTTTACCGTAACGCTCATTATCAATCACACCGTGCTCTTTAATGCCTTCATCTATATCAAATGCAAGTGAACGGCATTCGCTTTCAAGTTTTGTATCCTCGTAGCCAATGCTTGCCATTTCTGCTGCTTTTTTTAAAGCGCACACCGCCATCATATTAGACGGCACAAGGTAGCCTAATTTACAGCGGTCATCTGACGGTCTGAAGCCGGACCAAGTCATGCCGGTATAAGAAACGTCTTCACCCTTGCCGCCGTTAGAAAGCGTGTCTGTTACGGGGCAATTTGTTCTGTTGAAAAAATATGTAGAGTTGGCAAAGTGGTTTTGCTCTTTTTTAAAGGTATCAAAAATTTTCCAAAGCATCTCCTTGAATTGCTCTGTAAAAATAGAAGTGTCAAGAGTTGTCTGGTAGTATTCATATGCTAAGTAAAGTGGAGCGCATAAGGAGTCTACCTCATATTTTCTTTCCCATATAAGCTCGTGATAAAAATCAGTTTCATCTGAATGACTTTCGTTACGAGGCTCTGAATTGAAGGCGTTTGAATAAGGGTCAAGGCATACGTAAAAAGCGTGCTTTTCAATAATGCTTTTAAGTATAGCCTTTAAGTCCTCATCCTCGTTTGCATAGCGTATATACGGCTTAACCTGAGCGGCACTGTCACGGAGCCACATAGCGGGAATATCACCGGTAATAACAAAGTAGCTGCCGTCGTTCAATTGAGTAACGGTAGTTTCAATTGTGTTTAAAAAACAGTTTTTGAAAAGCGGTGCCGCCTCAGGACATTTGGTTTTTAAAATCTCTTCTATTTCAATGGCTTTTTTAGAAAGAATTTCAGGTATTTTCATAATTCTTCTCCATATTTTTTATTTTAATGAATTAAAATATTAGAGTTATTATACCATATCAATCATATAAAAACAAGGTTTTAGTATTGTCTGCTTTGAACAAAGAAAGCAACGATTCTTATAGCAGTATAAATAATTAAAAATACAGACAACACCTTTTTGAGAATATAAATTGACTTATAAGCCTTTGTCAGCTTTTCAATATCCTTTAAGGTTTTTAAAAAATAATTCACTTGTAACACTCTCCTAATCTGACGTTAATAATACTCCGTGTGCAATTCCGGGGACGCTTTCCCCTTGCAAGGAGGAGGTGGGAGACAAAAGTGCTCCTGTGCCTATAAATAAAACACGGTTAAGCTCGTGTTTTCTTAATTTGTTTATAATATAGGAGCATACAACACTTGCGCTGCAGCCGCAGCCCGAGCCGCCTGCGTGTACGTCCTGTGCTTCAGCATCATAAATTAAAATACCGCAATCGTTATGCACCTTGCTTATATCTATATTGTTTTCTTTTATGAGCAGCTCCTTTAAAATATCGCTGCCTACCTTGCCTAAATCACCTGTGAGAATTAAATCAAAATCCTCGGGCTGTGTTTTTGTGTCAGTTAAGAATGCACTTATTGTCTGTGCAGCAGCAGGAGCCATTGCGGCGCCCATATTGTTTACATCGGTAACGCCAAGGTCACGTATTTTACCGAAAATAACCGCGTTAACCCGAGGGCTTTCAAGTACTCCCTGCTTTAAAACGGCAGCACCGGCACCCGTTACCGTCCATTGAGCAGAGGGCGGACGCTGGCCGCCGTATTCAAGCGGATTTCTGTATTGTCTTTCTGCGGAGCAAAAGTGTGAGGAGGTAGCGCAAACAGCTGTTTTTAATGCACCGGAATCTACAAGAGTGGCTCCAAGTGCTAAGGAAAGCGCCATGGTAGAGCAGGCTCCGTAAAGACCCGAAAACGGAATTCCGAATTCACGCAGACCGAAGGAGGAGCCAATGCATTGGTTAAGCAAATCACCTGCAAAGCAACAGTCTATGCTCTCGGGAATTTCATCTGCCTTCGAAAGGGCAATTGTAACCGCGTTTTTAACAAGCTCGCTTTCAGCCTTTTCAAAGGTGTCCTTTCCTAAAAATTCGTCATTAAAAATTTTATCGAATTCAGCTGCAAGCGGTCCTTCGCCCTCTTTTTTGCCTGCAACGCCGGCATTGCCCACAATGCCGGGCTTGTTTTCTAAAAAAATAGTGTGGCTTCCAATTCTTTTTGGCATACTTTTCACCCTGTGATTTATTTTCTTGAATAGTATAACCGTAAAAAATAAAAAAATCGGAAATCTCAAAATGAAATTTCCGATTTTTATTTTATTTGTGAGTTTCCTTATAAATTCTATTGAGCACTACAATAAGCTCATCTAAATCAAGCGGCTTTGCTATATGCTCGTTCATTCCTGCGTTAAAGGCGTTTTTCCTGTCCTCGCTAAAGGCGTTAGCGGTCATTGCAATGATTGGAATATCGGCTATGCCCGTGTTGTCGGAGGAACGAATTTTTCTTGTTGCGGTGTAGCCGTTCATAATAGGCATTTGAATATCCATAAGAACAAATTCGTAATAACCCTTTTCCTTGCTTTCAATCATCTCGACTGCAATAGTGCCATCCTCAGCCTCTTCGATGATAAAGCCTTCATCCTCTAAGAGCTCGCGGGCAATTTCTCTGTTAATTGCGTTGTCCTCAACAACGAGAATTCGCTTGCCCTTTAATTCGGGGATAAGCGTAACTTTCTCTTCCGAAATTACACCTGCTTCTTTTGATTTTTCAGCCTTAAAGGTAAAGGTGAATTCCGTGCCTATGCCAACCATACTGTTGTAGGAAAGCGTGCCACCCAAAAGATTTACAAGATTTTTTGTAATTGCAAGACCCAAGCCCGTGCCCTGTACGCCGCTTTGAGTTGTATTTTGCTCACGCTCAAAGGCGTTGAAAAGGTGCTTTTGGAATTCCTCGCTCATACCAATTCCCGTATCCTCAATTCTTACCTGGAAGGAAACGGTAGTATCATCTGAGCGGATTTCTGCAACCTGGAAGGTGATAGTGCCGCCATCACCCGTAAACTTTAAAGCGTTGCTTAAAAGGTTGATTATTATTTGAGAAATTCTGAGCGGGTCACTGTAAATCATGGGGCTCTTAATGCTAAAGGTCGTATTGAAACGTATGTTTTTTTGCTCCATATCGTGAACAAACATTTCCTTTAGCTTAAGAACTAATTCTGAAAAATCTATAAGCTCGCGGTTAAGCTCAAGCTTACCGCTGCCGATTCGTGCCATATCGAGCACGTTGTTAATAATACTTAGCATATGCTCGCCCGAGTTTTTTGCTTTTTTGAGGGCGTCAAGGGCAATTTCCTTATTATCAATATTTCTTTCGGCTATTGTGTTAAAGCCTAAAATAGCATTCATTGGTGTACGAATGTCGTGAGACATATTGAAAAGGAAATTGGATTTTGCCTGCTCGGCTTTTTTAGCCTGGTCAAGGGCATCTATGAGAATTCTATGCTGTTTAATTTGCTCTTCGACAGTTTCCTCAATGCTCTTGAATGCCCACACCTGCTCGTGCGGTTCACCAATTCGTGCTATGAACATTTGGTAATGAAGCGTTCTGCCCTCGTAAGGAACCTGGTAATTTATTCTGAAGCAGGGCGTTTCCTTAAGCTTGTCGGTAACTAAATGCAGTTCTGTTTGAGCTTTTATGTAAGCGCTTTGCTTTGGCTCAAGACATTGGTCAAGATAAGCATGAAAGGCTACCGTGTAAGGAATTTCCGTAAGAAGTAATTTTTTAAAATCCTCAGGGAAAAGGTCAGATAAAATGTATGGAATACCCATGTCTCTTTTTGCATCTACGTAATAAAGAGACTCATATTCCGTACAAAGACCTTCAATAACTCTTAAGCGCTGCTCGGAGGCTTCTAAAAGGCTTTCGGTTTGCTTTTGTTGCTCTAATTGCTGCTCAACAATGTTATCTATACAACGAAAGGCAACAATTACCTTTGAATTATCTGTTTTAGAAGTAGGCATAAAGCGTATTTGCATATGGGTAGTAACGCCGTTTTCCTGCTCTCGGTAGCTTAATTCATAGGGCTTGTGCTCTTCGAAAATTTGGGCTTTAACCTTTTCGAGCTTCGTTCCTTCGATAAATAAATTTGTATCCTCAGGGTGAACGTGCATTTTAGCATAGGTTGCGAAAATTGCATCGTAGCTCGAAAGGGTAACGTCTGCCGTAGAATAAGAATTGGCAACGGAGCTGTCGTAGTTTTTTGTGCATTTGTAAACGCCGTCGTGCTCGTAAACAAAGTAAATGGCAGAATACTCCTCCGAAAGGGATTGTATAATAGAGTTTCTGTTTTGCAGCTCCTGCTGCTGCATCATAAACGCCTGCATTTCATCATTATCTAACTTAGAAATCATATTAGGAGTTGCAACCTCTTGAATCATAACAGAGTAGCAATCCTTAAAATCAGGAGTGTTTATGTTTGTAAATGCAGCGCCATAACGGCTGAAATTAGGGGAATTAAATAATAATTTACCTTTTTCAAGCTTATTGGCAATAGGACAGAAGGTGCACGGCTCGGTTCTGTTTGCAATTGTTTCATAGCAGAGCTTGCCTTCCACTACCTGCGGAAAAAAATCCTTTAAAGTATCGTTGGCGTAGCGAATTAAAAAATCTCTGCCAACAATATACATTCCGTTTTCAAAGCTGGTAAAATTCATTTATATCACTCTATTTTGAAAATTTTTCGTTGTAGGCAATTATGGATTCCTCTATAATAGAAACAGCGTCTAAAACGCCCTTAACCTCATCTATAGCGGTTTCCTTGGACTCAAGGGTTTTATAAAC
Source organism: Acutalibacteraceae bacterium (assembly GCA_045588735.1). GTDB lineage: Bacteria > Bacillota > Clostridia > Oscillospirales > Acutalibacteraceae > DTU089. The sequence continues at coordinate 32,373 of JAZNET010000010.1, read as the reverse complement.
TGAAAAGAAGTGCTTCATTTCATCAAAAACGTGAGACGGAAGCTGACTTATATCCTTGTAGGTGTTATAGGTGGGGTCGTTAAATGGAATAGAAATAATTTTGTCGTCAGGTGCACCGTTATCAAGCATGGAAATAACGCCGATAGGGTAGCACTCTACAATTGACATTGGTTGAATTTGCTCTGAGCAAAGAACAAGCACATCTAATGGGTCGTTATCCTTCGCGTAGGTTCTTGGAATGAAGCCGTAGTTTGCAGGGTAGTGTGTTGAGGTGTAAAGAACACGGTCAAGTCTTAAAAGACCGGTTTCCTTGTCAAGCTCATATTTCATCTTGCTGCCCTTGCTTATTTCTATAACAGCTGCATAGGAGGAGCGTGAAATTCTTTCAGGGTTAATGTCGTGCCAAATATTCAAAAAAATCGCCTCGTTATAATTAAGTGAATCCGAAAAGCTTCGGATTCACTTTTAATTTTGTCTTTATTCCTCTGTAGATTTTAAGTATTCTTCAGGGAGGTTTTCATAGTACATATACATATTTTTGCCGTTTTTCTTTGCGTAGTAAAGAGCCTTGTCAGCCCTTGCCATAATTTCGTCATAGGTGGTGCCGTCCTCAGGGCACTTTGCAATACCTATACTTGCGTGGAAATCGAGAGTAGTATCTTCGATTTTAATTGTTTCCTGCATAAGGTCTAAAAGGTCCTGTGCACGGGTTGAAACAACCTCGTCTTCAATTGGGTGAGGTAAGAAAATTATGAATTCGTCACCGCCGAAACGACCTAAAATATCTGTATGACGGAAAATACGGCGGATGCAATCACCGAAAGTGTGAAGCACGTCGTCACCAAAAGCGTGTCCGTAGGTGTCGTTAACCTTTTTAAAGTTGTCAAGGTCAACAAACATAAACACACCTGTGCCGCCTGCCTCAAGGTGGTTTGTAATTTCTCTGCCAACAGCACCCTTATTATAAATAAGTGTGAGTGGGTCGGTATCTCTGTCGTGCTCAATGTATCTTTTTAATGTGAGCTCTTTTGCCTTAGTTGTAATCATATAGGTGTTAAGCACAGCACCGAGGAAGTAAAAGCTTACCGCGTTTAAAATGTCTACGTCAGCAATTTCTCTTGGCTTTATGTAATAGCTTAATAAGCAGAAGAGGATAACCTGAACAGCGTTGAATATAATAAGGCGCCAAGGTCTGTCTATTATAATCATAGGAATTGCAATTAAGAATACGCAGAAGGTGGTACTTGTAATTGTAGGGCTGTTTACAGTACCGAGAATAATTGCGTAAACGAAAATTGCAAATATTGAAAAATATGTTATAGGTGTAATCCAGTCCGGTTTTTCTCTGAGGTATTTCCAGGCTAATAATAAAACTATTAACTCACAGAAAAAGAGCGCACCGTATAAAAGCGCATTTTTTTCGTAGCTTTCTTTGAACATGGATAATAAGAATAAGAAGAAGAAAACTACAGAGCCAAGACCTGAGGTAACGAAAAGGACACCTCTGTTTTTTTCTTCTCGAGCACCTCTTATGGAGTGGTACTCATCGGGGGTAATGCCTGCGTAAACAAAAGTTTTTACTAAAAAATCCTTTATTTTTTTTAACATAACTTCCTCCAAATGGTTAAGCTGCAGAGCAGAATCAACCGCATTTTATTTATATATAATATTGTACTATATACTTGTATAAAAAAGCAACACTATATTGAAAAAATCCTTTAAAAAATTTAATAAAAAAGAAAGAAAAGTGCTTTATTTTTCCAAAAAGAAAAAATTGACGATAAAAGAGTTTTGTGATAGCATATAAATATATTTTTTTTCGAGAAGTGACGTTATGAAAGAGTATTTAATAAAGCCTGTAGCAACCATAAAAAACGGCTTTAATGAAAAGTTTGGTGTGCCGCGGCAAAGCGGTCTGGCAGAAAAGGTGAAGTCAGAAATTGTTTTTGAAAAGGATTTCAGAGACGAGAATTTAATAAGAGATATTGAGCAGTATTCGCACCTGTGGCTTATATGGGGCTTTTCGTGTAACGAGGGTGAGTGGTCACCTACGGTTAGGCCCCCGAAATTGGGCGGTAATAAAAGAGTTGGTGTTTTTGCAACCCGCTCACCCTTCAGACCGAATTCGCTTGGCTTAACGGTAGTTAAGCTTGAGGCGGTAAGGCAATCTGCAAATGGTAAGGTGCTTGTAGTAAGCGGAGCAGATTTAGTAAACGGCACACCTATTTTTGATATTAAGCCGTACTTGCCGTACGTGGATGCAATTCCGTATGCAGAGGGTGGATTTTCAGGAGAGCACAGCAATGAATTTTTAAAGGTATCCGCTTTAAAAGAGGTTGAGGAAGCTTTACCAAATGAGATTCTTTCTGAAATTTCTTCAATTTTATCTCTCGACCCTAAGCCCTCGTATCAAATGGATACGGAAAGAATATATAAAATGTCGTACAAAGATTTTAACGTTGAATTTAAATATCTTAATGGAGAAGAAATAATTATTACCGGGGTAAAGGGTGAGTAACGTGAATTACATAAAGCCGGATTTTTATAAGAACTTTAAATGTATTGCCGGTGATTGCAGTGATTCCTGCTGTATAGGCTGGGAGATAACGGTAGATGAAAAATCAAGGGCGAAATACGAAAAGCTGAACGATAGTTTCGGTGAAAAAATACGGGAGAATTTAACAACGGACGAGGAGGGTTTTACTTGCTTTAAGCTGAGTGAAGGGGAGCGCTGTCCGTTTTTGAATGGCGAAGGGTTATGTGACGTAATTATAAATTACGGTGATGACTTTTTGTGCGATATTTGCACTGAGCACCCAAGATTTTATAACGAGTTTCCCTTAGCGGTTGAGTGCGGACTTGGGCTTTGCTGTGAGGAGGCTTGCAGGCTGCTTTTAGAAAACGAAGCACCCTTTGAGCTTGAGTGTGAGCCTGCCCCTGAGGAGGAAGAGGAGCCTTCATTTGACGAGACACTTTACGAAGCTTACGTAGTGCTTTCGGAAATTCGGGAGGGTATTTTCAACATTCTCAAGAGTGACAAGGCTTATTCAAAAAAGCTTGACTCTATTATAGAAATGTTTGAAGCAGCGGGTGAGAACGTAAGAATAGAGTCTGATGAGGAGCTTCTTGCAAGGTATAAGGAAACCGAGCCTATAAACGAGGCGTGGGTTGAATATTTTTGCGGACTTCAAAAAAATATGAACGGACTTTTACAAAAAGAAAAGCCGTTTGACGAAGCGACAAACGGCGATAAGTTGTATTCTAAAATTCTTTCTTACGTAATATTCCGACACCTTGGCAGCTGCCTCTATAACGAAAGCAGCTCTCTCGGGGAGTGCTTAAGCTTTTGCATTTCTGCAGTAAGATTTATAAAGCTTTGTGATATGAAAACGTATCACGAAAATGGCTCTCTTACACTTTTAGACCGTATGGAAAACGTTAAGCGTTGGTCAAAGCAAATAGAATACAGCGACGTAAATATTGATTTGTTAACCTAAGGCAGTGTTTACAACAAGCTGGAACGAGTCGGAATCAATAGTATCTGAAGCATATCCGTTAGCGGCGTAGCATTCGTCTGCTGACGGGATTTTATTATTTGTAGCGCAAAGTTCGGCAAGCATAATATCTAAAACGTCACAAACACTGTCACCGTCAAGGTCACCTAAGACTATTATTTTGTACTCTGCAGCCTTTTCGCCGTTTTCAAAAACGGTAAGAATGCTGCCGGTGCCTAAAAATGACGTTGTATCATTTGAAAAGCTTGCGGTAAGCTCGTAAGAAGCGTTATCTGAGAATTTTAAAAGTGCTTGCGGGTCCGAGCAAAAATCTACTGTCGTGAAAATTGTGTTGTTGTCTATTACCGTAGCAGCCTCATCAGCAGAAGCAAGCAAAAGCTTCGGTGTTGTTTCTGTTTCTAAAGAAGCCAAGCAGTTTATACAGCTCCTTGCCCTTTCGCCCTCTTCTTCGAAAGTGGCTTCCTTTGTAATTGTCCACTCGGAGGGCGTGTGCACGTCGGTAGAAAGTGTGTATTTTTCCCTTACTGTTTTATCAAAGTTTGGTGTATTGTAAACGTCGCAGACTATTTTACAGTCGTAATGCATCATTCCGTAAATCCAAAAGGCGGTGCCCAAGCTTGTTAAATCAGGCTCGAAAACAACCTCCTCCGTGTTGGTTCGCGGGTCGTACCTGTAAACCTTGTCCTTGGTGTTATAGTAAAGGTAGCGTCCGTCACCCGAAAATTTTGTAAAGTCACCGGGCCAATAACCACCACCTGAGGCAGTCCAAATATCGCCCGGAAGAGTTTTTACAACGGTAAAATCTTCTGCTAAAAGCTCACCCTTTTTGCAAATATTTTTAGTGGCGTTATCGTAGTAGTAATACTCACCGTCTATAAGCTGAAAAGCATTTTCGCTTTCATTCCAATAACAATTGTCGTAGGTGGTGTCCTCAGGAAAGCTGAAAAAGTCACTTGCGCTGTGGCCCGTGGCTTTTAATGCCGCGGTTGAAAGTAAAAAGTTTTCGTGTGTAACCTGACCGTAGGTGTCCCATACAGGGTCATCCCACGTGACGTCTACGTGGTACGGCGTGTCGTTAATGTAGATAATATTCCATGCGTGGTTAAGCGTATCCGAGGAGCAGTAAAGTGATTTAATGCCAACCTGCTCTAAAAGAAAATCGTACGCTAAGGCGTAGCCCATACAAACAGCATCACGCAAAACAAGGGCACCGTAAGCGTTGTAAGAGGTTTGCGGCATGCTTTCCGGAGTTTCATTGAGGGTGTCGTAGTCGTATTCACAGTGCATTGCAAGTCTGTCGTGCAAAAGAAAGGCTTTTTCAATATCTGTAAGAGCATCGTTGCCTTTTATTCCCTTTACAAGCTTTTCGGTAACTTCCAGCATATCGGCGTGCATTTCTACGTACTCTTCTTTTGTGTAGAAGCACAGACAGCGAATACTTGTGTAATAACCGCCCGAATAACCAAATTCAAGTCTTTTAATTCTGAAAAGCTCAGGGGTGTTGTAAAATATAAGCTCCGTTATGGCAAGCCTGATGGCATCAGTTCTCGGAATGTTGAAATCACGGATGCTCATAGTTGCATAGGTTGAAGTATCGCCCTCTAAAAGCTCCATCTGTTCAATTATATAATCGGTGAATTCTTCAACGTCAAAATATTCTGTTAAATCCAAGGTTGAGGACGTTGCGTTATAAAACGTAGGCTCTTCGACGTCTACGCCCGAAGAATCAAACTCCATGGCAAAAGCAAAATTAGCATTTACAAAGAGCAACACTACCGTAAGAAGCATTGTAAATAATCTTTTAGTTGTTTTTTTCATAATAATACCACCACCAAAATAATTATAAACCTCAAAAAAACGAGAGTCAATTCACTATCTTTATGAAAAAATAATATTCTGTTTATGAAAAATGCACATCACAGACTGTGATGTGCATTGTAAATTAAAGGTTTTCAATTTTGTCTGCAAGCTTTTCTAACCAATCGCCCTCAAAAAGCTCGATTGCGCCGGCATCTACTGCAGCGGCAAGCTTGTTGTTTATAGGCAGCTTTGCAACTGTGTCAACAGAATGCTTCCGGGCAATTTCATCAATATGACTGTCACCGAAAATGCTGTGGCGCTTTTTACAGTCCGGACACTCAAAATAGGACATATTTTCAACAAAGCCTAAAACCGGAATGTTCATAAGTGAAGCCATTTTAACAGCCTTTTCAACTATCATACCAACTAATTCCTGCGGTGAAGCAACTATAACAATTCCGTCAACCGGAATGCTCTGGAAAACGGTGAGGGGCACGTCGCCTGTTCCGGGCGGCATATCTACGAACATAAAGTCTACGTCGTTCCAGATAACGTCTGTCCAGAATTGCTTTACAGTACCTGCAATAACGGGACCGCGCCATACAACGGGGTCTGTTTCGTTTTCAAGTAAAAGGTTTACGGACATAACCTCTATGCCTGTTTTTGTAGTACAGGGAAGAATGCCTTGTTCTGTACCGTTTGCTCTTTCCTTTAAGCCGAAAGCCTTTGGAATTGAAGGTCCGGTAATATCCGCATCGAGAACAGCGGTTGAGAAGCCGCGCCTTTTCATAGATACAGCTAAAAGAGAGGTGATAAGTGACTTACCAACTCCGCCCTTGCCGCTTACAACACCGATAACCTTTTTAATACGAGAAAGCTCGTGGGGCTTTTCTAAAAGACTTTTTGGGTCGCGTGAAGCGCAATTTTGACTGCAGCTGCTGCAATCGTGTGTACATTCGCTCATTTAATCATCTCCTAATAAGTATAAATATATTAACACAAAACAAGCAGAATATCAAGGCAATAAACGTTTATAAGCGCTCGCTTTGAATTTTTGTTAAATATTACACTATAAATAAGAAAAAACAGGGCTTAATTTGTGAAGGAAAAACTATTGACTTTTTTAGGTTTTTTTTATATAATGCAATGTGCGATTGTCTAATTTTCAAAAAAGACAGTTTTAAATTTGTAAAACAGGTTGTTATTTTACCCACTACTTTCACTACTTAAATAATTTACCTGAATAATAGATAGGAGTAAATAAAAATGAAAAGAACTTATCAGCCTAAGAAAAGACACAGAAAAATGGAACACGGCTTCCGTAAAAGAATGGCAGACAGAAACGGCCGCAAGGTACTTGCTCGTCGTAGAAGAAAAGGCAGAAAGCAACTCACTTATTAAGCCTTAGTAAAATTAACCAAGGAGAGAACAAGTGTCAGGCTTCGTCACACTAAAGTTAAACGGTGATTTTCGCCGTCTGTATAATAGAGGTAAGGCTGTAACAAATCCTGCGTTGGTTATGTATTATTCTAAAAACCGCGCGGGAAATTGTCGTATTGGTATAACTACCGGCAAAAAGATTGGTAATGCGGTTGAAAGAAATCGTTCAAGACGCATTATAAGAGAAGCCTTCCGCAACGTGGTGAAGGACATTGACGGCAATTACGACTTTGTATTTGTTGCAAGAAGCAAAACCAAATATCTTAAAAGCACCTATATTGAAAAGGTTATGAGAGATATGCTCGTAAACGAAAATATGCTTCTTACTGCTTTGGACGGTGCAGAGGAATGAAAGATGCATTTTTGAAGATGATTAGCTTTTACCAAAGACGCATTTCACCACTTTTTCCGCCAAGGTGCCGCTTTTACCCGACTTGTTCACAATATGCCAAAGAGGCTATTGAAATCCATGGGGCGTTTAAAGGCTTAATTCTTGCCATCGGTCGCCTTATGCGCTGCAATATTTTGTTTCCCGGTGGTGTAGACCCTGTGCCGCCTAAAAAAGAAAAAGCTTGCAAGCATAAGTGCAGACATCAAAAATGAAAGGATACCAAGATAAATGACAGGAATTTACGAAGGTATTAGAACGCTTTTATTGCCGGTTTTCAGTTTGCCACTCAGTTGGTTTTACGAGTGGACAGGTAGCTACGTTTTAGCAATTTTCTTATTGACACTCATTATAAGATTATTTCTTTTACCGGTTACAATCAAACAACAGAAAAACTCAGCAAAGCAAACGAGACTTACTGCAAAAGTAAACAGAATAAGACAAAAGTATGCTAACAATCAACAAAAAGCACAGCAGGAAATCCAGGCGCTTTACCAACGTGAGGGCTTTGGTGCAGCAAATATGGGTTGTATGCCTATGGCAATTCAGTTTATTGTTATGATTGGTCTTTACGGCGTTATGTACAAGCCGCTTTCAAGTGTGCTTAAATTCAGTAACGAAAAAATAGAGACTATTAAAGCTGTTATGAAGCCGGTGCTTGATGCCGCTTCTAAAAACAACAAGCGCGGCTCGGTAGATATGCACGAAATCAGCATTCTTAAAAATTTTGGCGATTATTCTGCAGAGCTTAAAGAGGCTATTGGTCCGGAAGCACTTACCGAATTAGCAGAATTCAGTGAAAAATTCAAGTTTTTAGGACTTGACCTTTCCGTTACTCCGGATAAAAACGACCCAAGTGCATATTGGCTTATTCCGATTTTAGCATGCGTGACTGCATTGTTTTCTTCACTTTATATGTATTTTAAGCAGAGAAAGCAAAACCCTGAAATGGGAAAAAACCCTGCTATGGGCTGCATGACCTTTATGTCACCTGCTATGTCACTTATTTTTACGTTTATGTTCCCAACAGGTGTTGGCGTTTATTGGATTATTTCCAATATCATTTCATTTATTCAGCAAGTGGGAATTTCTATTTTCTATAGTCCTAAAAAGGTTATTGCACAGCAAATGGTAGATGAAACCGTTGTAAGGCGTTCAAAAGAAAACACTACAAAATTACGCGTAGAAAACGAAAAGAAATAAGGTGTTACTATGATTAAAGAGGCAATTGGTGTTGGTGCAACAGTTGAAGAAGCAGCCGCAAATGCTAAGGTGAATCTTAATGCACCCATTGATGCAGATATTACAATAGAAATTATAAGCAGAGAAAAGAAAAAGATTTTAGGTCTTTTCGGTGGCTCTGCAGCAAAGGTTAAGGCTTTCTATGATGATGGTGTTAAGGAAGAGAAAAAAGCACCCGAAAAGAAGTCTGAAGGCAAAAAAGGAGATTCTAAAAAATCTCACAAGGAAGTAAAAAAGGAAGCTCCTAAAGCAAAGGCTCCTGAAATTGACCTTTCAGGTATTGAAGCAAAGGAAAATGATGCTACAAACTACTTAAAGTCAATTCTTGTTGGTATGGGCTTTAGTGATGCTAACGTAACCGTTAAAGAAACTGCAGAGGATTTATTCTTTGAAATTACCTGCGGTGAAGACTACGGTAACATTATAGGCAGACGCGGCGAAACACTCGACGCTCTTCAGTATCTTACAAGACTTTACGTTAACCGTGCAGAGAAGGAAAGCAAAAGAGTTGCTCTTAACGTTGGTGATTACAGGAAACGTCGTGAGGAAACACTTAAGGCACTTGCAAAGCGTCAGGCTGCTCGTGCAATCAAGTACCGCAGAAGCTGCGTGCTTGAGCCAATGAATCCTTATGAGCGTCGTATTATTCACACAGCAGTTCAGGAGATTGAGGGCGTTTCCTCTCATTCTGTTGGCGAGGGTGAAAACAGAAGAGTTGTAATTGTTTCTGACAATTGTGACAACTCAAAGCGTGGCGGCAGCTATTCAAAGGACCGCCGCGGTAACGGCAGACGTGAAAGAAGACCACAGTACGTGCCGGAAACTCCAAAAGAGCCAAGAGAGCAAAAGGTAGATGCAGCAGCATCTTCACGCTACGGCAAAATTGAGCCGAAAAACGTTCAAGGCGAATAAAATTACTTGACAACCCCAAATTTAAGGTATAATATAATTTATATAGTATAAAGCTATGATTAAGAGAGTAGAAGCGGAGCGTTTCTTCAGAGAGCGTGTCGGTTGGTGAAAGACACGAGTAACACCGTTTTGAAAACCACTTATGAGTGCTTTGTGAAGCGTTTTTACGATAAACAGAGCCGTGTGTGTCGCGTTAAGGCATCTCGAGTGGCAGTAATATACTGCAATTTGGGTGGAACCGTGGAGTATTATGCTTCATCCCATTTTTGGGGTGAAGCATTTTTATTTTTTAAATTTAAATGATTATGAAAGGTGGAATATATATGATTAAGGTTACACTTCGTGATGAGGTAAAGGAATTCCCAAAAGGAACAACACCTGCCGATATCGCAAAGGAAATAAGCATGGGTCTTTACAGAAATCTTTGTGCTTGTACTATTAACGGCGTAATGGCAGATATAAGAACAGAGCTTAACGAGGATTGTGAGGTTAACCTTCTTACCTTTGAAAGTGAAGAGGGTAAACACGCTTTCTGGCACACAGCTTCTCATATTTTAGCACAGGCTGTGAAAAGACTTTTCCCTGAAACAAAGCTTGCAATTGGCCCTGCTATAGATAACGGCTTCTATTATGATTTTGATTCAGAGGTTTCATTTACACCTGAAACTCTTCAAAAAATCGAAGCAGAAATGAAGAAGATTGTAAAAGAGGATATTGAGCTTGAAAAATTCCTTGTAGAGCCAAACGAAGCAATTAAGCTTATGGAGGAAAAGGGCGAAATTTATAAGGTAGAGCTTATTAAAGAGCACGCAGGCAAAAACGAGCCTATAAGCTTTTACAAGCAGGGTGAATTCTGCGACGTTTGTGCAGGTCCGCACATTCCTTCAACAGGTAAGGTAAAAGCATTTAAGCTCACAGCTTGTACGGGTGCTTACTGGCGTGGTGACCAGAGCAATAAAATGCTTCAAAGAATTTACGGTACAGCATTCCCTAAGGCTTCTGAGTTGGAAGAGCATCTTTTGAAAATAGAGGAAGCAAAAAAACGTGACCACAACAAATTAGGCAGAGAGTTAGAAATATTCACAACTGTAGATTCTATTGGTCAGGGCTTACCGATTCTTCTTCCGAAGGGTACGTTTATTGTACAAACACTTCAACGCTTTGTTGAGGATGAAGAGGCAAGAAGAGGCTGGGTGCGCACAAAGACACCTCTTATGGCAAAAAGCGACCTTTACAAAATTTCAGGTCACTGGGACCACTACAAGGACGGTATGTTTGTTTTAGGTGATGAGGAGAAGGATAACGAGGTGTTTGCGCTTCGTCCAATGACCTGCCCATTCCAGTACCAGGCATATTTAAACAGAGCACGCTCTTACCGTGACCTTCCAATGCGTCTTGCAGAAACCTCAACTCTTTTCAGAAACGAGTCCTCAGGTGAAATGCACGGTCTTATTCGTGTAAGACAATTTACAATTTCTGAGGGTCACCTTATGTGTACACCTGAGCAGCTTGCAGATGAGTTTGAGCGTTGCCTTGACCTTTGCATATTTATGCTTAAGACACTTGGTCTTTACGAGGATGTTTCTTACCGCTTCTCTCAATGGGACCCGAATGACAGAGAAAAATATATTGGTACAGAAGAGCAGTGGAATGAAGCGCAGGGCATTATGAAGGAAATTCTTGATAACCTTAATATTGATTACAAAATCGGTGTTGGTGAGGCTGCATTCTACGGTCCTAAGCTTGACATACAAATTAAGAACGTTCACGGTAAAGAGGATACTTTAATTACAATTCAAATCGACCAGATGCTTGCTGAAAAATTTGGTATGGAATACGTGGCAAAGGATGGTACAAAGAAGAATCCTTACATTATTCACCGTACCTCAATTGGTTGCTATGAAAGAACTCTTGCGCTTCTTATTGAAAAATATGCAGGTGCGTTCCCGCTTTGGCTTGCTCCTGAGCAGATGAGAATTCTTCCTATTTCCGAAAGACACCACGACGCTTGCTATGAGCTTAAGAGTAAGCTTGAATCACAGGGCCTTCGCGTTACTGTGGATGACAGAGCAGAGAAAACGGGCTACAAAATCCGTGAGGCACAGCTTGAGAAAATACCGTATATGCTTATTCTTGGCGATAACGAAATTGAGAATGACTCACTTTCTGTAAGAAGCAGAAAGAACGGAGATATGGGCTCAATGAAGGTCCAAGACTTTGTTGCAATGGCAATTGAAGAGGTCGAGACAAAGAAATTATAATAGCTGAGTCTTTAGTCTAAAAAAGAGATAAGCGCTATCATTTAAAGCTTTTAATGATAGCGCTTTTATTTTTTCTTTTAATACGCAACAAAAAAGCCTTACAAAGCTTTCGCTTTGCAAGGCTCTTTTTTAACTAATTTTATTCAGCTTTAGGAGCGTAAAGGTCCTTAAGTCTGAGAAGGTGTTCATATCTCTCAGTAGCTGTCTTCTCTGAAAGTGCGAAGAGCTCTTCTGCTCTTTCCGGGAATGAGCGTGTAAGAGAAGCGTAACGAGCTTCGTTAAGAAGGAATTCACGGTAGCTGCCTGTTGCAGGCTTGCTGTCAATTGTGAATGGATTCTTACCTTCTGCCTTAAGTGCAGGGTTGTAACGGAACATATTCCAGTAACCGCAGTCAACAGCCTTCTTCATTTCGTTCTGGCAGTTAACCATACCACCCTTAATTGAGTGCATTTCGCAAGGTGCGTAAGCAATAATGATTGAAGGACCGTTGTAAGCCTCAGCTTCTTTAATTGCCTTAAGAGTCTGATTTTGGTCAGCACCCATAGCAATTTGTGCTACGTAAACGTAACCATAGCTCATAGCAATTTCAGCAAGGCTCTTCTTAGCAACTGCTTTACCTGCAGCAGCAAACTGAGCAACCTGGCCAATGTTAGAAGCCTTAGAAGCCTGTCCGCCTGTGTTTGAGTAAACCTCAGTATCAAATACCATAATGTTTACGTCTTCACCGGAAGCAAGAACGTGGTCAACACCGCCGAAGCCAATATCATATGCCCAACCGTCGCCACCGAAAATCCATACAGATTTCTTAGCAAGGTAATCCTTGTTAGCTACGATTGACTTGCAGTTTTCGCAATCGATACCCTCAAGAGCAGCAACAAGAGCCTCTGTAGCAGCACCGTTTGCTTCACCGTCGTTTACAGTATCAAGGTAAGCCTGTGCTTTAGCCTTAAGGTCAGCAGAAGCTTGCTCAGCTGTAAGAATGTTTTCAACCTTTGCAATAAGGCTGTTACGGATAGCGTTTTGTCCTAAGAACATACCGAAGCCGTGCTCAGCGTTATCCTCAAAGAGTGAGTTAGCCCATGCAGGACCCTGACCCTTAGCGTTTACTGTGTATGGTGATGTTGCAGCAGGACCACCCCAAATTGAAGAACAGCCTGTTGCGTTAGAAATATACATTCTGTCACCGAAGAGCTGTGTTACAAGACGAGCATAAGCTGTTTCAGCACAACCTGCGCATGAGCCTGAGAACTCAAGAAGAGGCTTCTTGAACTGGCTTGCAATGAGGTTAGCAGATGAAGCAATGCCTTCTTTTTCTGTAACCTTTTCTACGCAATAATCAAATGCTGCTTGTTGAGCATCCTGACTCTCACGAGAAACCATTTTAAGTGAAGCTGTAGGACAAACGCCAACACAAACGCCGCAACCCATACAATCCATAGGAGAAACAGCAAGAGTATATTTAAAGCCTTTGTTTGTAACAGCCTTTTCTTTTGTAGCAATCTTTGTAACTGAAGGAGCGTTTGCAGCTTCCTCGTCACTCATTGCGAAAGGACGAATTGTAGCGTGAGGACAAACGTAAGCACATTTGTTACAGCCAACGCAGGTTTCGTTGTTCCATTCAGGAACCATAACAGCAACACCGCGTTTTTCGTAAGCAGATGCACCTTGCTCGAATGTACCGTCTGCATGGTCTGTAAATGCAGAAACAGGAAGAGCATCACCGTTCATGTTGCCAACAGGCTTCATGATGTTGTCTACCATCTTAACGAGCTTTGCAGGGCCCTCAGCTTTTTCAGCAACAACGCTGTCAACAGCGTTAGCCCAGTCTGCAGGAACGTCATACTTTTTGAATGCACCAAAGCCGGCATCAATAGCCTTGTGGTTCATATCAACAATATCCTGACCTTTTTTGAGGAACTTCATAGCAGCGTTCTTCATATAGCCGATTGCATCTTCCTTAGGAAGAACGTTAGCAAGTGCGAAGAATGAAGCCTGAAGAATTGTGTTTGTTCTCTTGCCAAGACCAATTTCAGCAGCTAAGTCAATAGCGTTAACTGTGTAGAGCTGAACGTTGTTCTTTGCAATGTATTGTTTTGTTTCAGCGTTAAGCTTTTCAGCAAGCTCAGCGTCATCCCACTGGCAGTTAATAAGGAATACACCGCCCGGTTTAACGTCGTTAACAATCTTAAAGCCTTTTTCAATGTAAGCAGGTGTGTGGCAAGCAACAAAGTCTGCCTTGTTTACATAGTAAGGGCTCTTGATTGGCTTGTCGCCGAAACGAAGGTGAGAAATTGTAACGCCACCTGTTTTCTTTGAGTCATATTGGAAATATGCTTGTACATATTTGTCAGTATGGTCACCAATGATTTTAATAGAGTCTTTGTTAGCACCAACGGTACCGTCACCGCCAAGACCCCAGAATTTACACTCGATTGTACCTTCTGCAGCAGTTGCAGGAGCTTCTTTTTCTTCAAGTGAAAGGTAGGTAACGTCGTCGTTAATACCGAGTGTAAAGTGCTTCTTTGGCTCAGCCTTTGCAAGCTCGTCAAATACAGCGAATACAGATGCAGGAGGAGTATCCTTTGAACCGAGACCGTAACGGCCGCCTGTTACTGTAAGGCCTGTTCTGCCGCATGCCTCAAGAGCAGCAACAACGTCAAGGTAAAGTGGCTCACCAATTGAACCCGGCTCCTTAGTTCTGTCAAGAACAGCAAGCTTTTTAACTGTTGCAGGAAGAGCTGCACAGAATTTGTCCGCAGCGAAAGGTCTGTAAAGTCTAACCTTAAGAAGACCAACCTTTTCGCCCTTTGCTAAAAGGTAGTCAATAACTTCTTCTGCTACGTCGCAGAGAGAACCCATTGCTACAATAACTCTTTCAGCGTCGTCTGCACCGTAGTAGTTGAAGAGCTGGTAGTTAGTGCCAAGCTTTGCATTAACCTTGCCCATGTATTCCTCAACAATTGCAGGAACATCATCATAGAATTTGTTACAAGCCTCTCTGTGCTGGAAGAAGATGTCACCGTTTTCGTGAGAACCACGCATTACAGGGTGCTCAGGATTAAGTGCTCTTTGACGGAATGCATCAACAGCATCCATATCGCACATTTCTTTAAGGTCCTCGTAATCCCAAATTTCGATTTTTTGAATTTCGTGAGATGTACGGAAGCCATCGAAGAAGTTAATGAAAGGAACTCTGCTCTTAATTGTTGCAAGGTGAGCAACAGCACCTAAGTCCATAACCTCTTGAGTATTTGTTTCAGCAAGCATTGCAAAACCTGTTTGACGACAAGCGTAAACGTCTGAATGGTCACCGAAAATATTAAGTGCGTGAGAAGCTACGCAACGAGCTGAAACATGGAAAACTGATGGGAGAAGCTCACCAGCAATTTTGTACATGTTAGGAATCATTAAAAGAAGACCTTGTGATGCTGTGTAGGTTGTTGTAAGAGCACCGGCGTTAAGTGAGCCGTGTACTGTACCTGCAGCACCTGCTTCAGATTGCATTTCAGCAACTTTTACAGTTGTACCGAAAATGTTTTTTACTCCTTGAGCAGACCATTGGTCAACATAGTCAGCCATTGGGCTTGAAGGAGTGATTGGGTAGATGCCGGCAACTTCTGTGAAAGCATATGAGACATACGCAGCCGCATTGTTACCGTCCATGGTTTTCATTTTACGTGCCATTGGATTTTTCCTCCTATGAATATAATATTTAAACACAAGAAATATTTTAACACTAATTAGTAAAAATGTAAACATTAAATCGTTAAAAAATCTACAAAAAAAGTGGAAAAAATGTTATTATTAAGTAAAATATATATCCATATTGACTAATAATAACAATATCATTGACAAAATCGGCATAATTTTATATAATGAATCAACATATTTTTAATATGGTGAATTATAACTTTGAATTTTGAAAGGAGCAAATCCAATAATGGATGACGCCGGACCTAGTATTATTTTAGCTTCAGTTGAGCCAATGCTCAACACACTGCAGGCAACAGCCAATGCAAAATCTCTCATTTGGCAAATACCGCTTCTTGTAGTGCTTATTTTAGTGAACGCATTTTTTGCAATGAGCGAAATTGCACTTATTTCTCTTAATGATGCCAAATTGGAAAAGCAGGCTGATGAAGGCAGTAAAAAGGCAAAACAGGTTTTAAAATTAACAAAAAATCCAAGCAAATTTTTATCCACAATACAAATCGGTGTAACACTTGCAGGCTTTTTGGCATCTGCTTCTGCAGCTACAACTCTTGCAGAAATGCTTACAGAGGTTGTTGCAGCATCAATAGGTGAGCAGTACGAAAAGATAATTTCACCAATTGCGGTTGTGCTTGTTACAATTGTAATGTCATACTTTACACTTGTGTTCGGTGAATTGGCGCCGAAAAGAATCGGTATGCAAATCCCTGAAAAAATAGCCTTTAAGGTTGTAGGGGTTTTAAAGACGATTTCTAAAATAGCCTCTCCGTTTGTAAAGGTGCTTTCAGTTTCAACAAATGCAGTCGTAAGACTTTTAGGCTTTGACCCTAACGCCTCTGAGGAGGTTGTTACGGAGGAAGAAATAAGAATGCTTGTTGACGTTGGTCAGGAAAAGGGTGTTATTGAAGACGTTCAAAAGGAAATGATAAATAACATCTTTGAATTTGATGACCTTAACGCAGGTGATATTATGACGCACCGTACTGACGTTGCCGCAGTTGACGTTGAGGATGACGATATTGAAAGTTTCCTTAACCTTGCTATCGAAAAGGGCTTTTCAAGAATTCCCGTTTATGAGGGTGAGCTCGACAATATAATCGGCATTATATACGTTAAGGACTTGCTTAAATACGTTGGTAAGTCTCTTCCTGCAAAGGCAAATCTTAAAAAAATGGCAAGAGAAGCATACTTTATTCCGGAAACAAAATCCTGCGGGGAGTTGTTTACGGAAATGAGTGCCAAGAAAATTCAAATGGCTATTGTTGTAGATGAATACGGCGGTACAGCGGGTATTCTTACTCTTGAGGATTTAGTTGAAGCAATAATGGGTAATATTCAGGACGAGTATGACCACGAGGATGAAGAAATCAGCAAAATTGACGACAACACCTTTACGGTTGACGGCACTATTGATATTGAAGAGATTGAGGAGCTTTTGGGAAAAACGCTTCCCGAGGGTGACTATGAAACTCTTGCAGGCTTCATAATTGACCAACTTCAATTTTTACCGAAAGACGGTGAGATGAACGAGGTTGAATTTGAAAATGTCAAATTCACGGTTCTCAAGGTTGATGAACGAAGAATAGAAAAAATTAAGGTCGAAATTACACCGCTTCCTGAAAGTGAAGATGACGATGACGACGATGATGAAGATGATGATTAAAAAAGAACTCAGCAGAAATGCTGAGTTCTTTTTTAGATAATAGAGAATAGATAATAGAGAAGAGAAAAGGGGCAAAGCCGATTATAATAAAATATCAAAAAAAATATCATTTTTAGTTTTCGATAAACTGAAAATGATAGTTTTTTTCTTATTCTTTAGGTAATTGATTTGGGGTGCTTGTAAAACCTAAAATATAATCAGCAGAGACATTGTAAAATTTGCATAAGGTAATTATATGCCTTATGGGCATTTCATTTTCGGCTGTTTCATATCTGCTATATACTTTTTGATTAGTGTTTAAAACTTTGGCTACTTCTGTTTGAGTTAAATCGTTATCTTCTCTTAAATCTCGTATTCTTTGAACATAATTCACAGTAAAACAACTCCTATGTATCAATTAAATGGAGTGTATCATACCACTTATCTGGGGTATTGACTTTACCACTGATTTGGGGTAAAATATGCTTATCAGGTTTATTATTGTCATAAAACTTCAAAACTGACTTCTTGACTATTGACAAATTATGGTAAGTGTGTTATTGTGAAAAAACATTCGAATGTAAAAATAAATTTTTGAAAGGAGTTGGACATAATGATGATGAATTATATGGCAAGAAGAAAAATAGGAAAAATGAACTATCCGGTTGTTGTGTCCATATTCTGCTCGTAAGTAGTGTGGCTAATATTATAATGTTTGTTTCCCCGGAAAGTTAAAGCTTTTCGGGGGTTTTTGTTTTTACTACTTGGGTAGGATTTTGGGGGATTAGCAATATCCGGAAACGGAGGTACTAATGAAAAGGAAAATTTCAAATAAAAAGAAAGGGAAAAATTCAACTTTTAAAGATATTATTTATGGGTTGAAAATTCTTAACAAATATAGCAAGGGACTTGTTCTAACAAGAGTGCTTGCTATGTTCGGTTTTTGGTTTTTTACAGGCTTCATTGAAGAAATACTATTTTTAAAATATCTTTTAAATGCACTTGAAAATGGTGCTTCTTTCATGGAATTTGTTAAGATATGCCTAATCTTTTTAGGTCTATCAATTCTTGGCAAATTCTTATTAAATTATTTTGATTATCTTACTTGCGTAAAACATAAAGTGTTTTATAAAAAGATGAATGAAAAAATATTTCAAAAAGCGAAAAACCTTGATATGGATTGCTTTTATAATCCAGAATTTTTTGATAAATACAAAAGAGCAACCGAAGTTATAACTGATAATCATTTCGACGATTTTGCTTACGCTTTTTCTTGTGTTGTAGTAGGTGGTTTTACAGGAATCTTTCTTGTGGCTTATGTTGTTTCAGTTGACCCCAAAATGTTATTGCTACTTTTAACTGGCTTAGTAGTCGTTGCATTTGAGGGTGTAAAAAGTAAATTAAATATAAATAAAGATAAAGAAATGACAATTCACAAACGTTCTAAGGCCTACATAAAAAGAACCATTTATTTGAGAGAATTTTCGAAGGATATGCGAACATCAGGAGTTTACGGTGTTCTCCATAAAAGATTTGAAGATGCAGTAAACAAAAATAGAGAAATAATTAAAAAATATGGTTATAAAATAGCTCTGTTAGAAATGATGACGGGACTTTTTGGTATGGCGCTCCCTGTTGCAACATCTTACGCTTACGCAACATACCGCTATGTTGTAAAAAGAAATCTTGCACTTTCAGATTTTTCTGTAATTGTTACAGCTATGAATAACTTAAAAGATGTCGTAAATGATTTAAGTGACGGTATTTCTACTGTAAAAAGGGAATCTATGTATTTTAAAAATCTTGCAGAGTTTTTAGAATATGAAAACAAGGTTGTAAACGGAACGAAATCAGCAGATGAATTTAAAACACTCGAATTTAAAAATGTAACATTTACATATCCTGAAGCAAAAGAACCGACACTCAAAAACTTTGACTTTAAATTAGAAAAAGGTCAGACTGTTGCGGTAGTTGGTGAAAACGGCGCAGGTAAATCTACATTTATAAAGTTGCTTTTAAGATTTTATGATGCAGATAGCGGTGAAATTCTTTATAATGGTGTAAATATTAAAGAATATGATATTGATTCATTACGAGAAAGAATTTCTACAGTTTTCCAGGATTACAAGGTGTTTGCACTGTCTGTTGCAGAAAATGTTCTTTGTAAAGAAATTGAGACAAACGAAGAACTTATAAAAGTAGTTGAAGCTATGAAAAATAGTGGTGCTTACGATTTTGTGAAGAATTTACCTGAAAAAGAAAACACCGTTATTACCAGGGAGTTTGACGAAAAAGGCGTTGGACTTTCAGGTGGTGAGCAACAAAAATTAGCAGTTGCAAGGGTGTTTGTAGGTAATACTGATTTAGCAATTCTTGATGAACCTTCATCTGCATTTGACCCGGTTGCAGAGTACAAAATGTATGAAAATCTCATAAATGCAACAAAAGAAAAAACTGTAATTTACATTTCTCACAGACTCTCTTCTGCAGTTCTTTCAGACAGAATATTTGTGATTTCTGATGGTACTGTAAAAGAATGTGGTAGCCACAAAGAACTTATGGAGTTAAATGGTATTTACAGTAATATGTTCACACTTCAAGCTGAAAGCTACAAAAATTCAGAAAGGAGTGTGAGCTGATATGAAAAAAGAAACTAATACTAAAACAAATCGCAGTACAATATCTAACGTATTCTATCTTTTAAAAGTTATGTTTAAAATTTCACCATGGCTTGTTATCGGTGAAATTATAATGCATACATTATGTACCTTGCCAGGTAGAATAGTGTCAATAATAGGTCTTAAATATGTTATAGATGAAGTTGCTAATGGCGGTGATCCTAAAAAGATATTGTTGGGTATCGGTCTGATATTAGGTGTATTGGTATTTGGCGAGACTGTCAATGCTTTATTCTTTGAATTGTTTGTGCATAGAGAACGAGAAAAGCTTGATTTAAAACTTCAGTCAAGACTTTATGAAAAAGCAGCTTCAATAGATATGGCGAAATACGACAGTCCTGAATATTATGCTGATTTCATTTTGTCAATTGAAAACTCATCAGATAATATCCGCTATATGTTAAATACTGTTAAGAGTTATGTAGGTGAAGTTATTGCATTTTTGACAATAGCATCAATTCTTTTAACTATTGATCCCGTGGCTCTCGTTGTCGTGCTTTTGGTAACGATAATTTGTTTACCATTAAATAAATACGCGAGTAAGTTGCTTTATGAATATCGTGAAAAAAGAACAGAATTACATAGAAAAGGCGATTATTTTGCAAGGGTGTTTTATCTTCCAGAATATGCAGGAGAAATAAAAATTAGTAAAATTTCGACACTTTTAACTGATAGATTTAATAAGCAAGCAGATGTAATTGTTGAAAACGAGAAAAAATATAAAACTAAACTGAATTCATTGTGGTTTTTTGAAAGTGCAGCAATTTATAATGTAGCCTTTATGCTTGTTCTTCCTGTTTACTTTGGGTATAAAATACTTGTCGAAAATGAACTGACAATAGGTGGTTTTGTTGCTACCTTTAATGGTGTAATGCAAGTTGGTTCGAGTTTAATGTATGTAATTGTTCATGCAGTAAAACAGTTCTCTGAACGCTCAAAGATGATTGACAAGCAAAGAGAATTTTTAGCAACCCGGAATGAAATTGTTGATGGTGAGCACATTGCAGAATGTAAAGAACCGGAAACTATTTCTGTAGAGAATATTAAATTCTCATATACAGGTAATGAAAAAGATTCATTAGACGGCGTTTCATTTAAGATTAAGCCTTATGAAAAAATTGCTCTTGTAGGCTTTAACGGTGCTGGTAAAACCACGCTTACAAATCTTCTGTTAAGACTTTATGATGTCAAAGATGGTAGCATTAAAATCGGCGGTAGAGACATAAGAGAAGAAACTGTAGAGTCTCACAGAAACCGTTTTGCCGCGGTTTTTCAGGATTTTCAGATTTTTTCTGCGACTGTCGGTGAAAATGTTGCTTTAAGTAAAGATTACGATGAAAAAAGAGTTTTAGAAGCACTAAAACTTGCAGGTTTTACAAAAGAATTACCTAAAGGTGCAGAAACTATTCTTTTAAAAGAATTTGATGAAGATGGTTTAATGCTTTCGGGTGGTGAGCAACAAAAAATTGCTGTTGCAAGAGTTTTCTACAAGAGTTGCCCTTACATAATTCTTGATGAGCCATCTGCAAATCTTGACCCTATTTCAGAATATGAGCTTAACAAAAATATAATGGAATCTGCAAAAGAAAAGACAGTTATAATTATTTCTCACAGATTGTCAACAACTGTTAATGCAGATAGAATTATAATGCTTGAAAACGGTAAGGTTGTAGAAATTGGTACTCACGAAGAGCTTATGAATAAAAATGGCGACTATGCTTATATGTTCAATCTTCAGGCAGAAAAGTATAAAAGTTAATAGTATGGCTGGTTGCTAGTGTTATAACAACAAAAACATCCTATCATTTTTAGTTATTACTAACTTTAAATGATAGGATGTTTTACTTTATCTGATGCTTAGTCTCTATTTTTCTTCTTAGTTATTGCACAGGTAAGGCAAATGACATCTGAAGCACCTGCGATTAAAAGAGTTTTTGCGCATTCATTGAGTGAGGTGCCCGTTGTTTTTATATCATCACAAAGAAGAATTCTTTTACCCGTAATATCAAATTCCTCTTTTACTGAAAATACGCCGAAAACGTTTCCTGCTCTTGAAGCCCTATCAAGAAAATGCTGCTCATCCGTTTCAAAGTCCTTTGTAAGCAAATCAAGGCAGGGCAGGTCTAAAAGCTCACACATTTTTCGTGTTAAAACCTCTGCCTGGTTAAAGCCGCGGCTTTTTTGCTTGCTTTTGTGCATAGGCATAAAGGTTACTAAATCAGGGGAGTAATCAGACAGTTTTTCTAAGTAGCAGTCTGCCATTTTTTCGGCAAGGACGTCAGCTACTTCAAGCTGTTTTCTGAATTTTAAAAGTCTTATTGAGCTTCCTGCCGTGCCCTCGTAGTAAAACGGTGCAGCAATTGCAGCGTAGAAGGATTTATGCTTTTTGCAGGCGCAATCTGACTTGCTGAAGCCGCAATACGGGCAAAAATCGTCAGATATTACCTGCAAGCCGTCCTCGCAGCTTCGGCAGATTTCCTCGTTGTGATTTATAACGTGAAGGCAGTATTTACATCTTTTGGGAAATAAAAAGGCAATTAAAAAATCCTTTAATTCTTGCTTGTTCATTAAAAGGTTGATTTTAAAAAGTGTGCAAGGGCAGAGTAGCGCTTTGTTTTTCTGTCGTTAGCCGTCATTGAAAAAACCAGCTCGGCAGAGCCTACTGTAATTAGCATATCCTTAGCTCTTGTAACTGCGGTATATAAAAGGTTTCTGTGCGCTAAGTTTGACACTACTCCCATAACGGGTATTATAACCGCTTTAAATTCACTGCCCTGACTTTTGTGTACGGTAATTGCATAGGATAAATCCAAATCAGCCAGATTTTCACTTGCTATTTCTGCAATTCTGCCGTCAAAATTTATTGTAACAAGACCCGTTGCGACGTTGATTTTTTCAAGAATTCCTATGTCGCCGTTAAAAATTCCCGTGCCCTTTTCGTCTTCGCTTTCCCATTCAATATTATAATTATTTTTTGTCTGCATAACCTTGTCACCCTCGCGGAAGGTCTGACCGCCGACAATAATTTCCTGCTTTTTGCCGTCGTCGGGGTTTAAAAGTCTTTGCAGGATTTTATTTAAATTTACAGTGCCCGTTTCACCCTTTTTAGAGGGGCAAATTACCTGAATGTCAGAAAGAGGGTCCCAGCCGTAAGCCTTTTTAAGCCTTGTGGAGCAGAGCTCTGCAACGGTTTCTGCTGTTAAAAAGGCAGAGGGTCTTTCCATGTGGAAAAAATCTCTGTTGTCGTTTTTTAAGTCAGGCATTTCGCCTAAAACAATTTTGTGCGCGTTACTTACAATTTTGCTTTCCATTGCTTGACGGAAAACAGTGTTGAGCGCAACAACCGGCAATACATCTGCTTTAATTAAATCGTGTAAAACGTTACCTGCACCAACGGGCGGCAGCTGGTCGGAGTCACCTACTAAAATTAGTCTGCAGCCGAGCGGTAATGCATCTAAAAGGCTTGAAAAAAGGTGTATATCTACCATAGAAAGCTCGTCTAAAATCAACGCGTTGCAGTCAAGCGGGTTTTTTACGTTACGCCTGAAAACAGGGCGGTCATCCTCATCCCATTCAACCTCTAAAAGTCTGTGAATAGTCTTTGCTTCCTTGCCTGTTAATTCGGTCATTCTTTTTGCGGCTCTGCCGGTAGGTGCGGCAAGAGCGATATCAAGCTTCTGCTTTTCAAACACGCTTATAATTCCCTTTATGGTTGTTGTTTTACCCGTACCCGGGCCACCCGTGAGAATTAAAAGTCCCTTTGTAGCTGCCGTTGCAATAGCTTTTCTTTGCAGTTCCTCGTATTTGATGCTGTTTTCGTATTCTATATCATCTATTGTTTGTGCAAGCGTGGTAAATCTTGGCGGCGGAAAGCCTGCAACAACACCTATTCTTTCCGCTATTTTCTTTTCGCTCAAGTAAGCCGAGGGCAAAAATATAAATTCACTTTTTTCTATTGTGCAGGTTTTCAGCTGTGCGGTAGAAACCAGCGTGTCAATTGTAATATCTATAGTATCCTCATTAGTTGAAAGTAAGTTTGCGCACGGAGCCAAAAGCTTTTCTCTTGGTATGCAGGTGTGTCCGCTTACCGAAAGATTATGGCGCATAACGTGAAGAATACCCTCTTTTATGCGGTGCTCCGGCAGAGGCTTGTTTTCTAATTTTTCCTCTATAAGCTCTGCTTTTTCAAAGGATATGCCTATACCTAAGGAGCAAAGGTAGTAAGGATTTTCCTTTACCATTTCTACTGCGCCTATACCTGCTTTTTTATAAATTCTTACACATTCATTAGGTGTAAGACCGTACTTTTCAAGGCCTAACATAACGGTCCGCATAGCGTATTGCTTTTGAAATTCTTCACCTATATTTCTTGCCTGCTCGTCAGAAATTCCTTTTAGTTTTGCAAGCATTTCCGGCGTTTCCTCTATTACTCTTAAGGTGTCCTTGCCAAAGGCTTCTACAATTAAAAGTGCTTTTTTGGGACCTATTCCCTTTATTACGCCCGAGGAAAGGTATTTTATAATTTGCTCGCTCGTTTCGGGCATTTCTCTGGTGAATGCGGTAACCTTAAGCTGTCTGCCGAAGGTAGGGTGCATAATAAAGCTGCCCGTCAGAGTGACGGTTTCACCCGCGCTTATTGAAGGCATAACGCCGACAGCGGTAATAAGCTCATCCTCTGTAGAAAAATCGAGCACGGTAAAGCCGTTTGTATCGTTCTGGAAGGTTATTTCCTCGACCACACCGGTAATTGTTTCTTCTCTGCTATCCACCCTTTTCACCTGCCTTTGAAGTAATGAGTCTATTTTAACACACATTTAAGATAATTGCGATAATTTTTTTCTTAAATTTTCAAATAAAATTGAAAAAAATTTATTAGTATGATAGAATAAAAAAGATATAATTTTTTGCAAGTGAGGACTCAATATGAAGTACTTAATAAACAAGACAAATCATTGCGATTTTAAAACGATTGCAGTAAACAGATTAGAGCCGCGTGCATATTTTATTGCCCACTCTACAAGACTTAAAGCAAATCAGACAGATTATTGCTATGAGAGATATCAAAGTGATGTTGTTACTGTGCTTTCAGGTGAATGGGATTTTAAATTCTACAAGAAAAAATCCAAACTCCCCGAAAAGCTTGATACCAATAAAATTGCCTTTGATAAGGTAAACGTACCTTCTACGTGGCAGAGAACGGGCTATGACAGCCCTGCGTACATAAACTGTCCGTATACCTTTGACCCGGTTTATTTAGGTCTGCCTGAAAAACAGGGTGTAAAGCCACCGTTCTTGCCGGAAGATTTTTCATGCGGCGTTTACAGAAAAAATGTGAATATAGATGATATAAACAAAAATTTTATTATCACATTTTTAGGTGTTGCGGCTTCAGTTGACCTTTACGTAAACGGTCAGTACGTTGGTTACGGTGAGGGTTCTCACAATTCCTATGAATTTGATATTACAAAATACTTGGTTGAAGGTGAGAACGAAATTCTTGCCGTTGTTTTCCGTTGGACGAACGGCTCTTATCTTGAAGCACAGGATATGTTCAGAGAAAACGGAATTTTCCGTGACGTTCTTCTTCATAAATACGAAAAAACATATATCTATGATTATGAAGCAATTCCTGTGAAAAAAGGCAACAAATATAATCTTGATATTAAAATCAACGTTAAGGGTGATTTGAAAAACAAAAAGCTTGACGTTGCTTTACATGATGGTGTTAAATTCATAGCAACCGAAAAAGTTGATGCACAAAAGGTAACGGAAATTACTTTCAAAAATCTTGAGGTTGACGAGTGGAATGCTGAAATTCCAAGACTTTACGAGCTTTACATAACTCTCGTTGATGGTAAGGATGAGGTTATGACAATCCGTTCTTACACAGGCTTTAAGGATATTAAAATTAAGAATGCTGTATTTTATTTCAACGGCAAAAAGGTTAAGCTTAAGGGTGTTAACCATCACGATACTCACGAAACAAAGGGCTACGCCTTGAATTATGAGGATTTGCTTAAAGATGTTCTCCTTATGAAGGAGTACAACGTTAACTGCGTGCGTACCTCTCACTACCCGCCTGACCCGCATTTCTTAGAGCTTTGCGACCACTACGGACTTTACGTTGTAGATGAGGCAGATATTGAAACGCATGGTCTTTTCCATTTGGGCTGTGAGGGCACGGCCATAAGCAATGACCTTAAATGGGCAAAGCATTATATGGACAGGGTAAGAAGAATGTACTACCGTGACAGAAACCACGTAGCCGTTACTATGTGGTCCTTAGGTAACGAGGCAGAGGGCTACAAATGTCAGGATAAGTGCTACCAAATGCTTAAGGAGATAGGTACCGCAATTCCTGTCCATTACGAAAGTGTATGCCGTACAAAGCGTTACCATTATGACGTTTTCTCAGAGATGTACACTCACCCTGATGATATGATAAAAATAAGAGAGGGTAAACGCGGCAAGCAATATAAAGAGGTGCCGTTCTACCTTTGTGAATATGCTCACGCTATGGGTATGGGCCCCGGCTCGTTAGAGGACTATTTTAATATATTTATGTCTGACGACATATTTATGGGCGGCTGCATTTGGGAGTGGGCAGACCATTCTGTAAAGCACGACAAGAAAAAGGATGGCTTTAAATATGAGTACACCTACGGCGGTGACCACGGTGAAAAGCTTCACGACGGCTGCTTCTGTGTAGACGGTCTTTTCTACCCCGACAGAACTCCGCACACGGGTGCTCTTCAAATGAAAAACGTTTACCGTCCCGTAAGAGTAAAGCAATTCAAAAACAATAAGCTTACTCTTACAAACATAAACCGCTTTAAATCCTCAGAGGGCATAGAGGTTTATTGGGAGCTTCAGGAAAACGGTGTGAATGCTTGCTGTGGCTCATTTATTACAAGCATAGAGCCTCAAAAGGATGCTACCTATACTCTCGATTTACCGAAAATAAACAAAGAGAAAAACGTGTATTTGAACATTACTTATCTTGACGGTGATTTTGAAATTGCAAAGGAGCAGGTTGAACTTAACAAGGCGGCCTTTGATTTTCCGAAGCTTGAAAGCGGAAAAATGTCTATAACCTCAAGCAATGACGTTCTTACCGTGAAATTTGAAAGCGGCAGTGTTGAATTCTCAGAGGTAAGCGGTGAAATGTTAAGCTACAAGAGAAACGGCGTAAGCATTTTGAATAAAACTCCCGTTTCACACAAGGGCTTTATGCTTAATCTTTCAAGAGCATACCTTGATAATGATGCTGACAAAATGCTCGCAATGTGGGAAAAAGAAAAAATTGCAGAGCCGAAAATCGAAATCAATGATATTACTGCAGAGGTAAAATCAGGAATTGCAACAGTTTCACAGTTTATGACTGTGTACGGTGAAAAAGAGCCTCTTTTCGACGCTCACGTGCTGTATATTATCGGCGGCAACGGTGTTGTAGATATTGAGGTTGCAATAAAAAGAACGGCTGAGGGTGAAAAGCTTATTACAGCCGTGCCGAGAATTGGTCTTACTGTTGAGCTGGATAAAAAATTTAATAAATTCCGGTACTTCGGACGCGGTGACAGGGAGTGTCTTTGCGACTGTAAGGCGCAGTCATACGTGGGACTTTACGAAAGCACTGTTGCTGAAAGCCACGAGCCGTACATACGCCCGCAGGATAACTCCAACCATTGCGATACAAAATTTGTAAAGCTTATGAGTGAAAATGAAGAGGTGCTTATTTATTCTGACAGCGACTTTACCTTTAATATTCACAACTACTCACAGGCTACCTTACAAAAGGCGAAACACAGAGAGGACGTTACAGACGAAAAAACAACGTTTGTTACTCTTGACGGCTTCACAAGAGGTACGGGTACAAACTCCTGCGGACCCGAAACGCTTCCGCCTTATACAATAGATTTATCTAAGGAGTTAACCTTTAACTTTGTTATAGTACCAAATAAAAAAGAGGATTGAGATATGGCAAGTCTTGAATACGTAAAGCATTCTGCAAAAGACGAAAATTACAAAAAAATTCTTGAACTCAGAAAAAAGGATGAGCGAGATGAAAGTGCACTCCATTTTAGCTGCGTAATCGGTGACGAGGTTGTCGGCTGCGGCAGCCTTGCAGAGGCAGAAAACGGTGCTTTTGAAATGTACGGCATTTTTGTTAAAGAGCATTGCAGGCTAAACGGCTTGGGCACAAAAATAGTAACAGCCTTAAGGGCTGAAGCAAAAAAACAAAATGCGACGGAAATTTTCACCGTTGCCCCACTTTCTGCGATACGCTTTTGCGAAAAAAATCAGTTGGCCGCAGACGGAGTATCATTCCCGTGCGATGGTGAGCGTTTCATAAAATGCTCTTACCAATTTGTGTTCGATGATGCAAGCTGGGTAGGCTTTGGCGGTGAAAGAGATGCCGTAATCGCCCGCAAGGATTTTTGGGTTGACACAGTAAAGCAAACCTTTCTTTATGCTACGGGTCTTGGTTTTTGCGAGATTTATATTAACGGTAAAAAAATAAGCGACAGACTTTTAGCACCTGCCTGGACGAATTATATAAAAACCGACTCAAAGACAATGTCTTACCCGATTTTTGATAAAATGACGCAGCGTATTCTCTATGAAAAAATTGACGTTACGTCATTTTTGAAAGAGGGGGAAAATACAATTGTTTTTCACATTGGCGGCGGTTGGTTTTGCCAGTATGAAAGCATTGGCGAGGGCGTAACACCTTACGGAAACATTATGCTTTGCTTTAAGCTGATGCAGGGAGAAAAGCAAATTGCTGAAAGTGATGACCGCGTAAAATACGTAAAATCATACGTAAGAAAATCTAATATTTATTACGGTGAGGAGCATGACGCCCGCATTGGTAATTATGATTTTACAAGCACGGAGTATTGCATTGAGGACTGGAAAAAGCCCGAGGAGCTTGAAAGACCTCTTTCGGTTTTGCAGGAGCAGACGTGTATTCCCGACAAGGTTATAAGAATAATAAAGCCACGCTGCATTTACCGCCACGGCGACATAAAGCTTTATGATATTGGTGAAAATATTTCAGGCTACGCGGTTATAAAATTTAACGACGACACCTCTCACAGCGGCGTTTGTGACGTGCGTTATGCAGAAAATATTAACGAGGATTTTACGCTTAACTTTAACTCAGCAGGCTGGGAATCAAGAGTACAGCGCGACAGATTCATACGTGACAGAGTTAAAACCGAGTTTTATCCGATTTTCACCTGGCATGCCGCAAGATATTTTGAGGTTATTGGTGATGCAGAGGCTGTTGAGTACAGAGTTACTCATACAGATTTAAAGCAAATAGTAGAGTTTAAGTCAAGCAACGACACTTTGCAATGGATTTTTGATGCATTTATAAGAACACAGCTCAGCAACACACACGGCTGTATTCCGTCGGATTGTCCGCACAGAGAAAGACTCGGCTATACGGGTGACGGTCAGTTGGCATGTGAAGCGGTTATGACCTGCTTTGACGCCGAAAAAATGTACAGAAAATGGATGCAGGACGTAGCAGACTGTCAGGATGTTTACAACGGTCACGTGCAGCATACGGCACCGTTCCGCGGAGGCGGAGGCGGCCCCGGAGGTTGGGGCGGTGCAATTGTGTTTGTGCCGCATTCATTTTATAAATTCTACAAGGATGAGGCTTTCCTTAAAAAGTATTATCAGAATATGCTCAATTTCCTTGATTATATGGAAGAGAGAAGTGAAAACGGTCTTGTTGTAAGAGAGGAATTAGGCGGTTGGTGTCTTGGCGACTGGTGCTCACCCGGTAACAAAAATCTTATTCCTGAGCCGTTTGTTAATACGTATTTTTTAATAAAAGCGTTTAGGCAGGTTATTGAGATTTCCGAGCTTTTAGGCAAGGATACAGCAGGTCTTAAAGCACGACTTGAAAACGTAATTACTTCGTTTAAAAATGCTTATTATGATGAAGCAACAGGCACCTTCTGTTCTTCACTTGAAGCAAGCGATGCCTACGCTTTTGACGTTGGCTTGGGTGATGAAAGAACGCTTAAGGCAATAGTTGAAAAATACGAAAAATTAGGTGAATTCGATACAGGCATATTCGGTACGGATATTTTAATAAGAGTCCTCTGCGAAAACGGTCACAAGGATTTAGCATTCAGACTTTTAACGTCTGAAAAAGAAAATACCTTCTACAATATGAAAAAACACGGTGCAACAACTCTTTGGGAAAATTGGAACGGTGAGGCTTCTCACAGCCACCCAATGTTCGGTGCAGTTGTACAATATATTGTCAAGTATTTTAACGAGGTGTAAAAATAAAAAGGATGCAGGTAGAAAAAAACTGCATTCTTTTTGTTTATATTGCGAATTTACCGAAACGCAAGTATATAGTATACTATAAATATACAATTGTATTTCACGAGGGGTGTACCTATGAAAAGGATATTGAAAAGAGCGCTTTGCGGAGCTTTTGTGTTATTGTTTATGTTTGCCAACGCAAATGTTGCTCTTGCAGCAGACGTGTTTGAAATTAAACCGAAGTTTGTTTCACCTACGTTATATGCGTCAAGCGAAGAGGTTGCGTTAGCTGCGGCTTTGCCGTTTGATGAGGATGAGTTTCAGGCTTATTTGCTCGAGCAGCTGAAGATTCTGCCGGCAGATGAAGAATGTGTTGTTGAAATTGATATAAGTCAGTTCGAAATACCCTATACTGATGAAAATTATCAGGCAATTCTTAATCTTATATGGTACGAAAGCCCGGAGTTGTTCAGAGCACAATCGTTAGATGTGGGTGGATACTCTGTATTTAACACATTATATGTAGAGTGTGTTGATAGTTTTTGCGACCCGCACTACTTTGCCGAGTGTTCTGATTTAATGGAATCGGTTGTTGCTGATTTGGTAAGCGGTGTAAAGGGGAATAATAATCTTTCTGACGTTGAAAAGGCTCTGATTTTACACGACAGACTCGCAACGTATTGTGAGTATGATTATGATAATCTTCAAAACGATACTTTACCAAGAGTTTCTTACACCGCTTATGGTATTTTAGGGTTGGGTACAGGTGTTTGCATGGGTTATGCTTTAGCCTATGACTATCTTTTAGAGCAGGTAGGAATAAAATCTGATTATTGCTCATCTAAGGCTTTAAACCATGCATGGAATATTGTTTATATAAACAACAAGCCCTACCATGTTGACGTTACGTGGGATGACCCGACAAGAGACGTCAGCGGCAGAGTTTATCACGACAATTTTTTAAGGTCTACTGACGGAATTATAGCGACCGGTCATAATGCTTCTGATTTTATAACTGTACCTACCGATACAACCTATGATGATTATTTCTGGCAGGATTCCGGAACTGCTTTTCAGTTGATTGATAATACTATTTATTACGTAGATAATTGTTTGAGAGATGAAAAACAGGGTACTAAAGTAGGTAAGCTTATTGCGCTTAATGGTATAAACGATACCACCCCGGAGGTTTTAAAGGAATTTAAATATACTTGGTATTTCGATAAAGAAGCGGGCTCTTACTGGCAGGATAACTACACAAGACTTGGCTCTATAAGAGATTTGCTTTACTATTCAACTCCTGAGTCTGTTTGCAGTTATAACCCTGCAACAGGAGAAACAAAGGAGCTTATAACAGCAAAGGATATTGTTGAAAACTACGGCGATGCCAATCTCAGTATTTTTGGGCTTACAACCCACAAGTGCTTTTATTTTGGTGAATATTCAAATACACCGGGCTACTCGGCTACAACTAAAGAAAAATATTTTACGGGTTCTAACCATAATCCTACTGAATACTGGAAGGTTGTTATAGAGCCTACAACCTCAAGCCAGGGAAAGGAAAAGAAATATTGTGTTGATTGCGGTGCAGAGCTTGGCTCAAGACTTATTCCTGCATTAGAGGACCAGCACACGTGGTCTGAGTGGTACGTAGACCCTAATAATAAACCAACCTGTACAGATAAAGGCGTTGAGCTGAGAGATTGTCCGCATTGCGGTGCGCAGGAATGGCGCTACGGCACGGAATTAGGCCACGATTATTCTTCTTCCTACACTGTTGACCGGGAAGCAAACTGCAAGTACGAGGGTCAAAAGTCCCGTCATTGCAGCCGTTGCAGCTCTGTAACAGATAAAACCGTAATCCCCGTTACAAGCACTCACGTTAAGGGGGATGCGTGGATTAAGGGCAAGACTCCTACCTGTAAGGAGCCGGGCTATAACTACAAGGCTTGTAAAATATGCGGAATTCAGCTCGAAATAGAAAATCTCGGTGTAACAAACACTCACAATACAACGCTTGTAAATGTTAAGGCTGCTACCTGCGAGGCTGACGGTTATTCGGGTGATAATGTTTGTGCCGATTGCGGAAAAACAGTTTACGGCAAAAAAATCCCTGCAACGGGTCATACCTCAAGTGAATGGATAATTGACAAACTGCCTAACGCAAAGGAGGAGGGCAGCCGTCATAAGGAATGTACCTCCTGCGGTAAAATACTTGAAACAGAGTCTATAGCTAAAATTATAACTCTTACTACTCCTGCGGCAAAAACAGTAAACTCCGAAAACGGTATTACAGTTACCTGGGGTGCGGTAGAAAATGCAGAAAAATACATAGTTTACCAAAGAGTGTATAACGAAAAATTAAAGAAATATTCCGGCTGGAAGGCGGTTAAAACAACCAAAGATTTAACATATACAGATACAACGGTTAAGCTCGGAACAATTTACAGCTATACCGTAAAAGCGGTAAGCGGCAGTGTGCAAAGTAAA
>JAZNET010000009.1:0-24031 GCA_045588735.1 Acutalibacteraceae bacterium | reverse complement strand
TTTTCTTTGGCGAAGTCATACTTTCGTATTACAAGACAAAAAAACACAAAAGGTGCGTGAAATCGGACGTTTAAGGCATATTTGATTCGAATACACTCACTCTAAATTGAAAATTGAAAATTGAAAATTGCAAGTCAATTTTTGATTTTGAATTTTTAATTCCATAAAAGGTTGGT
This sequence comes from Acutalibacteraceae bacterium, assembly GCA_045588735.1. Classification (GTDB taxonomy): domain Bacteria; phylum Bacillota; class Clostridia; order Oscillospirales; family Acutalibacteraceae; genus DTU089. Next base: position 23,855 of record JAZNET010000009.1, on the reverse strand, counting down.
GTTTTTTTGGATAATATAAATAGCATCGCTCTTGAATGTAGAAATATCACAAAAACCTTTGGTAGCGTTATTGCTAACAAAAACGTTAATCTTACCGTTAAAAAGGGTGAAATTCTTTCTATTCTCGGCGAAAACGGCAGCGGTAAAACCACTCTTATGAATATGATTTCGGGTATTTATTTCCCGGATGAGGGCTCCATTTTAGTTGATGGTAAAGAGGTTTCAATACGCTCTCCTAAGGATGCCTTTGACCTTAAAATAGGTATGATACACCAGCACTTTAAGCTTGTTGACGTTTTTTCCGGTACCGAAAACATTGTTCTCGGTATGAAGGGCAAAAAATTTAATATTAAAAAGGCTCAGCAGGAAATTCAGGAAACCTGCGACAAATACGGCTTTGAAATTGACCTTAATAAGAAGATTTACGATTTATCTGTTTCAGAAAAGCAAACTATTGAAATTGTTAAGGTGCTTTACAAGGGTGCCGATATTTTAATTCTTGACGAGCCTACCGCCGTGCTTACCCCGCAGGAAATTACAAAGCTCTTTAACGTACTTCGTAAAATGCGTGACAGCGGTAAAGCTATTATAATTATCACTCACAAATTAAACGAGGTTCTCGAAATTTCTGACAGAGTTTCCGTGCTTCGTAAAGGCGAATACGTTGGTACTGTTAATACCGCTGAGGCTACCGAGCAAAGCCTTACGGAAATGATGGTTGGTGAAAAAATATCCTTGGATATTGAAAGAAGTGAGCCACAAAATTCTGTTGACAGACTCATTGTTAAGGGTATTGACTGCTACAACTCAGACGGAATTAAAGTGCTTGACGATATTTCCTTTACTGCTAAAAGCGGTGAAATTCTCGGTATTGCAGGTATTTCAGGCAGCGGTCAAAAGGAGCTTTTAGAGGCTATTGCAGGTCTTCAAAAGCTTTCCGGCGGCGAGGTGCTTTACAATAACCCTAAAACAGAAAAGCAGGAAAACTTAAGAAACAAAACTCCTATTGAAATAAGGAACTTAGGCGTAAGACTCTCCTTTGTGCCTGAGGACAGACTCGGTATGGGTCTTGTTGGTAACATGGGCATTACAGATAACATGATGCTCCGAAGCTATAAAAAGGGACACTCCTTCTTCCTGCAGAAAAAGGAACCTAAAAAATTAGCTAATAAAATTATTGAGGATTTAAAGGTTGTTACACCTGATGCTAACACTCCGGTAAGAAGGCTTTCCGGCGGTAACGTACAAAAGGTACTTGTAGGCCGTGAAATTGCCGCTGCGCCTTCTGTGTTAATGGCTGCTTACCCCGTACGCGGTCTTGACATTAACTCCTCCTACACAATTTACAACCTTTTAACTGAGCAAAAGGAAAAAGGTGTTGCTGTTATTTTTGTTGGCGAGGACCTTGACGTGCTTATTGACCTTTGCGACAGAATTCTTGTTCTCAGCGCAGGCAGAGTTACCGGCATAGTAGACGGCAGAAGCACCAAAAAAGAGGAATTAGGCTTACTTATGACTAAAGCAAAAAACGGAAAGGAGAATGAATAATGGCAAAAACAGAAAACAAAACACGTTCTCCCCTTTTCCACATTGTAAAAAGAGAGCCGCTCCCGTGGTACGGTGCCCTCGGCGTGCGTGCCGGCGCTATTGTTTCCGCTCTTTTGCTTTGTGCAATTGTTATTACGTTTTTAACTCAGAAAAACCCTATAGAAATTTACAAGGCAATGTTTGAAGGTGCATTTGGCTCTTCAAACCGTATTTGGAATCTGCTTCAGCAGCTTTCTATGTTGCTTTGCGTTTCATTGGCTGTTACCCCTGCCTTTAAAATGAAATTCTGGAACATAGGTGCTGAGGGTCAGGTGCTTGTAGGCGGTCTTGCAACCGTTGCAGTAATGATGTTCTTAGGTGACAAATTATCTTTACCCGTGCTTTTAACGGTAATGATTGCCGCAAGTATTTTAGCAGGCGTTATCTGGGCGCTTCTTCCTGCTGTTGCAAAAGCACTGTGGAACACAAACGAAACGCTCTTTACGCTTATGATGAACTACGTTGCTATTCAGCTTATTGCATATTTCTTAAAAAGATTTGTAAAAAGCGGTTCGGGCGTTTTAACACCTATGCCGCAATACGGCTTGCCGATTTTGGCAGACAAGCCTTACTTACTTAATATTATTATTGTTGCCGTTTTAACTATTGTTGTTTATATTTACTTAAAATACAGCAAGCAGGGCTACGAGATTTCTGTTGTTGGTGAAAGTGAAAACACAGCGAAATACATTGGTATAAACGTTAAAAAGGTTATTGTAAGAACTCTTGTTATTTCAGGTGCGCTTTGCGGTATTGCAGGCCTTCTTTTAGTTGGCGGTACAGACCACACCATAAGCACCACAACCGCCGGCGGCAGAGGTTTTACCGCAATTATGGTTTCCTGGCTCGCTAAGTTCAACCCTATTGTTATGATTCTTACGTCATTCCTTATAGTTTTCCTTGAGCGCGGTGCTGAGCAGGTTTCCTCGCAATTCAGACTTCCGAGCGCTATTTCAGACATTGTTACGGGAATCATTCTTTTCTTTATAATCGGCTGTGAATTTTTCCTTCAATACAAAATAGTATTTTCCAAAAGAAAGGAGAATGAATAATGTTAGCCTTTCTTGTTAGTGCCATAAGACTTGGTATGACCTTCCTTTTAGGCTCTACCGGTGAAACAATTACAGAAAAATCAGGTCACTTAAACCTTGGTACTCCCGGTGTTATGTGCGTTGGTGCCGCTTGCGGCTGCTTTGCAGAATACGTTTACTTTAAATCTGTAGGCGTTTTCGGCATAAATCCGCTTATTGCCGTTATTCTTCCTATTTTTGCAACGCTTGTAGGCTCCGCCTTAATGGGTGTTATTTTCTGCTTTTTGACAGTTACCTTAAGAGTTAACCAAAACGTTACAGGTCTTGCTCTTACCACCTTTGGTGTTGGTGTTTCTGACTTTTTAATTGCAAAAACAACCCCTATTTTCTCAAAGGGCAGTAAATATTTCACCGCTCATTTACCTGTTGCAGATGATTTAGGCTGGTTTGGTCAAATCTTCTTATCTCACGGTGTTTTAATTTATCTTGCAATTATTATTGCGTTGCTTTCCGCTTTCGTTTTAAATAAAACAAAGGTTGGCTTACACCTTCGTGCTGTTGGTGAAAATCCTGCTACTGCTGATGCTGCGGGTATTAACGTTTCTAAATATCGCTATGCCGCTACATGCATTGGCTGCGGTATCTCCGGTCTTGGCGGACTTTCATTTATTATGGACTACCTCAACGGTAACTGGGAATATTGCATTGATGCTATCGGCTGGCTTGCTATTGCACTTGTTATTTTCACAGTATGGAAGCCCAATCTTGCAATTATAGGCTCAATAATATTCGGTGCACTTTACATTGTAAGTACTTATATTCAAGGCTTTTCAATTGAAACAAAGGAAATTTTCAAAACGCTTCCTTACATTGTTACAATTATAGTGCTTCTTTTCACAAGCATTCGTGACAAGAAAAAGAATCAACCGCCGCAAAGCCTCGGCTTAAATTACTTCAGAGAAGAAAGATAATATTAATAAAACTAAAATCACCTGTTAATAATATTAGCAGGTGATTTTTTATGGCTATTTTAATTGCTGTTATTTCAGGTGCTTTAATGAGCCTTCAGGGTGTTTTTAACGAAGGTGTTACAAAGCAAACCTCTATATGGGTTTCAGCCTCATTCGTGCAGCTTACTGCGTTTTTATTCTGCATAATTGCCTGGCTTTTTACAGGGCGCGACGGAAGCTTTTCCTCGCTTTTTACTATAAATAATAAATATATGCTTCTGGGCGGTATTATGGGCGCTTTAATTACCTACACAGTTATTAAAAGCGTTTCAGGACTCGGTCCTGCTCAGGCTATTATGATTATAGTAACAGCACAGATTCTGGTGGCTTATTTAATTGAGCTTTTCGGTCTGTTTGGCGTAGAAAGAGCTAACTTTGAATGGAGTAAGCTGCTCGGTGTGGCACTTGCAATAGGCGGAATAATACTTTTCAAAAAATAATAATTTCAATAAAAAAGACTGTAAAAACGAAAGTTTTTACAGTCGAATTTTTTATTCTGCATCCTGCGGAATTGCTCCGTCCTCTTTTAATACAGCTACTATTTTCTTTCTTATTTCGTCAGGCATTGCCTTCATTTCATCTCTTGAAAGATTTTCCGTTTCAATAGCAGGTAAAAACGTTACCTTTACTGTACCCGGCGTAATATTTTTAGGGCCCTCAAAGCGGTCAATAATTCCTTCAAGCACCACAGGAACAATTTTTGCCTTTGTTTCCTTTGCTATCATCATAACGCCTGACTTAAACGGCAACGGAATACCATCCCTTGAACGTGTTCCCTCCGGGAAAATAACCATGCTTCTGCCCTTTTCTATAAGGTCTATAGCTTCTTTGATTGCTACTCGTGCCTCACGCTTGTTTTCTCTGTCTATAAACACGCAATCAAGAAGCCACATCCAGGTTCTTACAATAGGAACCTTTTTTAACTCTTTTTTTGCAATAAAGCCACAGGGTGTTACAGCATTTAATATAATAGCAGGCATATCGAAAAGACCCTGGTGGTTCGGTACGTAAATTACCGCTTCATCCTCGGGAATATTCTCCTTACCCTTTACCTCAAAATTCACACCCGCAGATTTCATAAGAGGATTCAACCACCTTCTGAGTGTTTCGTCTACAAAGGGCTTGTAGTTTTCTAAAGCTCCCGTGTTTTTAAGCTTTTCACCCTTTTTCATTTTCGGTATGAGCCCTACAAGTGACAAAGCAACCTGCGCAAACCATTTAAAGGTTCTGAAAGTCATTTTCTCGCCTTCTTTCATTTCTCTTGAAATATCTGCTTTAATTCTAACACATAAAATACAAAATGCAACAAAAATTTTATTCCTTGCTAAGAAGTTAATACTATGTTAATATAAACGTAACAAATACATTAGTAGGTGATAGTATGCAGTATTTTTTTAGTGAACTCTCCATATTTGCAAAAACAGAACCTGAATTAAAGGCGGCAGTTCTTTTTGCCGAGGAACTAAAAAAGCGCACAAAAAAATCTGTTCCCGTAACGGCTGCTCCTTGTGACGCCTGCTTTATATTTAAGCAAGAGCCTTTGGAGAGTAACGACTGCTATTCAATCACTTATGCCGACAACGTCTTAACCTTTTCTGCAAGCGGTATTCGCGGCTTTATTTTTGCATACTCTCATTTTTTGAGGAAATGTGAATTTAACAACGAAAAAGTCATTCTTACACAAAGCATTTTCGGCTTGCACACACCAAAAAAGACTATTCGCGGACATCAGGTAGGCTACCGCACCACACCTAATACCTACGACGCCTGGGATTACGAACAGTATTACAATTACTACCTTGATATGATGGCATTCACAACAAACACCTGCGAGCATATACCATACGAAAAAGGTGTTTCTAAAAGGAATTGCCTTATGAAATATGATGAGGAGGAATTTTTAATTGAAGCCTCCCGCCTGGCAGATACTCTTGATATGGCCGTTTCCTTATGGCACCCTAATTGCGACGAGGAAACAATAGAAGAGGCTGTATGCAGACGACAAGAGCTCTACAAAAAAGTCCCCCGCATAGACTATTTATTCATCCCGGGAGGAGACCCCGGTGAATACTATGCCGACGAATTTATAGAAAGAACGAAAAGAATAAGCAAGGTGTTAAAGGAAAGCCATAAAAATGCTCTTGTTTACCCTTCTGCACAGGCTCCGCACAAATACCACGACTGGGGTGACAAGCTCATTGAAGAGCTTCAAAAAGAGCCTTACGAAATTGACGGACTTATTATGGGGCCTAACCACGCCTTTCCTATGCACGAATTGCGCGCGAAAACTCCGCAAAAATATCCTATGCGCTTTTACCCGGATATTACTCACAACTTAAGGTGCGAATACCCCGTTCACTTTTTAAACGACGACTGGCACTACACACTTGCTTCTACCCTTTCAAGAGAAAGCACGAATCCACGCCCCGTAGAATTTGCTACCCTGCACAAGCTTTTTTCACACTACACAATTGGCAGCGTAAGCTACTCTGAGGGTGTTCACGACGACCTTAATAAAATGGTGTGGTCTCTTTTGGAATTTGATGACTGCTACCCATTGCACGAGGCAGTAAGCGACTACGTGCGATATTTCTTTTACGGTACAGACACTCAGGGCTTAACGGAAGCAATTTTCGGACTTGAAAAAAGCTGGGAGGGAAATCCGCTTAACAACCCTTCCATTAACAGCACCTTTAAAGCGTTTACAGGCTTTAAAAACAGCTTCCCGGAGCTTTGCAACAATTGGCGCTTTTTGCTTCTTTACTTCAGAGCCTGCTGCGACAAGCTTGTTTTGGAAAGAATTAAATTTGAAAACAGCTTAATAGAGGATGCAATTCTTAAGCTTAAAGACGGCAGTTTAGAAAAAGCAAAGGAAATATTAAGCTGCGAATTCCCCGAATTTTACAACGCCTTACGCACCGAAATTTTTGATTTAGGCAAAACACTTTTTGAGCTTATAGGAATACAGTTAGACGTTGAACATTACCACACAGACGGCTGGGAAAGAGGTGCAACGCTCGACACCATTGACCGTCCTGTTACAGACAGACTCTGGCTTTTAAACAGAATTGAGTACTGTAAGACACTCGAAATAAACGAACAGGCTGCATTTTTAACACGCCTTTTAAACAGAAACAAGGTAGCAAGTGACGAATACTATTATTCTGTTGCTTTGCACGAATTGGTTTCCTTGGGTGTTAAACAGGAAGGCGAATTCTATATGAATTTTCAGGGTGACAGACCCTCTAACGACGGCAGAATGCCTATGAGTATGCTTAAGGTTTACGACCATTTCAGTTTCCGTGCAAAGCTTGGCGGCTTTAGCGACCGTGATTATACCCTTACTGTAATTTACAAGGAGCACTCAACCGAAAACACAAAGCAAAAAATTACGGCAAACGGCTTTACCGTTTACGAGGGACCCTCCTTCGGCGGTGAAAAAAACGAGCTTTTTGACAAGGAAATGCTCTGCGAAGGCTTTTTGAGTGCCTCCTATAAAATCAAAAAGGAATATTTTATAAACGGCACACTCGATTTAATTATAACCGAAGGTACAAAGGGCATAGAGCTTTGCGAATTTTTCATTAAATAATTCAACGTGCGATAATCTTCTTTTTCAGAAGATTATCGCGCTTTTTTCGTGTAAAATCTTTCAGATTTGAAATTTTTTGAAACTATTTTGTAATAAATTGTTGAAAAACGTGTGCATTTTGTGTTATTATAGAGTGAATATTGTTTGAGTGGTGCATTTTTTTCAGAACCATTTCACTCTAATCAATAAATTTTATTAAATTATATATTCCGGATTTACGGGGGTAACTATGGAAAAACTTATTTGTGAAAAGTGCAAAAACGCTTATTTACAGAAAAATGATGATGGTTATTTTTGCTCAAGCTGCGGCATGTTTCACCCTAACAGTGAGGAAAGCTTGCTTTTGGGTATTCACTATTATAAGGAAGGCAAGCTTGAAACCTCTGCAGACTACCTTATGAAGGCAATAGTTAACGACGGCAGTAACTACAAAGCTCTTTTATACAAGGCTTTGGGCGATGGCTTTAAGCTTGATGAGGATTCTGCTTCTTTAAAGGACGTTTACGAGCAAATTATTTTTGCTTGTGAATTAGTTTCAGATGAGGATTTCCCTTCATTCCTTGAAATTGCTAACAACGAGGCAGAAAAGCTTGAGTTAGCTTTAGCAGAAATTCATATGAATGCGTTTGAGGCTGCAGATGCAGAAAAAATCAAAAGCATTGTTTCAATAATTTTAAAAATTCAGGAAGAGGCTAAGGACTTTAGAAATAAGCTTGCTGATTTTGCAGATGCCTACAACGAGCGTAACACCAAAAAGCTTGTTTACAATCTTTCAAAGTGCTTCCTTGTAACACCTGAAAAGGCACAGGAAATAGGTGAAAAGAAATTCGGGAAAATTAAGTCCGACATTGCTTCTCACACTGTATTTACAGGCATTCTTACTACTGATATAAGAAACCTTGAAATTTACTACCGCTGCATTGTTATGTTCTTTAAGAAGAACAAGGCAAAGTACGATTTCCTTATGCAAAACGCAGAGAATTTTATTCTTTTGGATGAAATTCTTAAGGAGGGTAATTACACCTCAATTCAAAGTACTGCAAACACTGCAGAAAAGCTTAAAATTACCGCATATTCATTCTTTGAGGAAAGCTTAAAGGGTGAAGAGGCAGACGAAGAGCCCTCACAGGCTGTTATTGTTGTAACCGAAGAGCCTGTTGCTGCTGAGGAAGCTGCAGAAGCTACCGAGGGTGAAGAAGCTGCACAAGAGGAAGCGACAAGCGAGCCTCAGGAAGATGTTATTGAAATTGAAGAGGTAGACCTCGAAGCAGAAAAAACAGAAATAGAAGAAATTACGGATATAACGGAAATCGAAGAGGTTGCTATAGTTGAAGAAGCTGCCGAAACAGAGGCTGCAGCAGAAGAAACCCAAGAGGACTCTCTTAGCTTTAAGGAAACACCTGTTGAGTTCCACGCTGTAAACGACCCTATTCTTGAAGCAGATGAGGTTCAGGATTTACCTAATACAACTGTTGTTATAGGTGATATTTTCGGCTCAGACAAGCCTTCCGACAAAAACGAGGAAGCTTCCTTTAATTACGAAAAGGCTGACGAAAACGCTCAACAAGAAAATGCGCAGCCGGAAAGCACTCAGGAGGAAGAAAGCTCTGCTGAGTACGACGAGGCTTTAGAAAAGGCACAGACTGCAAAAACTCAGGAATACCCCGAGCTTACAAAGGAAGAGCAGGATGATATTGCAAGACACGAGCGCTTTAAGAAAATTGACACGGTAGATACTGAAAACGAGGATTTTATAGCACTTGCTAAAAAGTTTGACCGCGCAAGAAAGAATGACCCTGACAGAGAAACCACCTTAACTCACAAAAAGAGTAAAAAAGGCAAAATTATTGCTGTAATCGTTGTTTTCATAGTTGCGGTTATTGCTGTAAATGCCGTTCGCTTTGTTCCGGGCTTTATTGCAGAAACCCGCTACAACTCAGCTATAAAGCTTGTTGAAGAAAAAAACTACACAGAGGCTATTGAAATATTCACCGCTCTTGGTGATTATGAAGATTCCGAAGAAAGAATAAAAGAATGCAAATACCAAAATGCCCTTTTACTTATTGAAGCCGAAAACTTTACGGAGGCTAAGGCGCTTTTAGAGGAGCTAAAGGGCTACAATGCAGATGTTGAAACGAAAATTCAGCTTTGTGACTATTCTATTGCTAAGCAATACCTTGAAAAAGGCAAATACGACAAGGCTCAGGAAATGTTCAAGGCATTAAAGGATTACGGCGACAGCGCAGAAATGGTCAAAGAGGCTTCTTACAGAAAGGCACTTTCTTTAATAGAGGCTAAAAAATACGAGCAGGCAATAGAAATTCTTTCAACAATTAAAAAGTATTCTGATTCTGCGGAAAAAACTAACGAAGCAAAATACTTATACGTAACGGAAAACCTTACCAAGGACAACGAAACCACCGTTAAGTATATTAAAGAATTAGCAAAGCTCAAATACCGAAACAGCGCAGATTTGAAGGAGCAGCTTTTAGGCTCTTCCTCTGATTCATCACTTAAATTCTTTGTTAACACCTCCTCAACAGATACAGAAACCAAGCTTGATGAGGTAAGCCATTTAAGAAGCGCTTATTTCCACGTAATTGCTTTAGATGAAACCTACTACGGTGAAACACTTACACTTAAGTACACAACACAGTATAATTATTCATCCTCAAGCACTGTTACCTTATCGCAGGATAACACAACGGCTATTGTTGTTTACCCGCCTACTAACACAAGAAACTACACTGTGACCTTCTCAATTCACACTGCAGACGGCACAACAATAGGCTCACAAAAAATAACTATCTCATAAGGTGACAAGAGCAATCCGAACCTGCCTCAAACCGGCATATTTCGGTGCTTTTCACCCAATTTATTCTTGCAAGGCGACAGCCTTGCTGCACCTGAATTGAGCAAAAATCCCTCGAAATCTCCTCGCCTTGAGGTCGGAGATTTTAAAAAGTGCGAATTTTTGGTCAATCAAGGCACAAAACGCAGTTAATCCTTTCGGATTAACGAGTATTTTAACAAAGAGTGAGCAAAATATCCGCCTTTTTAAAACAGGTTCGGATTATTCTTCTCACCTTGAGCAGACAAGCACTTGAAAGAAATTGTCTGCTGTGATAATATAAACCTATCTTCTTGAGGGGGTAACAACATGAAAAAATTGAAAAATAGTTGTATTGTGGACATTTGTATAACAACTGTTCTTTTAGGGCTTCTTGTGTACTCGGCATATTCGTTGTGGTACGTATTCGGAGGCTCCTTCAGCGGTGCAGACGTGCATCTTTACACAGCGCTGTCAAGCGTGGCACTCGGCTGGTTTTTAATGCTTTTTGAAAAAACGATAATGAAAAATATGAACCGGGTTATGTGCCTTATTGCATTTTTAACAGGTGCAGGCATTTTTCAAGGTGTAATCTGGGGAATAAATGCAACGGAAAACCCTGTAATAAACGACACCTGCTATAACAACGAGGGTGTAGTTATAAGCGCCTACACGGTAGCGTTTATTTTCTCGGCAGTTCTTCTTGTTGCAGCATTTGTTGTAAAGGCAATAAGAAAGCCGCGAATTGTAAACGTAATTTTTGCAATTGTTTATTTTGTTGTTTCCTGTGGTGGTGCAGTAGTGCTTAACGAGGAAAATATTAAGGCTCTCGACTACAAGAAGAATATTCAGTTTCCTAATATAAGCGCAGATGAAATGAACGTTTCAAAAGAAGATAACATGCTTTGCTCACAATGGCTTCAGGAAAACTTTTACGAGAAAAATGGCAAATATCCGTTTTCGTTCAAAGTTGACGGAAAGGAATTTGATGCTTCTGAGTGGGAAGTGAACATTACTGAGCCACTTGAAATTGGTGCAGTTTATCAGGGCGGTAAAACAGAAAATATAGTTTTAAGCCACAAAATAAGCGGGCTTCAGGTAACGGTTGAAGCAACTGTTTTTGAAGAAAACGCTACCTGCCAATGGGTTGTATATATTCAGAATACGGGTGCTGAAAATTCAGGTGTAATAAGTGATTTTTATGCACTTGATTCAGCATTTTTAACGGGAGAAGCCGAAATATACTATTCAATGGGCAGTGATACCGCAGCAAGCGATTTTTCACTTATTAAAAAGAATTTATCATCTGTTGCAAAATGCTTCAGTGCCGCAGACGGCAAGCCAACTCAAAGCTATCTTCCGTATTTTAACGTGTTTGGTGAGGAGTACAGTATGGTTGTAGGCATTGGCTGGACGGGTCAGTGGTGGTCAGAATTTAAACAGGCAAAGGACAGCACACAAATAAGAGTAAAGCAGGAAAGCTTTAACGCATACCTTCTGCCGGGTGAAGAGATTCGTTCACCGCTTGTAAGTGTAAGCTTTTATGAAACGGAAAATCCGTTAAAGGGCTTTAACCTTTTCAGAGAATGGGTTATGGACTGTGTTTATCCCGAAAACGTAACAAAAAGCTCTTACACGGTAATGGAGGTTGCAGGTCTTGCCTCAACGAGAACCTCTGACGAAATTATAGATATTCTTAACGGTTTAGATGAGGCTGTTTACGAGCATACGGATGCCTTCTGGATGGATGCAGGCTGGTATACCTATAACGAAGGCTGGTATGACGGCGTAGGCAACTGGACGGTAGATACAAGCAGATACGACAACGGTATTATAGAGCTTTCCGATTATGCGAAAAACAAGGGTCTTGGTCATACGCTTTGGTACGAGCCTGAAAGAGTTTTTCCGGGAACAAATTTCCACACAGTTGGTTCAGAGCACGAAGGCTGGCTCATATCTCTTGACGGTGAGGAAAATATTATGTGGAATCTTGCCGAGGACGAGGCGTTAAAATATTACAGCGAATACATTTTAGCATCTCTTAAGGAAAACGGTGTAAGTATATACCGCCAGGATTTCAACTTTTCTCCGCTTGAATATTGGCAAAAGGCAGACCAAGAGCTTTACGACGGTAGAACGGGTATTTGTGAAAACCATTACGTTACAAATGAATATAAATTTTTAGATTACCTTACAGAAAACGTAGAGGGTCTTATAATAGATAACTGTGCTTCGGGCGGTAAGCGCCTTGATTTAGAAATGGCATACCGCAGCATACCGTTCTGGAGAAGTGACTATAACTGCGCTTATCACCCGGATTTATTTGATGCAACTCAGTCACAAACCTACGGCATTTCCTTCTGGCTGCCAATAACGGGCTCTGCTCTTTATATGGCAAATGAATATTCCTGCAGGTCTGCAATAATGCCGCTTATGCTTATGGATTTCTTCTCGCATCAGAATGGAGAATTTGCTTATTATAACGAGCAAAGAGCACAAATGGGAGAAAGATATTATCCGCTTGATTTCGGCAGCTTCGATAAGGACAGAATGTTAGCTATGCAGTTCTCAACAGAGGATGCTTCAAGCGGTATGGCGCTTGTTTATAAAAGAGCAGACGTAACAAATACCGAGTACACACTTTTCTTAAATGGTCTTAATACAGCTACAGAATACAAGCTTTATGATATAGATAATCCTGATAAGGTTTATACTATGAGGGGTGTGGAGCTTATGAATCGTGGTCTTACCTTGCCTTTACCGGAGGGCGAAAAGGCTATGATAATTATGTTCACAGCCAAATAATAATGTAAAGAGAAATCGACAATACTATTGTTGATTTCTCTTGTTTTTTTCTTGACAAGGTGTATAAATTGTATTATATTTATTTATGTACTTTTTTAATTAAATCTTGAAAAACAAAGGGGGAAAAACAGATGGATTCCGGCAGTAGTTGCGGGCACGCGAGAAATAAAATCCGAAAATTTGGTGGTTTTAAAATAAATGCCGAAATGGCATCTGTTTTAGTAAATGCTGGCTGAAAAATTCTGTTTTTCGGTTTAGTATTATTTTGTTGATTTAACCACCGGGCAGAAGGCTCGGTTTTTTTATTTCTTAACCTATTAGAAATTTTGAAACGGAGGTTAAGACTATGGATAAGGACATTATCATAAAGTTATTTGAGAAAAAAGAGTATAAGACAATAAAAAGTATTTTTGATACTATGAATCCTGTTGATACAGCAACACTTTTGCCTGAGTTTGATGAAAAGGAAATGGTGCTGCTTTTCAGGCTGATTCCCAAAGAAAATGCTGCAATGGTGTTTACCTATCTTGAGGCAGATGCACAGCAAATTCTTTTAGAGGCATTTACCGACAAAGAGTTAAAGCACATTATGGATGAAATGTTCATAGACGATACGGTTGACATTATTGAGGAAATGCCTGCAAACGTTGTAAGCAGAATGTTAAGCGCTGCGGGTGATAAACGCGAGAGCATAAACAAAATCCTTAATTACCCTGAGGATAGTGCGGGTAGCATTATGGCTCTTGAGTACATCACCTTTTTACCTACCATGACAATTGGTGATGCTCTTAAAAAAATCAAATCAATGGGCGCAAAATTTGAAACGGTTTATACCTGCTACGTTGTGGAAAAGCACAAGCTGTTAGGCATTATTTCTGCAAAGGAGCTTTTAACGCAGGATGATGACGTGGTTATTTCCGACGTAATGGAAACAAACATAATTACGGTTAATACTCATGCAGACAAGGAAGAGGTTGCTAATCTTCTTAACAAATACGACTTTCTTGCATTGCCGGTTGTAGACGTTGAAAATTGTATGGTTGGTATTGTTACCATTGACGACGCTATGGACGTTATTCTTGAAGAGGCTGAAGAGGATATTCAGATGATGTCCGGTATTACACCTACCGACAAGCCGTTTTTAAAAACCTCTGTTTGGGAAATTTTCAGCACAAGAATTCCCTGGCTCGTAATTCTTATGGTTTCTTCAACCTTTACGGGAATTATTATTTCAGGCTTTGAAACAGCGCTTGAAAAGCTGGTTGTGCTTACTGCATTTATTCCTATGATTATGGGTACGGGCGGTAACTCCGGCAGCCAGGCATCTGTTACGGTTATTCGCGGACTTTCCTTAGGCGAGGTAGAAATTAAAGACGTATTAAAGGTGCTTTGGAAGGAAATTCGCGTTTCAATTCTTTGCGGTGTTGTAATTGCAATTGCAACCTTCTTAAAGGTTTATTTTATAGACGGCTTTGTTATGGGAGCGGAAAGTGTTACGCCGTTAGTTTCTTTAGTAGTAGCATTAACGCTTTGCGTAACTGTTATAGTTGCAAAAATAGTAGGCTGTGTGTTGCCTATATTAGCAAAAAAATTGGGCTTTGACCCTGCTGTTATGGCAAGTCCGTTTATTACTACGCTTGTAGATGCCATTTCGCTTTTAGTTTACTTTGGTATTGCAAAGGCATTCTTAAATATTTAAATGGAGTATATTTTATGGCTTTAAAATTCAAGGACGGAAAATTTACAATTCTTCAGGTAAGTGATGCACAGGACTTACAGTACGTAAGAAAAACAATGATGAAAATGCTTGACAAGGCTTACGACAGAGTAAAGCCCGATTTAATTGTGCTTACGGGTGACAACGTTTTAGGCAACCATTTTCGTGATGCAAAGGTTTTAACACCGCTTTTTGTTAAAACCAAGGAAGCAGAATTCAAGGCAATGGAGGTTGCTTTGGAAAAGCTTTTGCGACCTATTGAGGACAGAAATATTCCGTTTTCCATGATATACGGTAATCACGACGATATGAACGAGATTACAAAAAAAGAGCAGTCAGATATTTACAGACGTTACCCTCATTTTGTGGGACTTGATAACGACGTAGAAATATTAAAGGATGAAACCTTCAATATTCCTATTTATTCGCAGGACGGTAGTAAGGTTAAGTTCAATTTGTGGATGCTTGACAGCGCTTGGAAAAATAAGGAAGAAGACAAATGCTACAGCCAGGTTAAGCCTGAGGCAATAGAGTGGTACAAGAAAAAAAGCGCCGAATTAAAAGAACAAAACGGCGGTGAGCCTGTTCCTTCTTTAATGTTCCAGCACATTCCGTTAGTAGAAATGTTAGATTTAATTGAAGAATGCGACAAGGACGACGAGGGTGCCTTTTTTGGTCCCGACGGAAAGTTCTTTAAGGCAAAGCCTGAGGTTGACGGCGAAATTGGTGAATATATAAGCACGGTAACCCAAGGCAACGGTCAGTTAGAGGCTGTTAAGGAGTGCGATGACGTAAAAGCAATTGTTTTTGGTCACGACCACCAAAACTGCTTTACAGCTACGCTTGACGGGGTTAACATTGTACAGACCCCATGTGCTTCTTTCCGCTGCTACGGCAGACGCTCGCGCGGTGTACGTGTATTTACCATAGATGAAAAAACAGGTAATTACGAAACAGAACATCTTAATTATAAAGATTTATGCGGTGACAGCTTAAAGGCGGAGCTTGAATACATTTGGGATGCTGACGGTATGCTTAAGGAGAAAATTCTTTTGTGCTGTGGCATAGGTCTTATTACGACAACAATAAAGCACATTTTGAATAAGTAAAATACATAGGAGAAAGAGAAATGGCAAAAATAAATGTTATTTCACACAGAGGCGCAAATTTAGTTGCACCGCAAAATACGCTTGTGGCTTTTAAAAAATCCTTTGAAATAGGCTGCGACGGCGTTGAAACGGATATTCATTTAACAAAGGACGGCGTGCCTGTTTTGTGCCACAATTTTACCATAGACGAAACCTCTGACGGTGAGGGTGCCATTAAAAATATGACCCTGGAGGAGCTTTTAAAGTTTGACTTTGGCTCATACAGAGGCGAGGAGTTTGCAGGCACAAAAATTCCGCTTTTAGAGGATTTTATAGTGCTTTGCAAGGAAAACAACGTTGAGGTGCTCAACATTGAATTAAAAAGCGAGCTTCCCGGTGAAGCACCAATTGAATTCCCAAAGGTAACAATTGAGCTTGCAAAAAAGCACGGTATGTTTGAAAAGCTGCTCATATCCTCGTTTGACCCGGCAATTTTAGTTGTTTGCAAAAAAATTGACCCAGAATGTAAAACGGGTTTGCTTTACGCGCCCGACAAAAAGCTCGGAAGAAGAATTATGCTTAAGCCTTTTAAGTTTGCAAAGGAAATTAAGGCGGATGCGCTTCATCCTTACAGCGCGCTTGTTACAAAGGAATACGTAAAGAAAGCACGTAAGGAGGGTCTTATGGTAAATCCGTGGACGGTAAACAAGGAAAAGGAAATTAAAAGAATGATTTCCTGCGGCGTCAGCGGAATAATTACAGATGACCCGGGCTTATGTAATAAGCTTATAGAAAATTCTTGATTTTAAAAAAAGTACTATTGAAGGCTCAATAGTGCTTTTTAAATTAGGGGAGAATTTAAGCACTGTACGGTGCAAGATGGTTTATATATGAAAATTTAATGGAGCGTAAATTTTAATGGATGAAAACAAGCAAGAGACTGAGGTAACGGGAGAGGTACCGCACAAGCGCAGAAAGCGCTATTCAGGTACACACCCTAAAAAATTCAGCGAAAAATACAAGGAGCTTAATCCCGAAAAATACAAGGATGATGTGGCACATATTATAGCGCGCGGGGCTACCCCTGCGGGAATGCACATTTCTATAATGGTGCAGGAAATACTGGACTTTCTTGAAATTAAGCCGGGACAAATAGGTCTTGATGCTACTCTTGGCTATGGCGGTCATACAAGCGCAATGCTTGAAAAATTAGAGGGCAAGGGACATATTTTTGCTCTCGACGTTGACCCCATAGAATCAGAAAAAACAAAAAAACGCCTTTTTGAAAAAGGCTTTGGGGAAGACATTTTAACGGTAAAACTGCAGAATTTTAAGGATATTGATAAGGTCTCGGAGGAAAGCGGACACAAGTTCAATTTTATTCTTGCCGACTTAGGTGTAAGCTCAATGCAGATAGACAACCCCGAAAGAGGCTTTTCCTATAAGGTGGACGGTCCGTTGGATTTAAGGCTTAATCCGCAAAAGGGTGTAAGCGGTGCAGAAAGACTTAAGCAGCTGACAAGGGCAGAAATTGAGGGTATGCTTGTTGAAAACTCAGACGAGCCCTATGCCGAAAAAATAGCAGCGGCAATTTGTAGGTGGAAAAGTCAGGGCAGACCAATAGAGACCACAACAGATTTAAGAAAATGCATAACAGAAGCACTTTCATTTTTACCGAAAAACGAGCAAAAGGAAGCGGTTAAAAAATCGTGTCAGCGTACGTTTCAGGCGATAAGAATTGACATAAACAGTGAGTTTGAGGTGCTTTACGAATTTTTAGAAAAGCTTCCCTCTGTTTTAGCCCCGGGCGGCAGAGTTGCTGTTTTAACCTTCCACTCAGGTGAGGACAGGTTAGTGAAAAAAGCGTTTAAGGAATATCACCGACAAGGCGTTTTCTCCGACGTTGCACGCGACGTTATAAGACCAAGTGCAGAAGAGTGCTTTAAAAACAGCCGTGCAAAATCCACCAAAATGCGGTGGGCGGTGAAGTGAATTCAGAATTAAGAATTGAGAATTGAAAACTAAGGAAACGCTACGCGTTTGATTCTAATTTAAGTGAATAAAAATAAATACATCCTATCATTTTTAGTTTTTTGCAAACTTTAAATGATAGGATGTTTTTTGTTATATTAATATTTTTATATTGCCTACCGCAGGTCCCAAAATTCTCAATTCTCAATTTTGCGAAGCAAGTCGCATTATGCGTTATAAAAAAGCACTCTGCGAAAGCAGGGTGCTTTTTTGTTGGTGAAGAGTGAAGAGTGAAAAGTTTCGGAACTGCGTTGGCAATTATAATTCGTAATGCGTAATTCGGAATTAAATGGGCAAAGCTGATTATAATATTATAAAAATAAAAAGTTCTATCATTTTTAGTTTTTGAAACTTGAATGATAGAACTTAATTTTTTTCTTCTTCATCGTCACTTAAAAGCCAATCGACTGTCACTTTTAAAATTTTAGCAAGTTCTCGTAATTCGTAATCTGCAACAAAGCGGGTGCCTATTTCTATTCTTGAAATGCTGTCTCTTTCAATTATAATTCCTGCAACCTGTAATTTTGCGGCTAAATCGCTTTGAGTAAGTCTTAATTTGCATCTTGCTTCGTGAATTCTGTCACCACAAACATTCTTTTTGCCGTTATAATCATAAATCTTCATAACAAAGACCTCTTTATACAAACTTTATCTCGTTTTATTTTATGTTAAAGATAAGAAATTATCTTGACTTTAACATATTTTGTGCATATAATTGTGTTAAAGATAAGAATTTTGTAAAAATATGAAAAATTAAAGATTAGGTAAGCAAGAATGTTGCTAAATATGTTTGTTTAAGGTTGAATGCCAGACGGCTCAATATAAAAAATTAGAATTTGGAGGTTTCACAATGGAAAATGGCATTGGAAAAACTTGTCCGTTTTGTAAAACGGACATTAAAGAAGGGGATGCTGTGAAAGTTTGCCCTTCTTGCAACACACCTCATCATGAAAGTTGTTGGGGTGAAAATAAAGGTTGTGCAATGCTTAGTTGCACAGTTAATGACGAGAATAACAATTTGAATAGTGATGGCGAGAAATTAAATGAAGTAAAAAAGCGAAAATCTATAAAAATCATTATTGCAGCAATAGCAGTTTTATTTATTGTTATAGTAGCAGTTTTTATGGCTCCAAAAATTTTTGTGTCAATAGATGATTTGTGTGCTCAAGGTAAATACGAGGAAGCATATAAAAAAGCAGATGAAACTGAAAAACATGAAATATACGCAGAAAATGCAGCTGCAGTTCTTAGTGGAGTTACTTCTGATTGCCTAAAAGATCCGAATTCTTTTGAATTGAGAGATGTTTATTACTATGAAGCGATAGATGATACAAATATTAAAGAACATTTAGTTCTATTTGTTACTGCGACGAATAGTTTTGGAGCGAGAGTAAGTAGTTATTGGCTTTATTCTTATTATGATTTTAGTGGCGAGTATCAAGAATGGAGTTACAGTGGTAATTTTAGTGATTTGTCAGAAGAAGTAATAAGTGAATTTGATGATGCAGAAGAAATAGGTGAAAAAGCTGTAAATAATATGTGGCGTGCGACAATACAAGAATCTATGGTTAGCGGAAACAAATTAAGTGAAGATGCCGTTGAGAGAATAAATACTCTATTTGAAACTGGCGAACTTGATAATGTTGAATTTATTGATATTGAATCAGATTATTAAGAGATAACAAAATATCCGATAGCAGTTAAAAACTACTATCGGGTTGTTTTTTACATACAATAATTCCGAATTATGCATTACGAATTATAATTGCCAACGCAGTTCCGAAACTTTTCACTCTTCACTCTTCACCAACAAAAAAGCACCCTGCTTTCGCAGAGTGCTTTCATTGTTATACTTATGCTTTATCTTTAGAACCGAAGAGTTCGATTTTTTCACGAACTGTAGCTTTGATAGCTTCTGCACCCGGAGCAAGAAGCTTTCTTGGGTCAAAGCCCTTACCTTGAAGGTCTTTGCCTTCTTCAATGTATTTTCTTGTAGCTTCCTGGAAAGCAAGCTGACACTCTGTGTTAACGTTGATTTTTGAAACACCGAGGTTGATAGCTTTCTGAATCATCTCTGCAGGGATACCTGTGCCGCCGTGAAGAACGAGTGGCATTGTGCCTGTTTTTTCCTGAACTGCTGCAAGAGTTTCAAATGAAAGACCTGCCCAGTTTTCAGGGTATTTACCGTGAATGTTACCGATACCTGCAGCAAGCATTGTTACGCCTAAGTCAGCAATCATTTTGCATTCCTCCGGGTCTGCACATTCACCTGCGCCAACAACACCGTCTTCCTCGCCGCCGATTGAGCCAACCTCTGCTTCAATTGAAAGACCTTTTTCTTCGCAGATAGCAACTAATTCCTTTGTTTTTGCAATGTTTTCATCAATCGGGTAATGAGAACCGTCAAACATAATTGATGAGAAGCCTGCTTCAATACAAGCCTTTGCGCCTTCGTATGAGCCGTGGTCAAGGTGAAGAGCAACAGGAACAGTAATTCCTAATTCATCTATCATACCGTTAACCATACCAACAACTGTTTTGTAGCCGCACATATATTTACCTGCACCCTCAGAAACACCGAGAATAACAGGAGAATTCATTTCCTGTGCTGTGAGAAGAATAGATTTTGTCCATTCAAGGTTGTTGATGTTGAACTGACCAACTGCATAGTGGCCTGCCTTTGCTTTTGTAAGCATTTCTTTTGCATTTACTAATGGCATTTTTAACACTCCAATTTTAAAAATTTTATTATTTTATGTAATCGCATAGCGATAATATAGACGAAAATTAAATTTTGTCCGGGTCAAAGTCAAGAACGAGCTCGCTCTTTTCGGGCACTAACTGTGTAAGCTTTACGCCCGCAGCCTCAAGCATTCTTTTAGAAGCTCTTGTTTCGGGTGTGTCCTTATACTTGTTAGAAAGGTAAATAACCTCTGTAATACCGCTTTGAATAATAGCCTTTGCGCATTCGTTGCAGGGGAAAAGCGCTACGTAAAGTCTGTTGCCCGTAAGGTTAGAGCCCCTTGCGTTTAAAATAGCGTTAAGCTCTGCGTGGCAAACGTAAAGATATTTTGTGTCGTAACGGTCATCACCGCTGCGCTCCCAAGGGAAAACGTCATCATCACAGCCGGCAGGAAAGCCATTGTAACCAACGGAAACAATTCTGTTTTCGGCATTTACTATGCAAGCGCCTACCTGTGTGTTAGGGTCCTTGCTTCTTTTAGCGCAAAGCATAGCAGCCCCCATGAAAAATTCATCCCAGGAAATGTAGCCCTCTCTTTTAGGCATAGTCACTCCTCCTACAAGTCATTTAAAAGCATTATAATGTATTTTATTAAATTTTTCAATAGTACATTATACATATTTATGCCGTATATTGCGAAAAAATATGAAAAAAACGGCGAAAAAAGGAAAAAATTAAGATTATTTTAACGGTTATTTCTTTAAAAGAATTAAAAATCGAGATATATTTGATATTCTACATAAGTAAAAATTTGATTTTGGAGAAAGATTATGGTTAAAGATTACTTTAAAAGACTCTACAAGGGTATGAAGCCAATTGAACATATTTATTGGTGGACCTTAAGAGGCTTAATGATTTACGGAATTATAAAAAGCTTGGTTACAATTGACCCTAACCTCGGTTCAATGCAACCTTTGCAAATGATGGCAAACCTTGTTGGTATGTTTGCTTACGAAATTTGCCAGATGTTCCCTAAAAACTCTTTCCCGAGGTTATTACCGCGTTATTTCCAGCATATTTCAATTTTTGGATTTTTTTGCGCATCCTTCGGCGGAGCATACCTTAACCTTTACTACGCATTACCAATGTTTGACAAGGTGCTTCACGCACTCGGCTGTGTAGAGGCTGTGTTTATAAGCTACGAGCTTGTTTGCGCTATGCAAATTCGTGACAAGGTTGTTTGTCCGCCTAAAATTGCGGCTCTTTGTGCTTTGGGTGTTGGCTTTGTATTTGCTTCCGGTTGGGAGCTTTTTGAGTTCGTCTTTGACCAATGGTTCGGCGGTGACGCTCAGCATTGGGATTTACAAAAGGCTATTGCGGAAGCAGGCGGCAACGTGGAAGACGTGTTTATGTTAATTAAACTTGACCCTGAACGCTTTGAGGCAAGGTTTGCGATTATGGATACTATGGGCGATATGATTCTTAATACGCTGGGCGCTGTTCCGATGTATATTTTCTTAAGATTCCGTCCGTACAGACATATGGGCAAGAACAATATCAACAAAATGATAGAAGAAGAATTGGCTAAATTCAACAAAGAAACAGCAACAGTTTAAATAATTATTGCATATTGTAAAAATTAGGTATATAATGTATTCGTAAAATTGCATTAGAATGCATTAAAATCGAGTGGGAGACTGCTCGGTTTATAATCTCATTATTCAAGGGGGACTTTGAAATGACTAAAAAATTAGTCGCAATTATCCTTGCTTTAACACTTTCAATTTCCGTGTTTATGGTGCCGGCAAGTGCTGCAACAGCCGCTGCTCCGCAAACCCTGGCAATTGATATTGAGAGCGTTTTTAATAGGGTGTTAAACGACCTTATTCACTACGTTCTTACTTACCTTAACAGATTCTGGCCCGGCTTTGAGGATTCGTTTGACTCTTCAGAAACCTACGTGGCAGAGTATTTCTACAAGGGTGAGGACAGCTTTGACGAAACAGTAAAATCAAATTCTAAATGGAGCCTTGGTTATTCAAGCGATTCTCTCATTGACGATTTTAATATTATGAACGGCGAGTTCTTCCTCGCAGGCTCTCTTGAGGTGTTTGAGGGCAGAGTTCCGAGAGCTGTTTACGATGACCAAAGAGTAAGAGTTTATGCTTTAAGTGACGGTGTAAGCGGCACAGTTGTTCACGCTGTTATTGACGGCTTCGGCTTCGCAAGAGGCGACGTTGAAATTATCCGTGGCAGACTCCAGGAATTTGCAGAGGCTAATAACATTATCAGCTTGAACGTTTCAGTTCTTCACCAGCACTCTTGTATAGATACACTCGGTATGAACGTTCCGCTTCTTAAGGCGCTCGTTTCAAATACAGGTAATGCAGGTGCAGGCAGCATTGGTGCAGAGGGTCTTCTTGATGACTACATGGTAACTAAAAACCCACAGTTTATGGAAAACCTTTTCGAAACAACAGTTGCTTGCGTTGAAGAAGCTGTTTCAAATATGACAGAGGGTACTCTTAACTACGGCTATGCAAACATTAAGGAGTACATCAGAGATAAGCGTGACCCGCAATCATTTGACGAGAATATTCACAGACTCCGCTTCACACCAAACGACGGCTCTGCTGAAACTTGGATTTTAGAAGCAGGTATTCACTGCACAGGCTACGGCGCAGGACCTGATATTCTTTCAGCTGACTATCCGTACTATATTGAAAAGAACATCAACGAAAAAGAAGGCGCTAACGTTGTATTTATACAGGGCGCAGAGCTTGCAATTACAAGTGAGGGCAAGTTAACTAACGTAGAGGGCGAGTCAGATTTAAAGAACATTACCTACTATGCAAATGCAATTGCAGATAAGGTAAGAGGCATCGATAACGAAATCACTCTCGATCCTGTTCTTAACATTGTTCACCAGGAGGTTATGGTTCCTGTTGATAACGGAATTCTTACACTTGCTTGCCGTGAGGGCATTTTAGGTGCCGTTGTTGTTAAGGACGGTCAGGATTACACACTCGCATCAGAAATCGGTTACATGGAACTCGGTAACGAGGTTGCTGTATTCTTTGCACCGGGTGAGTTTGACCCAAGCATTTTCTACGGCGGTGTAACAACTCCTGCAGAAAGCTGGGACGGCGAGTCTTGGGATTACCCTGCACTTAAGGACGTTACCGGCTGTGACAACGTATTAGTATTCGGTCTTGCAAACGACCAGGCAGGCTACGTTCTTGCAGATAACGAATACCACTCACTTATCGGTGAAAACGAAGAGGTTAACGCAATCAGCAAAAAATCAGGCTCAACCTTTACAAAGGCATTTATTGAGCTCGTTTCATCAGTAAAATAAAAGCATTCCCCGAAGCATTAGCCGAGTGTTCGTAAGGACACTCTGCAGTTTTATTCGCCATACGGCGAGTGATATTGCTTCACAGTTTTTTCATTTTGTTGCAATAATATGAGGTAACAGAAT
>JAZNET010000008.1:0-3712 GCA_045588735.1 Acutalibacteraceae bacterium | reverse complement strand
AAAATAAAGGCTATTGAGGATTTGGATAAGTATTGTGTATAAAAACAGTAAAAGCTAATCATTATTCAACTCGACAAATTGGAATTTGAGCATCACATTATTTTCTCAAAAACAAACATACCTTCTCCGCCGTCACCGACGAAATCTTCGGGAGCATCGGATGAAGGATTCTTTTCACATTGAAACTCAACAATATGAAATTTACATTTATTCACATAAAAATGTATGTTTCGTTTTTCGAAATAAGGTGTGTAGGTTTCCCACACCTTTGTATCGGGATACATTTTTTCAATAGCACTCCAAATAGCAAAGCCAATACCTTTAGTCTGTGTACCGTATTTAACATAAAGCAAATCCAAATGGTTGTGTTGTGTTTCTTTATTTATTACTACGATTGCACCGCCAACCGTTTCACCGTCAACAACAGCCTTGTATGCTGCTGAACCTTCAGCATTGAGTGAACGGTCAATATCTTTTTCGGGAAGAATGATATCATTTGTTTTCCCATACACATCCTCAAAGCCTTTCTGAAAAGCGTATTGTATATTTTTCTTAAATTCAAGAATGTCATCGTCGGACATCAAAATAAGGTCTACGTTCATTTCTACCTCACCACCAAATTCAAATTTGTTTAATTATCACACATTCAACGGAACCTGTCATCATTCCGTGTAAAGTGTAACAGGACCATATAACCCACCTGAGAGGAAATCTTTTGCATATTCAATTTCACCCTCAAAATACTGAGATAATTCTTCTGTTTTCCATCTCTTAAAATAATCTGTATGAACATACCAGTTTGCAGAAGTATTTGTAACAGTTATTTTAAGCATATTGTTTTCGTTTAAAATTCCAGTTGGTATTTTAAACTTATATGGTGGTGCTAATTTTGCACCAAGATAGTATTCATTTAAAGATACAGAAGCAACAAAATGAACGTCGCCTAAATTGAGTTCGGCTTCTTTTCCTACTTTTTCAGCTGGAAGTAAAAAGCGAGTTTCATAAACGCCACTACCGGAATAAGTACTACCAATAATTTGCGACCAATCGCCAAGTTTTATTGGAACCGACTTTTCAGAATGGTTAATATTATCAAATTCGTTTCCATCACAAACAAGTTCTGTTTCTTTTCTGAATGTAAAATCACTTGTAATATTAAATTCATCTTTGAAACGGTTCTGATTTTCTGCTTTCAGAACCTCATCAGTCAGTAAAACAACAGCAGTTTCGCCTATGGCAAGAGAAATTTTAAAAACACCATTTTCAGTTTCAATGTGTTGCAACTCACCATTGTTCAAGTCAAGCAAATACCCCTTTGCCGACTGTAAGTGAATACTGTAATCCCCGATTTCGCCTGTTTCTCTGAAGAGAATTAATAAATCACCGTTAATAAACTTTCTGTGCATAGCACGTAAACCAACACCATCTGATTTTACTACTGGTGTGAGATTTGAAAGCTCGTGTGAAACTCTGCCACCTTGTTTTTCAAAATTATCCAACGCTTTTTGTGTGGCTTCGGGAATGAATGCGCCCTCTGGAATAATTATATTTTTATATTTTGCATTACCAATGCATATATAGCCATTTTTAATTTCTGCAAGTTGCAAAACATCGTCATCTACAATATCAAAATCGACCAGCATATCTTCAAGAGTTCTGCCAAGAGAGTCAAATTCTTTTGCTATTTCTTCTGAATTCAAGCCACCCTGAAAATCGGAGACAGGATAATAAAGACCTGTTTCATATACACGCTCACCAAGAGAGCTTATGTAAGATAATCGTTCTGTATATTGATTAAATTGATTAAGGTAACGGCAGAATGGTTGCTTTTCTGTGAAAATTGGTAGCTCCTGTGCAAGAAGTTGACCATTTCTTCCAAGTGGGAAATTAAACGGATTGAAAATATTTATTCCACGAACTGCCCCGTACCCCACTGTGTAGCGCATTATATCGTAAGAAACACTCGCCCCTGCTACACCAAAAATTTCACTCATAGAAAATTTTGTGCCATTCTGTGCAGCCGCCGATGAAGCGTAACGCGGAAAAAATCCATTATAAGCATTAAAATCATTCTTATTAGCTATTTTATTTTCAGGGTAAAGCTGACGCCATATAACGTCAACACCAGGGATATCAAAACACCTGAGAGCCCGCATAAGATTGAAGTTACAACCATTCATACAGCCTTGGGGACTATGG
Source organism: Acutalibacteraceae bacterium (assembly GCA_045588735.1). Taxonomy (GTDB): domain Bacteria; phylum Bacillota; class Clostridia; order Oscillospirales; family Acutalibacteraceae; genus DTU089. The sequence goes on along the minus strand of JAZNET010000008.1, from coordinate 1,513 downwards.
TCAACATCAAGGTGACCTGTAAAATCACTCCCCTTTTCATTTGCCCATTTTTTGCAGGGCAGAAGAAAATTCTCACAGAATGCACGACTGCATAAATCATACCAGCGGTGCAATATATGAACATTTTCTTCTGTTGGAGCAATTTTACCTTTTATTAACGGAAGATATGGCAATATTGATTCGCCATACATCTTTTCATATCTTTCTATTAACTCTTTGTTAGAAGTATGAAAAGGTGCTTTGGGTTCATCAGTAAACACAGCACTAACAAAGTTTTTGAAATCTTCACCTATTGCCCAAAAATATTTTTCGTGGGTGATTTCTATAAAATATTCTGTTGCTTTTTTGTTGAGCAAATCAGGATAGCTTGAATTTTCTACTGAAAACTCGGGATGTACCTTTGTCACCTTACCGCAAGCACTACCAGAAGGCCAACCACCCTCATCATAAATCCAGCAATTCATATTGAGTGCTTTTCCCTTTTTAATTGCATATGCACAAAGCTCAAAAAACTCTTCTGTAAGATAGTTCGGGGTAAGATTTGTAGGCATACTGTCTGGACGGAAATCTTTTGGTTCGGGAAGAATATAAAATGCTCTTATGCCAAGGTTTTGCATCTCTTCAATTTGAGCATCTATTATTTCTTCAGTGCATACGTCATTCCACACCCATACATACACAGGTGCACAGGAAACATCAGGAGTAAGAAAACTATTTATATTGAAAATATCGTTACCGTTCATTTTAAACATCCTTACTGTATCTGCCTTGTTTTTTCAAACGATTTGTAAAACATTTAATAGTAATAACCATCACAACATAAAGTAACGCAAGTAAAACCGGATAAACTTTTATTCCGAATAAACCGCTTATGAGACTTACCATAGGCGGTGCTAACATAACGCCGATATACGCAAAGGCAATTTGTGAGCCCATAATTGATTGTGACACTTCTTTGCCGAAATTGTGTGGTGTTAAATGTATCATATTCGGATAAATAGAGCCATTACCAAGACCTATAAGGAATAAGCCAACAACTGCAAAAATATCACCTAAAGGAAGAAGCATAATAACAATTGCCGGTGCGAGAATTACACAACCTATAAAAATACGCTTCCATGTTTTAATTTTATTTGCAAGTAAACCCGAAGCAAAACGACCTATAGACATTCCGACATAATATATAGTAAGCGCAAGTGCTCCGTGTTCAATTTCAAACCCTTTTTCCTCTACTAAATATGTACTTCCCCAGACTCCGCAAGCATACTCAATTGCATTTGTCATAAGCATAATTATCCAGACTTGTCTTACATCTGATTTTTTTATCATTTCTGCAATTGAAAGGGTTACTCCGCTTTCTTCATCCGTTTCTTGTGTTGAAGAATTCTTTTTCCATAACGGAACAGAAAATATTAATAACAACGCAATAGCAAACTGAACATAAAAAGCATAGCGATAACCACCACGCCAACCAACATTACTGAAAGCCTGTGACATAATGTAAGGGCTTAAC
>JAZNET010000007.1:0-3502 GCA_045588735.1 Acutalibacteraceae bacterium | reverse complement strand
GAGATTTTTTACAAAACGGATTTTTAGTCAATTAAGGCAAAAACACAGTGAATCCTTTATGGATTCACGAGTATTTTAACGAAAAGTGAATGAAAATCCGTCTGTAAAAAACACGGTTCGGATAATTCAATTCACCCTAAGATGCATATACTTGCAAATTTTTCCAACAAAAATATACATTGCAAAAATTTTACAATTGTAAAGCAGGTTGCTTTACTTTGTTCATAAACCTGTCAGTTTTGTTCATAAATAAGCCCATTTTTATGTTTTTTTGCTTTTTTGACAAAAAAACAGTAAAGTAATTAACTTTACATTGTCAAAGTTATGAACATTATTGTGTTTTTGACTATGTATATACAATTGCATATTCATTTTGACAAATAAAAACCAAGGGGGTCTGTTATGAGAATTTTAGAGTACACTGTACCGAATGAATACTCGAACAGACCCCTGCTGCATTTTTTAAAGGGGCATTTAAGGCTTTCCACTAAAATAGTTCAATCACTCCGCCACACAGAGGGCTCCGTTACAGCAAACGACCGGGTTGTAAGAATGATAGACAACGTTTACGAAAACGAAAAAGTCGTTTTAAGAATACCCGAAAAATCTACCCCACCTCTGCTTTGTGAAATGGAGCTTGATATTATTTACGAGGATGAGGATATTCTTGTTTTAAACAAGCCCGCGGGTATTTCGGCACACCCTACAAGGCGCCACCCTAACGGAACGCTTGCAAACGGTGTTGCGAATTACATTATTAACAAGGGCGGTGAGGAAGCTGCCGGCAGAGCCATAGGCAGGCTGGACAAGGGTACCTCGGGAGTTATTGTTTTTGCTAAAAATTCTCTTGCCGCCTTCAGACTTAACGGAAACATTGAAAAAACGTATTTTGCTCTTATTAAGGGCGAAATTGCAAGCAGCGGCACCATAAACACGCCCATTTACAGACCCGACCCAAACAAAACGCTGAGGGCTGTTTCTACCACGCGTGAGGACGCCTTGCCCGCTACGACGCATTGGCAAATTGAAAAAATCGGAAATAACGAAAAAGCTCTTTTAAGAGTTAACATAGAAACGGGCAGAACGCACCAGATAAGAGTGCATTTTTCATCCATAGGCCTGCCGCTTATCGGTGACGATATGTACGGTGGTGAAATTACCGAAAAGCTTAAAAGACCGGGTTTACACTGCGGAAAAGCTGAATTTTTCCACCCTACCACAAATAAAAAAATGATTTTTGAAGCACCGTTACCGTCGGATATGAGTGCAGAGCTTGAAATATAGCAAATTGCACACCTGGGCACGTGAATTTTCGACATTATAAATATCATAAAAATATTGCAAAAGCACGAATTTTGTAATATAATAAATTTATATATCCTTTTACAAACAAGGTGGTTAAGCAATGAAGCTATTAGAGAAAAAAATTGAAGAATTAGGTCAGATTATAGGCTCTGATATTTTAAAGGTTGATATGTTCCTTAACCACCAGATTGACGTTAATCTTCTTGACGAAATGGGTAAAGAATTTTACAGACTTTTCAAGGATAAAGGAATAAACAAAATTTTAACCGTTGAATCCTCGGGTATTGCTATTGCCGTTATGGCGGCAAAGTATTTTGACGTGCCCGTTGTTTTTGCAAAAAAATCAAGCCACAAAAACGTCGGAAACGACTGCTTTATGGCAAAAAGCCACTCCTTCACTCACGGTAAGGATTACGAAATGATAGTTTCTAAAAAATATCTTTCCCCTGCTGACAACATTCTTTTTATTGACGACTTTTTGGCAGGCGGTAACGCTGCTTTTGCTGTGCTTGACATTTTAAAGCAATCAGGCGCAAACCTTGTGGGAATAGGTATTGCTATTGAAAAAGGCTTTCAGGATGGCGGCAAAAAGCTCCGTGAAATGGGCATAGAGCTTCAATCTCTCGCTATTGTTGAAGAGATGAGTGAAACTAACGGAATAAACTTTAGAAAGTGCTGAATGCTCAGCACTCAGCATTATTATTTACGTTCTCTAAATGCGTTGGCATTTTCAGATAAAATTTATTCAAACGGAGGTAATTCCAATGAAAAAAGTACTCGCACTCGCACTTGCGCTTGTACTTGTTGTTGGTGCTTTCGCAGCTTGCGGCGGCACAGGCAACGATGACGAGCCAAAACAACTCGGTTTAAGTGATTCTCCTCTTGCAGCTCCGGAAATCACAAAAGATTACGAAATCAAAGAAGATTTCAAAATCGGTTTCATCTGCTTACACGACGAGCAATCAACTTATGACCTCAACTTCCTCAACGCTGCTAACAGTGTTCAGGATGCTTTAGGCCTTACAGACGAGCAAGTTATCATTAAGGTTAACGTTCCGGAAGGTAACGAATGCTACGAAGCAGCTAAAGACCTTGTTAACCAAGGCTGCGACATCGTTTTCGCTAACTCCTTCGGTCATGAGGACTTCATGATTAAGGCTGCTAAAGAATTCCCTGAGGTTGAATTCTGCCACGCTACAGGTACTAAGGCTCACACAGAGGGTCTTGATAACTACCACAATGCATTTGCTTCTATTTACCAAGGCAGATACTTAGCAGGTATTGTTGCAGGTATGAAGCTCAACGAAATGATTGAAGCAGGCACTATTACTGCTGAAGAAGCAAAAATGGGCTACGTTGGTGCTTTCACATATGCTGAGGTTATGTCAGGCTACACATCTTTCTACCTTGGTGCTAAGTCTGTTTGTCCTTCAGTTACTATGGAGGTTCAATTCACAGGCTCTTGGTATGACCCAACTGAAGAAAAGAATGCTGCTGAAGCTCTTATTAACAACAAATGCGTACTTATAAGCCAGCACGCTGACTCAATGGGTGCTCCTTCTGCTTGTGAAACTGCAGGTGTTCCTAACGTTTCTTACAACGGCAGCACTTACGAATCATGCCCTGAAACATTCTTAGTTTCTTCTGCTATTAACTGGGCTCCTTACTTCAACTACATCATTGCTTGCGTAAACAAGGATGAAGAAATTGCTGCTGACTGGTGCGGCGGTATTGCTGAAGGCTCTGTTGTTCTTACAGGTCTTAACCAGGACGTTATTGCTGAAGGTACTTTAGCAAAGGTTGAAGAAGCTATTACAGGCTTCAAGGCCGGTACTCTTAAGGTATTCGATACAAAGAACTTCACAGTTGACGGTAAAGAATTAACTACTTACATGGCAGACGTTGATACAGATGCTAAGTTTGCAGGCGATACAGAGGCTGTTAAGGATGGTTACTTTAACGAATCTGCAGACCGTTCAGCTCCTTACTTCAATGTAAAAATTGACGGTATTAAGCTCTTAAACGAAAAATTCTAATTTGACTTATTAAAGCAATAGCCGGAGCAATCCGGCTATTGTTTAGAGTGAGCGTGTTCGAACCAGATATGGTTTAATACAGTCACTTTTCCCGGTAACATCGTTAAAACTCTTGAAATACGGCAGTATTCCTGCGAGTTTTGCCTTGTTACAGAAAAAAT
>JAZNET010000006.1:0-38446 GCA_045588735.1 Acutalibacteraceae bacterium | reverse complement strand
ATTTCACGAACAATCGGCCACAAGTATTCGGTTAATTCATTATCATCCATAGGGGTAAGTTCTGTGTTGCCGCTACGAATTAAACCCATTTTTAGATGGTCTATTGAAAGATAGGGGTATTTATATTTTTCAAGCAGTTTTTGAGCAAGTGCAGTTTTGCCTGTATGCGATGCTCCGGTAATTAAAACAATCATTATCTCACCTACAAATTCTTGTTTTCCGAACAGATTATATCACCTTTTCTGCATACAAATCAAGGCGAAGCCTTGTATATCATCAATTCCGTAGGAATTGGATATCATCAACACGCAGTGTTGCATCTCATCAAGCTGCAGGGGGAATTATACACGGCTTTGCCGTGATGATATACAGCTCCAAAGGAGCTGATGATATACACGCTGACGCGTGATGATATACCAAGCCTGCGGCTTGGATAAACAAAAAGAGAACTATTGGTAGACAAAAGTTCTCTTTTTGTTGGTGCCGGTGGTGGGACTCGAACCCACACGATGTCGCCATCAACGGATTTTGAGTCCGTCACGTCTGCCAATTCCATCACACCGGCGCATATTCATTTGCGTTTAGTATTATATATTATAACTTTTAAAAAATCAATACTATTACAAATATTTTACTTAAATATCGTAAAATATAACAGTTTTAAAATTCCATTTTTTGTGTTAAAATGTAAATATACTATTATTAGGAGAATCAACGTGAACAGTAAAAAATCTACACGGGGCAGTCTTGTTAAAAGATTTTTCCCTTACTACAAAAAGCACCTTGGCACTCTGTGCTTCGATTTGTTTTGTGCCGCACTTACAACTCTTTGTGAGCTTGCTTTACCGGTTATTGTCCGCTACATTACCGGAACCGCAACCGACTCCCCTCAGAATTTAACGCTTTCGTTAATTCTTTCGCTTGGCGGAGTGTATCTTATACTAAAAATTATAGATGCCGTTGCATATTACTACATGGCATCCGTCGGCCACATAATGGGCACCAAAATAGAAACTGAGATGCGCAAGGACTTTTTCAATCATTTGCAAAAGCTCCCCTTCTCATTTTATGATGATGCTAAGGTTGGTACGCTTATGTCGAGAATTACCTCTGACCTTTTTGATATTACAGAATTTGCGCACCATTGCCCGGAGGAATTTTTCATTGCAGGCATTAAAATTGTTGCCTCGTTTTCAATTCTTGCTTTTATGAATATTCCCCTTACACTCATAATGTTTGCGGTTTTACCGTTTATGGTTGTTATTCTTGCACGCTACAACCACAAAATGCGTGACGGCTTTAAGGAATCAAGAAAAAAGGTTGGCGAATTAAACAGCCAGGTTGAGGATAGCCTTTTAGGCATTCGCGTTGTAAAATCCTTTGCAAATGAAAAAATAGAGGAAGAAAAATTCAAGCAAGGCAATGTCGGCTTCTTAAAAATAAAATCTGTTGTTTACAAATACATGGGCTCCTTTAACGCTGTTAACAGAGTTTTTGAAGGTATAATGTATATAGTGGTTGTTATTGCAGGCGGCATATTTTTACTCAACAAAAAAATTGCAGCTGCCGACTACGTTGCTTATTTAATGTATATTTCCGTGCTTTTAACAGCCATAAAAAGAATTGTAGAATTCGCAGAGCAATTCCAGCGCGGTATGACGGGAATTGAGCGCTTTACTGAAATTCTTGACATTGAGCCCTCCATTAAGGATAAGCAGGGCGCTACCGAGCTTGCCGTTACAGACGGAGTTATAGATTTCAAAAACGTTTCCTTTAAATATTCAGACGTTACCGAAAACGTTCTTTCAAATTTAAATATTCATATAGAAAAAGGTCAAAAGGTTGCTTTAGTCGGTCCCTCGGGCAGCGGCAAAACCACGCTTTGTAACCTTATTCCTCGTTTTTATGAAATTACAGACGGTGAAATTTTAATTGACGGCACAAGCATTCAAGACGTTACCTTAAAATCCTTGCGAAGCAACATTGGTGTTGTTCAGCAGGACGTCTACCTGTTTTCCGGCACTGTAAAGGAAAACATTGCCTACGGTATGCCCGGCGCTACAAACGAAGCAATTGAAAAGGCGGCGCGCCTTGCAGGTGCTCACGAGTTTATAAATGAGCTCCCAAACGGCTACGATACCTACGTTGGTGAGCGCGGCGTTAAGCTCTCCGGCGGGCAAAAGCAACGCATAAGCATTGCCCGTGTTTTCCTCAAAAACCCAAAAATTCTTATTCTTGACGAGGCTACAAGCGCACTCGATAACGAAAGCGAGCAGCTTGTAAAAAAATCACTCGATTTACTTGCAGAGGGCAGAACTACACTCATTGTTGCCCACAGACTCACCACCATTAAAAATGCCGATAACATTCTCGTTCTTACAAGCAACGGAATTGAAGAAAGCGGCTCTCACGAGGCTTTAATTGAGAAAAACGGCATTTATGCCGGACTTTATGAAATGTACAGCAATTAACTTTATCAATTTTTAAGGAGTTGTTCTTATGAAAAATTATCCTACACCACACATTGACGCTACACCTGAGGATTTTGCAAAAACAGTGCTTATGCCGGGTGACCCGTTAAGAGCAAAATTTATAGCAGAAAATTTTTTAGAGGATGCAAAGCTTGTAAACAACGTGCGAGGAATTCAAGGCTACACGGGTTTTTACAACGGAACTCGTGTTTCTGTTATGGCATCCGGTATGGGTATGCCCTCTATAGGAATTTACTCCTACGAGCTTTTCAACTTTTTTGACGTAGAAAACATTATCAGAATCGGCTCGGCAGGCGGTATGTGTGAAAAGGTTAAGGTAAGAGATATTGTAATAGCACAGGGTGCCTGCACAAATTCAAGGTACAGCCACACCTTTAATTTGCCGGGTTACTTTGCACCTATTTCTGACTTTACTATTTTAAGGACGCTTGTGGAAACAGCCGAAAGACTTAACCTTAATCACGAGGTTGGTAACGTGCTTTCCTCCGACGTTTTTTACGGTGATAACCCCGAGGAAAGCGCTAACTGGCAAAAAATGGGCGTTCTCGCGGTGGAAATGGAAGCAGCCGCACTCTTTATGAATGCCGCAAGAGCTAACAAAAGAGCAGGTGCCTTGTTCACCGTTTCCGACCACCTTATAACGGGTGAAACACTCCCTGCAATAGAAAGACAAAACTCATTTACAGATATGATGAAATTAGCACTTGAAACTGCTGTTCAACTGGAGAATAAATAATGGCAAAAAGAGTATTTCTTATTGTACTTGATTCCTGCGGAATAGGTGCAGCGCCGGATGCCGCACTTTTTAATGATGCAAGTGCAAACACAATGAAAAGCATTTCGCAATCGGCTGAATTTAATATTGAAAATCTTAAGAGCATCGGCTTTACAAAAATAGACGGACTTTCCTATTTAGGTTACGGTGATTTAAAGGCAACGGTTGCTCGCTTACAGGAAAAATCCAAGGGCAAGGACACAACCATCGGTCATTGGGAGCTTGCAGGAATTGTATCGCAAAAGCCCTTACCCACCTTCCCTGAGGGTTTTCCGCAGGAGCTGTTGGCCGAATTTTCCCGACTCACAAAAAGAGGTGTGCTTTGCAACAAGCCATACTCCGGCACAGAGGTTATTAAAGACTTTGGTGAGGAGCACTTGAAAACAGGCTCTTTAATTGTTTACACCTCTGCAGACAGTGTCTTTCAAATTGCAGCACACGAGTCTGTTGTGCCGCCCGAAACACTTTATGAATACTGTAAAATTGCCCGAAATCTACTAACCGGTGACCTTGGTGTAGGCAGAGTTATTGCGCGTCCGTTTGAGGGTGAATACCCCTTTAAAAGGACTTCAAGAAGGCACGACTTTTCCCTGCAGCCGCCAAAAGCTACTGTTTTGGATGAGTTGAAAAGCAACGGCTATGACGTAATTGCCGTAGGCAAAATAAACGATATTTTTGCGGGCAAGGGAATTACGGAATACACCTACACAAAAAATAATGAAGAGGGAATGGAAAAGGCTCTTCTTTATTCACAAAAAAACTTTAACGGACTTTGTTTTATAAATCTTGTAGATTTTGATATGGTATACGGCCACAGAAACGACGTTGACGGCTACGCAAGGGCTCTTGCCGCCTTTGACGGTTGGTTGCCCGAATTCATACAAAATATGAAAAGTGACGATGTTTTAATTATTACAGCCGACCACGGCTGCGACCCCGGTGATGAAAGCACGGACCACACCCGTGAATACGTCCCGTTTGTTATGCTTGGTGAGAGCATAAAGCCCGAAAATCTTGGCACAATAAATGGCTTTGATTTTGTGGCAGAAAAGCTCAAAGCACTTTTAGAAAGGTGATTTTATGACAGATAAGGAATTAGCTTTATTAGCAACAGAGGCTACAAAAAATTCATACTCACCCTACTCTGAATTCAAGGTAGGTGCTGCCTTACTTACAAAAAGCGGTAAGGTGTACACCGGCTGCAATATAGAAAACGCTGCATTTTCTCCCACTGTTTGTGCAGAAAGAGTCGCCTTTTTCAAGGCAATATCTGAAGGGGAAACAAAGTTTTCTAAAATTGCCGTTGCAGGCGGTAAAAACGGAAAAATTACTGCCGCCACCTCACCCTGCGGTGTTTGCAGGCAGGTTATGAGTGAGTTTTGCGACGGAGATTTTGAAATTTTAATGGTAAAGGAAGGCAACGAATTTGAAAAGGTGTTGCTCAAGGATTTGCTGCCCTACTCCTTTAGCTTAGAATAAAATCACGACAATTTTAATAAATATACGGTAAATAACCAACGGAGATTTTCATTATGAGAATGTATGACGTTATAAAAAACAAGCGCGACAACAAGGAATTAACAAAAGAAGAAATCAACTTTTTTGTTAAGGGCTACACGAACGGTGACATTCCCGATTACCAGGCTTCTGCCCTTGCAATGGCAATTTTCTTTAACGGTATGACTGAAAAGGAAACGGCTATACTTACACTTGCTATGGCTGAGTCGGGTGATACCATAGATTTATCCGTATTCAACGACAAAACCGTAGATAAGCATTCTACCGGCGGCGTTGGTGATAAAACAACGCTTATTGTTGCACCTATTGTTGCATCCTTAGGCTGCATTATTGCAAAAATGAGCGGTCGCGGTTTAGGCCACACGGGCGGCACAGTAGATAAGCTTGAAGCAATAGAGGGCTTTAACACCTCTCTTACAAACGAAGAATTTTTTAAGCAGGTAGAAAAAACGAATATTGCCGTTATTGGTCAGACGGGTAACCTTACCCCTGCCGACAAAAAGCTTTACGCCTTACGTGACGTTACTGCAACGGTAGACAGCATTCCGCTTATTGCTTCAAGCATTATGAGTAAAAAGCTTGCGGCAGGCTCACACACAATTGTACTTGACGTAAAATGCGGCAGCGGTGCCTTTATGAAAACACCTGCAGATGCAGAAGCACTTGCAGAGGAAATGGTTAAAATAGGCAAAAACAACGGTCGCAAAATATCTGCCATTATTACGGATATGAATACCCCGTTAGGCAAAAACATTGGTAACTCGCTTGAGGTTATTGAAGCTATAGAGGTTTTAAGAGGCAACGGCCCCGAGGACCTGAGGCACGTTGCAAAGGCTCTTGCGGCGGAAATAGTCGCCCTTTCCAAAAACATAAAACCGGAGGAGGCGTCGGAATTAGTCGACAGAGCAATTGCTGACGACAGCGCTTTTGAAAAATTCAAGGAATGGATTGTCGCTCAGGGCGGTAACGGTGAATGGATTGAAAACACAGCCCTTTTCCCGAAAGCACGCTTTAGCGAAACTGTTGTTGCAGAATATGACGGCTACGTTTCCTTTATGGATGCGGAAAGCATTGGAATTGCCTCAGTTATTTTAGGTGCAGGCAGAGAGAAAAAGGACGACGTAATAGATATGACCGCCGGAATTATTCTTAACAAAAAAACAGGTGATAAAATATTAAAGGGTGACGTGCTTGCTACGCTTTACACACAAAACGAAGCATCCTTAAAAGCGGCACAAAAAAAATTTCTTTCGGCAATAGAGCTTTCAGACGAGCAGCCGCAGGAAATTCCCCTTATTTATAAGGTTGTGAGATAACGTGAAGAGATTTTTATTAGTTTTACTTGCGCTTTCATTTATTTTTTCTATTAACTCTTGTACGAAAAAGCCGACCGCACCCCTACAGACACAAGCAACAAGCGCAGAATTAACGCCTCCGAAAGAAGAACCCCTGAACCTTTTATATCAAACCTTATTACAGGACTATAAAAGTCTGCTTGAATTTCGTCTTTCTGATGATTTTTATGAGAAATATAATAGCGGTCTTAAGGCGGATATAAGTAATTCATTAATCAATGCCTACAGCTCTGACGAAGAGCTTTCCTACCGTTGGAGTTGTATGTTCGTAGAGCTTCCTGCCTATGGCGAGCCAAACTCACTTGACAGTTACGGATACATTTTATACGATATGAATAACGACGGCATTGACGAAATGTTTTGGGTAAGAAACGACCACAGTGTATTTGCTGTTTTTACTATTTATAACGGAAATTTGGTATTTTTGGATGGCTACTGGAGTCGTTACAGCGCTGTTGTGCGTAACGGCGGTACACTTTTAACCTCAGGTTCAGGCGGAGCCGCATGGCACACAACTACAGTTTGTTATTTAGAAAACGGTAAGCTACAGGAGGCTTACGCCTTCTTTACCGAAGATTCTGACACGGGAATTAAGTATTTTGAAACTACCGAATCAGGAAAAAGAGAGTTAACCGAGCGTCAGTACCAGGATATTTCTTCGCGTTACACGTTTTCAAATTCCGATTTCTGGTTGAATATGGAAATTCAGCATTTATAAGTTAAGGTGACAAGAATAATATAAAAGCGTGATTTTTAAAAATCACGCTTTTTCTTTTTAGAATTCAATTTTTTCTTCTATATATTTAACTAAATCTGCAATCGGAATTCTTACCTGCTCCATTGTATCTCTGTCACGAACGGTTACACAATTATCCTCTTCGCTTTCAAAGTCGTAGGTAATGCAGAACGGTGTACCTATTTCGTCCTGTCTGCGGTATCTTTTACCGATTGAGCCTGCATCATCAAATTCCACGTTGAATTTCTTTGAAAGTGTGTTGAATACCTCTGTTGCCTTTTCGTTCAATTTCTTTGAAAGAGGAAGCACTGCGCATTTAAACGGTGCAAGTGTAGGATGAAGTCTGAGCACAACACGAGTGTCGTTCTTTTCTGCATCTACTACCTCTTCATCATAAGCCTCGGTAAGAATCGCAAGGAAGAGTCTTTCAACGCCTAATGAAGGCTCAATAACGTAAGGAATATATCTTTCATTTGTTTCCGGGTCAAAGTAGTCAAGGCTCTTGCCTGAGGTATTTATGTGTTGAGTTAAGTCGTAATCGGTTCTGTCTGCTACGCCCCAGAGCTCACCCCAACCGAACGGGAAGAGGTATTCAAAGTCTGTTGTTGCCTTTGAATAGAAGCAAAGCTCCTCCTTATCGTGGTCACGAAGGCGAAGATTTTCTGCCTTGATGTTTAATGAATAGAGCCAATCACGGCAGAATCCGCGCCAGTACTCAAACCACTCTAAGTCTGTGCCGGGCTTGCAGAAGAATTCAAGCTCCATTTGCTCAAACTCTCTCACACGGAAAATAAAGTTACCGGGTGTAATTTCGTTACGGAAGGACTTACCTATTTGTGCAACACCGAAAGGTACCTTTTTTCTTGTTGTTCTTTGAATATTTGCAAAGTTAACAAAAATACCCTGTGCTGTTTCAGGTCTTAAATAAAGCTCGTTTTTGCTGTCCTCTGTAACACCCTGGAAGGTTTTGAACATAAGGTTGAACTGACGAATATCTGTAAAGTTGTGCTTACCGCAATCAGGACAAGGAATAGCCTTTTCTTTAATGTAATCCATCATTTGCTCGTTTGACCAGCCTGCAACAACGGTACCGTCAAAATCCTCGATAAGATTATCTGCTCTGTGTCGTGTTTTACACTCACGGCAGTCCATTAACGGGTCTGAGAAGCCGCCAAGGTGACCTGAAGCTACCCACGTTTGCGGATTCATAAGAATTGCACTGTCAAGACCAACGTTATAAGGATTTTCCTGAATAAATTTTTTCCTCCAGGCATTTTTGATATTGTTTTTAAGCTCTACTCCTAACGGGCCGTAGTCCCAAGTATTTGCAAGGCCGCCGTAAATTTCGCTGCCTGCGTACACAAAGCCTCTGCCCTTACAAAGAGCAACGAGCTTTTCCATAGATTTTTCTGTGTTATTCATTTATATACGTCCTTTCAAAAAAGAATTAATAATCTGTTGCAAGAGCCTGCTCGGTTTCCACAAGACCGCCAAAGCCGCTTTTATACATTGCATAGTAAAGACCGCGCTTTTCGAGTAGCTGCTCGTGGGTACCGCGCTCTCTTATAGTACCGTTATCTATAAACAGAATTTCATCTGCCTTACGAATGGTAGAAAGTCTGTGTGCAACAACGAAGTTTGTTCTGCCTTTCATAACCTCGTTCATACCCTTTTGAACAAGAAGCTCTGTTCTTGTATCTACCGAAGATGTTGCTTCGTCTAAAATAAGAATAGACGGATTTTTCAAAAACGCCCTTGCAATTGTTATTAACTGCTTTTGACCGCCCGAAAGATTCTCGCCGTTTTCCGTTATTTTTGTGTTGTAGCCCTCGGGCAACAGTCTTATAAATTCATCTGCACCGGAAAGTCTGCAAGAATTATATACTTCCTCGTCTGTGGCGTCAAGTCTTCCGTAACGAATATTATCCATAACAGTACCGTCAAACAGCCAGGTCTCCTGTAAAACCATACCGTAAAGCTTTCTTAAATCGTCACGGTTTACCGTTCTTATATCCTTACCGTCTATGGTAATTTTACCGTCGTTAACGTCATAAAAACGCATTAACAGATTCACAAAGGTGGTTTTGCCTGCACCGGTAGGACCTACAAGTGCTACAAGACTGCCTTTTTTTACCGTTAAATCAAGTTCCTCCATTAAAGGCTTGTCCTTTGAGTATGAGAAGGAAACCTTTTCAAATTTAATTTCGTTTTCAAAGGTAAGCGTGCCTGATGCCTGCTCAACCTCACTTTCCTCATCTAACAGCTTGAACACTCTTTCCGCCGAAGCCATACATGACTGAATAGTATTTGCTATTTGTGCGAGCGTTGACATTGGCGAGGTAAAGAGCTTTGAGTACGTAATGAACGTAAGTATGCCGCCTATTGAAAAGGCTGTGCCCATATCGTAAATTACCGTACCGCCAACGGAAAAAACTCCGTTGTTTACTATTAAATAGCCACCGATTATAGCAACTAAAATATATCCGATGTTATCCATTAAATTTATAAACGGACCTATTGTACCTGAGATAAACTGTGCCTTGCTGCTTACCTCAACAAGCTCGTCGTTTATATCGTTAAACTCATCCTCCGCCAATTGCTCCTGACCGAAGATTTTAACGATTTTGTGTCCCGTATAAATCTCTTCAACGTGACCGTTCAGCTCACCTGTTCTGTCCCATTGCTGCTTAAAAAGCTTTCTTGAAACCGAAAGAATTTTTAAAGCGATTGCCGCGGTAAACGGAACAAGCACTACAATAAACAGCGTTAAAAACCAGTTCGTAATTACCATCATTACAAAAACACCTATAATTGTAATTAATGATGATACTATGGAAATTAAGTTATGCTGAAGCGTATTGCTTATGTTGTCTACGTCGTTCATTATGCGGCTTAAAATATCGCCCTTGGAATTACGGTCGTAATATTTAAGCGGCAGCCCTGACAGCTTTTCGTTTATTTTTTCGCGCAGGACTCTTACTACCCTTGCGGTAACACCTGCCATTACGTACTGCTGAATAAACGAAAATACAGCCATTCCGCCATAAATAATAACAAGTGCCTTAACACACGGTAAAAGTGCCTCGGCTGAAATTAAACCGCCGTTCAGCTTAATTGCAACCTGCTCGTTGAGAAGGTCAAGCGCATCTCCTATGTAGGTGGGGCCTATAACGCTGAACAGTGACGATATAGCACAGGTTATTACAACAACTATAAGTGCGACCTTTTGTGTGGCAATATACCCTGCAAGTCTTTTTGCGGTCGGCATAAAGGACTCTGCCTTTTCCTCACCTTTTTGCACCTCGCGGTAGGAGGAATACCTGAGCTTTCTTGTAGCACGTCTTCTTTCAAGACGCTCTAACCTTTTTTCATCTAAAACCGGGGTCTGCTTTTTCATTCGTCACTCACCCCCGTTTTTTCAAGCTGAGATTCTGCCATTTCTTTATATATATCACAGCTTTCTAAAAGCTCCTTATGAGTACCGCTGCCTACAATATTTCCTTTTTCGAGAACAATAATATTGTCGGCATCAATTATAGTGCCTACTCTTTGCGCTACTATTATTATTGCGGAATCCTTAAGCTCTGCTTTAAGGCGCTCTCTTAGCTTGCTGTCGGTAATAAAATCTAATGCAGAAAAGCTGTCGTCAAACATATAGAAGTTTGCTTTTTTAACAATTGCCCTTGCAATGCAAAGTCTTTGACGCTGACCGCCCGAAAGATTTGTACCGTTTTGCGAAACCATACTGTTAAGCTTTTCGGGTAGCTTTTCAACAAAATCTCGTGATTGTGCTATTTCTAACGCATTCCATAATTCTTCCTCGGTTGCATCCTCGTTGCCGTACCTTAAGTTATCGGCAACGGTACCGCTGAATAAAAACGCCTGCTGCGGAATATAACCAAGCTTTTCGTAGATAGTTGAAAAGTCCATTTCTCTTACGTCTACGTTGTCTATTAAAACAGCGCCCTCGGTTACATCATAAAAACGAGGAATAAGGTTAAGCACCGTGCTTTTACCCGAGCCCGTGCTGCCTATAATGGCTGTTGTTTGTCCTTTTTTAGCAATAAAGCTTACGTTGTTAAGCGCTCTTTTTAAATTGCCGTCCTCATCTGTGTAATCAAAAACAACGTTTTTAAACTCAATAGTACCCTCACCTGAAGGCGTGGCTGTTGCTTCGTTAACCGTCATTTTTAACTCGTGGTCTAAAATTTCGTTAATTCTGTTTGCAGAGATTTTTCCGCGGGGAATCATGACAAACATAGCCGCAACAGAGGCTAATGCCGCAACAATAAATACAAGATAAATTATAAATGCCTGCAAATCACCTACTGTGTTTGCTATTTCGACAGGGTCTGTTAATTTATTTACCTGATTATAGCCTACAACTATTAAAAGTGCTATTATTAAGAAAATAAGCAGAGTTGCCACGGGAATGAGTCCTGCAAAAATTCTTGAAACCCTTAAGGTAAGGCTTGTTAATTCGTCGTTTGCCTTTTTAAAGCGCTTGTCCTCGTACTCTGTTCTGTTAAATGCTCTTATAACTCTTACGCCGTTAAGCTTTTCACGTGTTACAAGGTTAAGCCCGTCTACACCCTTTTGGATTTTACTGAAAAACGGAACTACTGTTTTTGCAATGGCAAGGGCAATTACACCTATAACGGGACAAATAATTAAAAGCACAAGAGAAAGCCCCGGGTCCATTATAATAGCCATTGCCGTGCCACCAATTAACATAATAGGTACGGAAATTATGCTTCTTAAAAGCGCTATGAGTAATTCGCCTATTTGTCTTATGTCGTTTGTTGTTCTTGTAATGAGTGAGGGAATGCCTATTTCATCAATATCCTCCTGCGAGAAGGTTTGAATTTTAGAAAAAACCTTTCTTCTTAAATCGCCTGTAAACAAGGCTGAAACCTTGCTTGAGCAATAGCTGTTTAAAACGGAAATAACCATAGCTATTGTACAAAGCGCTATCATTGTAATTCCTATTGATTTTATGTAGCCTAAATCGCCCTTGGAGATGCCGTTGTTAATAAGCATAGACATCATAAGCGGGAAGCCCAAGGTCATAACGTTGCTTATTGCCGCAAGAATTACTGTGAAAACAGCAAATCTTTTATGAGGTTTTAAATATTTAAAAAGCTTTATCATAAAAAACTTACTCCCTTCACATTTTTTAAAATCTCATAGTTATACATTATAATTATAACATAAATGCATTGCTTATAGCAACAGTTTTAACAATAAAAATAGCTGCCACAAGAAAAATCTTGTAGCAGCCTTAAATTATTCAGACCATATTGCGTAAAGAGTCACGTTTTTGTTAAGCGAAATTCTATCGCCTGCCTTAAAGTCTGCTTCTTTTGCAGCCTTATCCTCAGACCAGCCTAAGAACTTTGCGCCCTTAAGGGTTGGAATTGTTTCACTTATAATAACCGTTGTACCCTCTTCAGCTATTTGCTCAATAGGGGTGTTCTTACCGCCGTTTGCATCGTAGGTTACGGTGCATTTTTCAGCCTCTTCATACTCAACAATAAAGCCGGTTAACGTTTTTGACTCAAAAATGCCTGCAACAGACCATTTTGCCGAGCCGTCGTTAAGCATTACGGTATAGTTTTCTTTACCGCTGTTAAAGCTTACCTTGTCTTTGTAGTTACTGTAATCTATATTAGTAACCTCGCGCTTTGTACCGCTTACGCCAAGGTAATATTGCTTACTTTCCTTAAGGAGGAGTGAAATAAGCTGATTTTCAGCATCTGTTTCAAGCTGTGCCAATTTACCGCCCTTAGCCTTAGCAAAGGCTGTTGCCTGCTCGTAGGTTAATGAGCTGTCGTAAATTTCGTACCTGCTGCCGCCAAAGGAGGCTGTGTTTGCAGGAATCATTTTTTCAATTTCGATTTCACAAATGAAGCCTGTTTGACGCTTATCACTTACAGTTTCCTGCCAGGTGCCGTCTGCATTTACAACAACTGCAGTAAAACTGCTTCTTGAAGCACCAACTAAATTTGTGTAATCGTATTCCTCGCCGTTAGCCCAACGGTAAACACCGCTTTCTTCATCAGATAAGCCAATGTAGTATTTATCGTAAGAGCCGTTTTGAGTAATTTCGTTAATAATTTCTTGCTCTTGTTCACTTGTAATTACTGCAAGGTGACCGCCCATAAGCTTACAAACGGACTCTGCCTCATCATAAGTAATGGACATATCGAAAAGAGCGTAAATGCTATCCTCAGTAGTTTTAATAGCGTCTGCTCTGCCTATATCTGCAACTGTTGCGGAGCGGTCCTGATAGTTAGGACGGGCAACGTAATTGATTCTTGCACGATTACTAGAGGAGTAGCCTGTTGCTACCGGATATTTAAGAGACTTAACCATATCAGACATGTTGCCCTCAACGGTGTAAATGTATTCGTCGTCAACGTCTACAATAAGACCAACGTGGTCAATGCAGCCATAGCCGCCTGAGCAGGTACAGCTAAAAAGAAGGTCACCCGGCTCAACCGGTTTTGCACCAAATCTAAAGCAATCTGCACCAACTGCCGGAAAAACTGACTGGTAAGAAGCGCTCGCACTTGGAAGCTTTGGGAAAACTGATGCAGGCACACCTGCAACGTGAGCACACCAAGAAACGAAAACGTTACACCAATAGCTCTGCGTTCCGTACCATCTGCCGTATTCTGTATAATTGTTGCCACTCTCATGGTAACCTACCTGTGATTTTGCGACGTTACAAATATCTGTAACCTGGTCACCTGTGAGCTCTACCTCACTAAGTGCCTTGTAGTAGCTGCTGCTCATATAAGATGAGGAGGCGCTGTATTCAACTTTTTTAGCAGCGGCGTTTACACTGAACATAGGAACTACTGCAAGTACTACAGTAAGTGCTACCGTAATAGCGCTTTTAATTCTGCTTTTAATCATAGAATAATTTTGCCTTTCATAATTTTGAGTTTGTGCTATATCAAATTTATATTATTTATTTCAAATTTGTTGCAAATTATTACAAAGTTGTAACAATTGCCGCGAACAGTTGTCATTGTACCACATAAAAAAAGCATTTACAATGGACAATTTGCACTATAAAATACACTCTATTTATTGCATTTCGCATAATTCTACACAAAAAATTAAGAAATTGACACATTTTCCGTTACATTTTGAAATTTTTACAATCGCAATTTGTTACCGAGTTACACATTTTTCGACACACAAAGCACCGTTTGTAACGCTATATATAATAGTATATAAATTCCGTATACTATTATATATATAATACCTTTACTGCGTACCCTCGGAATTAGCAAAAAAGAAAAGCTCCGTCATAAATGGGCAAGGTTGCTAAGGACAGATAAAATTATTGGGAGACACTTTGTGATGAAGTGCTCCCAATTTTTTATATAAAAAGTGACACTTTCGGCTCGAAAGTGTCATAGTGGGTTATATACTCTAAAGGCATTTACGCCAAAGTGAAAATATTTTCTTCGGTGAGTATTAAGTGATATTGCAAATTAAAATTTGCAGTTATATTTTTGATAAATCAAAAGTGATATTGAAGCCTTGCGGCTTCAGTGTTATTTTATTCACCGAAAACTGCCGAAGGCAATATCACTTGTCGCAAGACAAATATCACTGCGAAGCAATAAAACTCGCCGAAAGGCGAATAAAACTGCGGAGTGTCCTTACGAACACTCCGCTAAAATGACAGAGCTTTTAAATTATTTTAAGAAAGCAATTACATTTCTACTGCTGCGCGTTCAACCTTAAGTCCTTTTGTGTAGCGCACCATAAATTTATTGAAGCTTTCCTTAAGCTTTTCGTCTGCTGTTGAGGTAACCATTTTTTGTGTTGCAAAAACGTCCTCCTCAAGGAATTCCGCCAAGGATTTTTCACCCTTGCTTACCATATAGGCAGCAAGCACGGCAATACCCCATGCACCGCCCTCGCCTGCTGTTTCCATAACGGAAACGGGTGTATCCATAACAGCGGAAAGAACGTTTTGTCCTACGAGAGGAGTTTTAAAGAAGCCACCGTGACCTAAAATTTTATCTATGCCAACGTTTTCCTTCTTTAAAATATCGAGCCCGGTTCTCAATGCGCCAAAGCACGTAAAGAGCTGTACCCTCATAAAGTTAGCTAAGCTGAAGTTGCTGTCCGGCTCTCTTATAAGAAGCGGTCTGCCGCTTTCAAAGCCTGTAATATGCTCACCTGAGAAATAGTTGTATGAGAGAAGGTTGCCTAAATCGTCATCTGCCTCAAGGCTCTTTTTAAAGAGTGCTGTAAAAATATCACCCATATTAAGAGAAATACCCATTGTATCGGCAAAATCCTTGAAAAGATTTGCCCAGGCGTTAATATCTGAGGTGCAGTTGTTACAATGCACCATTGCTACTGCATCACCTGCAGGAGTTGTTACAAGGTCAATTTCCTCATAGCGTTTTGAAAGCATTTTTTCAAGAACAATCATAGCAAAAACAGAGGTGCCTGCTGAAACGTTACCTGTTCTTACACCTACAGAGTTTGTTGCAACCATACCCGTGCCTGCATCACCCTCCGGAGGACACATTGGAATGCCTGCTTGAAGGTCACCCTCCTCATCAAGTAAAAGAGCACCCTCTTTTGTTAATGCGCCTGCTCCTTCACCTGCAGAAAGCACCTTTGGGAGAATATCCTGAAGCTTCCACGGGAAGCTTTTTACCTCCTCAAGTGAATTGAATTTTTCAATATATGCTTCGTTGAATTTTCTTGTGTTGTCATCTATAGGGAACATACCGGATGCCTCGCCTACGCCTAACACCTTTTCACCGGTAAGCTTCCAATGGATAAAGCCTGCAAGAGTTGTAAAGTAAGTAATATCCTTAACGTGCGGCTCGTTTATTAAAATTGCTCTGTAAAGATGAGCAATGCTCCAGCGCTGCGGAATGTTAAAGGAGAATAAATCTGAAAGCTTTGCTGCCGCCTCACCCGTAATGGTATTTCTCCACGTTCTGAATGGCACAAGAAGATTACCTGCAGCGTCAAAAGGCATATAACCGTGCATCATACCGCTTATGCCAATTGCCTTTAAGGCTTTAAGCGTTACACCGTACTCCTCCTGCACGTTTTTCTTAAGGGATGCGTATGCACCCTTCATGCCTGCATAAATTTCATCAAGAGAATAGGTCCAGATGTTATCTACAAAGCTGTTTTCCCAATCGTAAGCGCCTGAAGCAATAGGTGCATTGCGTTCATCAATAAGCACAGCCTTGATTCTTGTTGAGCCAAACTCAATACCTAAAACTGCTTTTCCGTTTAAAATAAGCTCTTTATTAGTCATAAAAATTTCTCCTTTGAGATTTTATAAGATGATGGGAATCTAACCTCGTACAGTGTTCGACTCTCTTACGTTAATTTTACCACAAAACGTATTCTTTTTAAAGATTTATTTCTAACTCTTTTATTTTTTCTCTTAAATTCTGAAAATCCTTAAGCGCATCTGCCTTTTGTGCTTCATTTCTTAAAAGCGCAGCCGGGTGAAAGGTGCCCATAAAATAAATGTTGCCCTTTTTTACAAATTGTCCGTGCTCCTTAGTTACCCTGAATTCGGGTGAAATGAGCCTTTGCGCGGAAATCCTGCCAAGGCAGACTATAATTTTCGGTTTTATGAGCTTTGTTTGCTCACGCAGCCAACCAATGCACGCCTCCTGCTCCTCCTCAGAGGGGTCTCTGTTTTGCGGAGGGCGGCATTTAACTATATTTGCAATATATACGTTTTTGCTTCTGTCTAAGGCTATTACGTTAAGATATTTATCTAAAAGCTGCCCTGCCTTGCCAACGAAGGGCTCTCCCTGTAAATCCTCGTTTTCACCGGGGCCTTCACCTACAAACAATATTTCTGCCTGAGGGTTGCCTACACCGAAAACAAGATTTGTTCTTGTTCCCCCAAGAGCGCATTTTTCACAAGAAGCACACACATTTTTTAATTCGTTTAAATTTTCGTACATTATAAAACAATCAACTCTTTTTCACAGCTTGTAAGATTAACAAAGCCGTCCTTTGTTATAAGTGCCATATCCTCAATTCTTACTCCGAATTCATTCGGAATATAAATTCCCGGCTCTATTGTAACAACGTTACCTTCACCAAGGTCAGCCTTTGAGCGCGGTGAGAGCGTTGGCGCCTCGTGAATTTCTATACCTACACCGTGACCTGTGCCGTGACCGAAAAACTCCTTGTAGCCCGCAGCTTCTATTACACCTCTTGCGGCCTTGTCTGCCTCAGAGCACGGAACACCCGCCTTTAAAACGGAAAGCGCCGCTTCTTGAGCCTTTAAAACTACGCTGTAAATTTCCTTTTGCTTTTCGGTTGGCTCACCTACTGCTACCGTTCTTGTCATATCACTATGGTAGCCGTTATAAACCGCACC
Organism: Acutalibacteraceae bacterium; assembly: GCA_045588735.1. Taxonomy (GTDB): domain Bacteria; phylum Bacillota; class Clostridia; order Oscillospirales; family Acutalibacteraceae; genus DTU089. The sequence continues at coordinate 21,168 of JAZNET010000006.1, read as the reverse complement.
AAAATCCATAGTTACAAAATCGCCTTTTTCTATTTTTTTGTCGGTAGGCACACCGTGCGGCATAGAGCTGTTTTTTCCGCTTACTACAATTGTATCAAACGAAACAGCCTCTGCCCCGTGTGAAAGCATATAAAAATCAAGCGCTAAGGCAATATCCTTTTCCGTTACACCCGGCTTTATAAGCTCCAGCGCATTAGCAAAAGCCTCCTCTGCAATTTTTTGAGCCTTTTTTATGCACTCAATTTCCGTTTCTGTTTTTGTCTCGCGAAGCTTATCTACGAGTAAATCAACCACCTCGTTTGCATCTACCTCACAAAAATCGAAAATCTTTTTAAGCTTATTTAAAAAACCAACTGTCATTCTATCTGTTTCTAAAAGTATTTTTTCAACGCCTTTTTCTTTTAAAAACGGCACCATTGTTTCTTCCGCACTTTTCAAAAGAACAGCTTTGCATACCGAAATTTGTTTTTGTGCAGCCTCTATATAGCGGCTGTCCGTAAAAAATATTGCTTCATCCTTTGTTATAACTAAAAAGCCGTCTGATGAATTAAAGCCTGTAAAATACCTGCGGTTTTCAGGTGAGCTTATAATTACCGCTGTTTTTGAGTCGGCAAGCACGGTAAAAAATATATCTAACAAAAAAACACCTACTTTAAAAATAAAAGAGATGATACCAAAAGGCATCATCTCTCCATTTTAATAATATTTGCGCTTACGAGCAGCCTCGGATTTCTTCTTTCTCTTTACAGAGGGCTTTTCATAATGCTCTCTTTTACGTACTTCCTGAATAACACCGTCTCTTGATGTTTGTCTTTTGAATCTACGAAGAGCGCTATCTAAGGACTCGTTTTCTTTAACTTTTACCTGACTCATTTAACATTCCCTCCCTCCGTTGTCACCAACAAAGGTATAATTATCATAATACAAAACCTATTATACAAGAAACGGAACAAAGTGTCAAGCAAAATTTTTTAATATTTTGTTAAGTTTAGTTTAGCTTATTTCGCATAGTCGCCAACCATAATCATATACTCACCGATTTGAGCACCGAATTCAGGGGCACCGTCCATAATAAGCTTACCCTTTTGAACAGATTCAATCATATCGTCAATAGACATTAAAATACCTAACGCGCTGTCAAGATTATTGAAGCGCATTGTAAAGAACGGTAACGCTCTTTTGTATTCACCGCGACCTGCTTTACTTTTACCTGCCTTAATTCTTATGTAGGCAGAAACGGTAGGCTCACCGTCAACCTTCCACGCGTAAACACGGTCCGGGCTCTTGGAGGTCCAGTCGTGAATTGTTTCGTGACCCATTTTGTTAAGAGCGCTTATACCCGCAGAAAGAAGGTAAAAATAGCATTTTACTAAAAGGCGCTTATCCTCTTCCTTTGCAGGCGGAGCCTCAAGACCTAAAAGATTGGCCATTTTAAGAAGCGCCATCATAAATACGCCAAATTCATAAATGAAATTAACGCCCTTCATTTTAGGAAGAGTTGCCGGGCCTATTTTACCCTTAAAGAAAGCGTTCATTGTTTCAACGCTTTTAAATTCAAGCTCAACAAATTTTTGCTTGTCTACCCTTTGAGCAACCTTGTTTGCGTGAATAAGCCACTCGTCACCGTTAACAACAAAGTGTGTTGCCCATTTTCCGTCAGGTGAATCACTGTCAAGACAGCTTACCTGGAAAACGCAATTAACCTTTTCAAACTTCTTTTTAAGCGACGGAACGTCTGCTACTATAGTCTTTAAAAGAGGCAAGGCACCGCAAAGGAATATTTTATTTGTATAAAGTTGTTCTTTGTCTGCCACAAAGCTCATTCCCTTCGATTTTTAAATTAAAAAACAAAAGCTTTCGGATTTTTGTAGAACGCCTTAGGTTTGGGGTTTTGCGACCCCGTAGCGTACAAAGGTACGTGAGTTCGGGTCGCAAAGAGCCAAAGATAAGTGCTCCTTAGCGTAATTTTGTATAGAAGTGCTTAGATTTGGGGTTTTGCGACCCCGTAGCGTACAAAGGTACGTGAGTTCGGGTCGCAAAAAGCCAAAGATAAGTGCTTATATGCAAAATTAAAATTCGTCATCCCAGTCGTTATCCTCTTCAAAATCAGCCTTCATAACCTCACGAACTGCTGCTATGATACCGTTTGAATCTATGCCGAGTGTAGACATAATATCCTCCTGAAGGCCTATTGGTGCAAATTCATCCTGAATACCAAGCTTTTTAAATGCACAGCCCTTACCGGATTCTACAACTACCTCTGCAACTGCTGAACCAAGACCGCCTAAAACTGTGTGGTCCTCAACAGTAATAATACGGCGTGTTTCTGTAACAGCCTTTAAAATAGCCTCTTTGTCGATTGGCTTAATTGTATGCATATCTAAAACACGAACCTTAAGACCGTCGGCATTGTTAAGGAAATCTGCTGCCTGAACAGCCTGGAAAACGCAAGAGCCGCAAGCAATAATTGTAAGGTCTGTACCCTCGTGAACCTCTACAGCCTTACCGATTTCGAAGCCGTAGTCTGTACCCTTGTAAAGAACACGGTCAAAACCACGGTTAATTCTTATATAGAAAGGACCCGGTGTGTTATATGCCGCCATAACTGCATTGTAGGTTTCGTAGCCGTCTGCAGGGCAAATAACTGTAAGATTAGGAATAGAACGAGTTAAGGCAAGGTCACAAATCGCATGGTGAGTTGAGCCTGCCTGACCAAAGGACGTGCCTGAGTGTGTAGCAATTACCTTTGCGTTTACGTTCTGATAGCAAAGGTCTGTGTGAAGCTGGTCTGCTGAACGGAAAGATGCGAATTGTGAGAAGGTTGAAAGGAATGGTACAAGCCCTGCCTTTGCCATACCTGCTGCAATACCGAACATATTCTGCTCTGCAATACCCACGTTAAAAAATCTGTCAGGGAATTTCTTTTGGAAATCACCGATTTTTGTTGATTTTGCAAGGTCAGCTGTTAAAGCAACAACCTCCGGATGCTCCTCTGCTAATTCTACGAGTGCCTGACCGTAAATTTCTGCAGTTGAAAGAGAAGTTGACTGCTCTGCTGTATAAGATAAACCACCAGCCATATTATTCGCCCTCCTTTTCAGCACGTTCTACACGTTTTTTATATGATTCTTCAAGAGATTTTTTACCGTTTTCATATTTTTCGGTATCGAATGCACCGTAGTGCCATTTGTAGTCGCCCTCAATAAAGTCGATACCGCAGCCCTTAATTGTGTCGCAAAGAATCAACACAGGCTTATCTGTTTCGTTATTATATGCAAAGTCAATAGCCTCGCAAAGCTCTTTAATGTTGTTACCGTCTATTTTTTTAACAATAAAGCCGAATGCCTCCCACTTGTCTGCAAGCGGCTCAAGAGCCATAACCTCCTCAGTAGGACCGTCTATCATATTGTGGTTACGGTCTACAAAGGTAATAAGATTTGTAAGCTTAAAGTGAGCTGCAGACATTGCTGCCTCCCAGTTTGAGCCTTCGTCTAATTCACCATCACCTAAAACTACGAAGGTTTTATAATCCTTCTTTAAAAGGCGCGCTGCAAGAGCAGTACCTACACCAATTGAAAGTCCGTGACCGAGTGAGCCTGTGGAAGCATCTACACCCTTAACCTTGTTTGCATCAAGGTGAATACCCATTTTTGAGCCTGAAAGGTTGAAGGTTTTAAGAAGCTCCTTGTCATTAAAGCCTAAGTCACAAAGAACAGGTGCATAAGCAATACCTGCGTGACCTTTACTTAAAATGAATCTGTCGCGGTCCTCCCAATCAGGATTTTCCACTTTAATATTCATATATTTGTGGTAGCAAACCGTCATAATATCCATAGCGCTCATACCGCCACCAATATGACCGCTGCCTGCCCAATACGTTGTATCAAGGCAAAGGTTGCGAAGCTCGTGTGCTTTCTTTTCAAGCTGGAGCCACTCTTGTTTTGTTAATGCCATAAGATTTACCTCCCATAATTAGATTATTTAAAAAGTTCCGGATGATTATTTTTAACTACCTTAAATGCTTCATCTGCAATTTCAATAGTTCTGTTAATATCCTCGTGAGTCAATGCCGCATTTATAAAGTGGTTGTGGTGAGATGCAAAGAAAACGCCACGGTTTACGCACTCTGCAATCCAGTCCTGGTGAAGAAGCATTGAGTCATCATTTGCAATTCTTAAATAGAAAAGTGCCGGTGGGCCTGAGGTTACAAGGTCAAAGCCGTTTTCCTTACCTGCCTTTTTAAGACCCTCTAAAAGCTCTGTGCCAAGGTCGTTAAACAGCTTTGGTGCATTTATTGCTTTGAGCTTATTTATACAAGCAATACACGCTGCAAACGGTACTGCACTCATCCAGTAAGAGCCCGTGTAGGAGAGAGATGAAGCCGCACTTCTTAAAAACTCCTTACCGCAGAAGGCTGACATATTGTAGCCGTTGGCAAGTGCCTTACAGAAGCAAATAATATCTGCCTCAAAGCCAAAGAAATGGTCTGAGCCTGCTAAGTCAAGACGGAAGCCTGCACGAACGTCGTCTATAATAAGAACAATATCCTTTTCGGTGCAAAGCTTTCTTACCTCCTGCCAAAAGCCGTCTACAGGGAAAGCATTGTCGAAGAAGTTACCGTGGTTATATGGCTGAGCAATAATTGCTGCAACCTCACCCTCGTTTTCCTCCAAGGTCTTTTTAAGACCCTCAATATCATCCCACTTACAGTAGAGGTTGTTTGCTACGTCCTCAGGGGTAACGCCCGGGTAGTCAATTTTTTGTACCATTGGTGAAACGCCGTGGTAGAATCCGTTAAAGAAAACAAGCTTTTTTCTATGTGTGTAAGCACGTGCGGTTAAAATGGCACCCTGCGTTGCATCGTTACCGTTTTTTGCAAAGAATGCCCAGTCTGCTGTGTTAACCGTATCTACCAAAAGCTCCGCACACTCTACCATAACCTTATCGGGTGAAGAGGTACAGTTACCCTTTTTAATTTGCTCTATAGCGGCGTTGTCTACATCCTCGTCGCAATAGCCCAATATATTAGGACCGTAAGCACACATATAGTCTATGTACTGATTTCCGTCTACGTCCCAGAAATAGGTGCCCTTTGCTTTTTCTGAAAAACGAGGCCATCTGTTAACCGGGATAAACTGACCCTCTGCAGGGCCTAAATGTCCGTAAACGCCGGATGGAATGACCTTTGTTGCTCTGTCATACCACTCGTTAGATGCTGTTGTTGAGTATAATGGAAAAGACATTTTTTTGCCCCCTTACGCTAAATATAATGCTACACGGTCTAAAATACGGTTAACGTTGTCAAGCATATTAACCATACCGTGCATTTCTATTTTACCTGTACCTATGCAGGTTAATGCATTTACCTTGCCGTCAAACAAGGCTCTTGCTGTTTCAATTGAATCAAAAATCATAGCCGCTCTGTATTTTTCCGGAGGCTTTTTAACAGTAACAAGGCGGTTGTCTTTACAAATAAGCTCAACGCCTATATCGTTTTTAATACCTATAAAAATACTGCCGTCTATAATGTGAGAAGCACTGAACTTGCCGATTTCGTCGTTATTACCGATTTGTGAAATGGCAACGCCTATTGTGTAAAGCATAAGACGGGTGCTTCTTTCAAAAAATACAGGGTCCTTTAAATCGTCCTCGCTTGCCCTCATATATTTTGAAAGCAGGTCTGTAAGAGGTACAAATTTTTTAAGTAAAAAGCTTATGTGTGTAAAGCCCTTTGACGGAATAGGTGTAACCGTACCGTCTATAAGTCCGTTGAATTTTTCCGGTGATGAAAACGGAAGCTTGATATCACAAGCACCGCAGCCCTGCTCCATACGGCATTTGCCGTTTTTGAAAAACAGAGTTGCCGACGGACCGCCCTTAACCTCAAATCCGATTGAAAGCGGCTTTTGGTCCTTAATAATTTCCGCTGCCTCAGGCACTAAATCGCAAAGATTTTCCAAAGTGCCGAGAACACCGAACATATTTATGTATGCTAACGTTCTTGCATCCATTAAATTCTGCATAAATTTAACTCCCTTCCGAGCTTTTTTGCGTTCATAACAATACTATTTTATTTTAACAGACTGTACTATTAAAGTCAACAAATCTTTGTGCCAATTTGTTAATTTTTTTATCACTTTTTACTTGACATTTTATATTTATAAATAGTATAATCATAGTGAACATAAATTCACTTTTTGTGTCTTTAAATATTTGTTTTTGGAGGTCTTTAAAATGGATACAAGATTCGCTATTACCGAATACCATGATGCACAAGCCGTTACAAAGCAGCTTGACGAGCTCATCAAAAAGCCTATTTACACAATAAAGCCGGAGGTTCTCAAGAACTACGAGGAAGAATACTTCGACAAAAAGTGTGCAAAGAGTAAAGAAATGATTGAAGAAGCAAAACAGGTTATTCCGGGCGGCGTTCAGCATAACCTTGCTTTCAACTACCCTTTCCCGCTTGTTTTCACAAAGGCAGACGGTATGATGCTTTACGACGTTGACGGCAACGAATACTTCGACTTCCTTCAGGCAGGCGGTCCTACAGTTCTCGGCTCTAACCCAAAAGAGGTAAGAGACCAGGTTATTGACCTTCTTAACACTTGCGGTCCTTCAACAGGTCTTTTCCACGAATTTGAATATAAATTAGCAAAGAAAATTTCTGACAGCGTTGAAACAGTAGATATGTTCCGTATGCTCGGCTCAGGCACCGAGGCTTGTATGGCTGCTGTTCGTGTTGCAAGACTTGCTACAAAGAAAAAGAATATTGTTAAAATGGGTGGCGCATACCACGGCTGGAGTGACCAGCTCGGCTACAGCATTCGTGTTCCCGGCTCAAAGTTCACACAGGCACACGGTGTTCCGCTCTACCTCTTTAAGCATACACAGGAATTCTTCCCTAACGACCTTGATTCACTTGAAAGAGTTCTTTTCAAAAACAAATTCAAGGGCGGTACTGCTGCTGTATTTATGGAGCCAATCGGTCCCGAAAGCGGTACAAGACCTCTTGATAAGGACTTTAACAAGGGCGTAGAGGCACTCTGCCGCAAATACGGCGCACTCCTTATTTTTGACGAGGTTGTTACAGGCTTCAGAATTGGTATGGCAGGCGCACAGGGCTACTTTGGCGTTTCTCCTGACCTTACAATCTTTGGTAAGGTTATTGCAGGTGGTTACCCGGGTGCCGGCGGTATCGGTGGTAAAAAAGAATACATGAAATACCTTGGCGCAGGTCTTGATGCAAGCGGCGAAAAGGTTAAAAAAGCATTCATGGGCGGTACAATGGCTGCTACTCCTCTTTCTTGTGTTGCTGGCTACTACACACTTGAAGAAATTGACAGACAAAACGCTTGCCAGAAGGCAGGTCAAATGGGTGACAGACTTACAAAGGGTCTTCAGGAGCTCATTAAAAAGTACGACCTTCCTTTCGTTGCATTCAACCAAGGCTCTGTTTGTCATATTGATACAGTTGGTACAATGCACTACTCAATTAACTGGTCTAAACCATGGCAGATTCCGGGTGTTCTTTCAGCTACAAGCGAAAGAAAGAAGGAAATGCAACACATGGGTGCTGCTTACATGGCAGAGGGACTCGTTACTCTTGCAGGCAGCCGTCTTTACACAAACGCTCAGTACACACCTGAGCTTATTGACGAAGCTCTCGTAAGATTTGACAGAGTATTCCAAAACGTTGCTATTAAAGAAGGACAATCTAAATAATTTAACTAAAGCACGGATTCTTTCCGTGCTTTATTGCTAAAAAGGAAGGTATTTATTATGGATATTCTCGAAGCAAAACAAATAGTTATAAAAGCAGGTCACGAATTATTAAAGGAAGGGCTTATTGTTCGTACATGGGGTAACATCAGCTGCAGAGTAAACGAAGAGCAGTTTGTTATTACTCCGAGCGGCAGAGCCTACGAGGACTTAACTCCCGATGATATTGTTCTTGTAAATATTGCCGACCTTTCCTATGACGGTGACGTTAAGCCGTCTTCTGAAAAAGGTATTCACGCTTCTTGCTACCAATTAAGACCGGATTGCAATTTTGTAATTCATACTCATCAGGCAAACGCTTCTATTGTAAGTGCATTAGGTTATGACGTTGATTCTCTTACAGAAGAGCATTCTGCTATAATCGGCAACGACGTTCCTTGTGCCGCTTACGGTCTCCCCGGCACAGGCAAATTAAGACAGGGTGTTATAGATGCGCTTAACCGTTCAAAATCAAAGGCAATTATTTTAGCGCACCACGGTGCTGTTTGCGTTGGCACAGACTATGACGATGCCTTCAAGGTTGCTTCTACCTTAGAGGACGTTTGCGAAAAATACGTAGCAGACCGCTGCAGCGAGGTTTCAGGAAAGGCTGTAGACTCTCTTAGCGCTGTTAAGGACTACATTCTCAGTGTATTCACCTCTGCCGAGGGCTACAAAAAATGCGCGGAACTTCCTGTTTTAGACAGTGAAAAGGCAGAAAACAAGATAACCTTCTTTAAAGACGGAGCAGAGCTTATAAAAGCCGACTTAAGCGGTGCTGTAATTGGTGAGGGCGCTCTTCCTGAGGGTGCAGAGCTTCACCTTGCAATTTACAATAAACGAGAGGACGTCAACTTTATACACCACTCTCAGAACGAATACGTAAAAACAATTTCTGCTGAAGGCAAAACCATGAAGCCTTTACTTGACGACTTTGCACAGCTTATAGGTCCAACAGTTAAATGCACAAAGGACCCGACTGCTGCAAAGAGCGTTGTTGGCGCACTCGGCAACAAAAACGCCGTGCTTTTAAAGGATAACGGTGCAATTTGTGTTGCAGGCACAAAATATGATGCAGAAGCAATTGAAATTGTTATGGATAAGGGCTGCAAAACACTTATAGGCGCAAAGCTTTACACAGGCGTAAAGGCAATAAACGCCTTTGAAGCAAACCTTATGAGAATAATTTATAAAATGAAGTATTCTAAAAAGGCAGGCAAATAACAAGTGCTTTTAAACTGAATAAAATAAATACATCCTATCGTTTTCGGCTTTTAAAGCTTTAAACGATAGGATGTTTTTTAATTAGTCACGCTCAAGGCTGAGCCCTGCGGCTCTTATTTATTGTAGTAATTGTAAACTGAATCATAGGTAGGACTTACGTAAATATCATCATATTCGTAAGTTGTGTCAACCTTAGAATCCAAAATCATTTTTCCGTTAACGTTCTTTATAAGGAAGGTTTCGGTCTGACAATAAACGTCGCCTGAGTTGTAGCAGTGAACACTTACTAAGTATCCGCCGTCCTTCTCACCTACGAACTTTATTGAGTTCATATCGTATGAAGTGCTTCCGGCAGCTGCCATATACGCAAAGTACATTGTGCCGTTAATTTTTACAAGGTTGCCGAATTTCAAGCTGTCTACAAGGCTTGAAGATAAGTATTGCTTGTAAGCATTTCTTAATTCAGCTTCACTTTTTACGGTTTTGAACTTATATAATCTTGCCGTATAGTGATACGGGTCATTTTGCTTGTACCAGCTTTCGGACAACAAGCTTTTGTAGTTTTTGTAGCCTGCTAAATAGTAGTCATGCGCTTCATATAAGCTGTGATAATTTAAAATCAATGGAGTCATTTTAGCTTTTACGTTATTCGCATTTACATATGGAGCAGAGGTTTCTGTTGCAACAACACCGCCTGTTGCTTTAAAACTGCTACCTGCCTTGTTGTTTATTGCTTTTACTGTGTAACGGTATTTTGCACCAACAACAAGATTTGTGTCAAGCCAGGAAAGCTTTGTGTTTGCAAGAGTACCCTTATTTGTCCAACCGGTCCAAGCGCCGTTTACATACTCTGAACGGTAAACCACGTAATTTTTAGCGCCTGCAATTTTGTTCCAGGTAACGTTTATACCGTTTATGGTTTCTGCAGCCTTAACCGTTGGCTGAGCAAGACGGAGTAAACCGCTTACTGCCATATAGGTGCTTGTGTATGAGCCGTTTACAGCTTTAACAGTGTACTTGTAATAGGTTCCGCTCTTAACAGTTTTATCTGTCCAGGTTGTAGCTGTTACCTTACCTCTGTTAGTCCAACCGGACCATTTCTTTGTTTTTGCGTTGTAGGTTGCGCTATAAACAATGTATTGTGTTGCACCGTCCACCTTGTTCCAGGAAACCTTCATGCCGTTTGAAGCATTTGCAAACGTAACTTTCGGTTGTGCTAAGAACATTAATGATTTTGATGCTGTAAATGAGCTTTGAGATTTTCCGTTAACAGCTCTTACTGTGTAACGGTAGATTGTGCCGCTTACTGCGCTTGTATCTGTCCAAGCAAATACGGTGTTCTTAAGCGTACCCATATTCTTCCAGGAAGACCACTTACCGTTTACCTGCTCTGAACGGTAAACAACGTAATTCTTTGTGCTTGCAACCTTGTTCCATTTAACTGTAACACCTGTCTTTGCATTTGCAATTGTTACCTTTGCTTCTACAAGACGAACAATTGAAGCCGCTGCTGTGTAAGTACTCATTGTCTTACCGTTTACAGCTCTTACTGTGTACTTGTAAACAAGACCTGCTTTTACACCCTTATCTGTCCAGGAGGTTGATTTTACTGAGCCCATATTGCTCCAGCCGGACCATTTCTTTGTTGAAGAATTGTACTGTGCGCGGTAAATTGTGTAGCTTTGTGCACCTGCAATTTTACCCCATTTAACAGTAATTCCTGCTTTTGCATTTGTAGTTGTTACTACAGGCTCTGCAAGGAATAATAAGCCTGCGCTTGCAACAAACGTACCCTGTGACTTGCCGTTTATTGCTTTTACTGTGTAGCGATAGGTCTTACCGCTTACAGCCTTTGTATCTGTGTAAGTCTTAACATCTGACGTTGTAGTTTTTAAAGCAGTCCACTTTGACCAGGAAGAGCCTGATTTTTCTGAACGATAAACCACGTATTCCTTTGCACCTGCTACTGCGGACCAGGTAACCTTAACGCCTGTCTTTGCATTTGCAATTGTTACCTTTGGTGCTGTTAAGTAAACTAAAGAAGCTGTGCCCTCGTAAGCACTTGCTACGCCGCCGCTTGCCAATGCACGTACTGTGTATTTGTAAACGCCGCCTGCTTTTACATCCTTATCTGCAAAGGATGAAACAGATGCCTTCTGGTCAGAGATTTTTGCCCATGCTGACCATTTGCCGTTTGCGTACTGTGCACGGTAAATTCTGTAGGTTGAAGCGCCGTCCACCTTATTCCAGCTAACTGTGAAGCCTGTTTTTGTTACCTTTGCGGTTGTTACAGGCATTGCTAAATACTTAACTGTTTTAACTCCGCTGAAGTTACCTTGTACGGAGCTGTTTATACCACGAACCTTGTACGTATAGGTTGTGTTAGATTTTGCCGTTGTATCTAAGTATTCAAGGCTGCTTGTTGTAGCAATTTTTACTGCTGCAGCACCGTTTGTGCTTCTGTAAATTTCGTACTCTGTAGCGTTGTCTGCTGCTGAATAGGTTACCTTTACGCCGCCCTTTGCATTTACTGCTGTGATTGTTTTAATATCACCGCAGGAAGAAGCCTCTGTAAATGAAACTGATTCAATTATACCTGCTTCTGAAACAACTATTCTTACAGGCATAACAGTCTCTGAGAACTCTGCTTCCCAGTTCATTGTCAAAATGTACTTGCCGTTCTGGTATTTGAAGCTTTGGTCATTCAAATAGCCTTCAGGATAAACCTGTAAGCGCACCTTGATTGTATTTGTTTTTGCATCATAAGAAGGAGAAGAAGCAAAATCTATTTTTGATACATCAAAAATTTGGCCTGCCAAGTCTTTTGCCTCGTCCAAGGTAAGTATTGTAAAAGCACCTTTTTCATCTTCTTCTACGTATTCAAAATCCTCTATGTATACCATCATTGCGCTCGTTGTGAGAGCCTCGTCTACAGCTACACCCTTAAACGTACCGCCAAATCCTGTGAATTCAGTGCCGAAATAATACTTTGCGTAACCGTCAGCAAACATTGCAGCCGTTGAACCTACGGTAGACAATATATCGTGCATCTGTAAATAGAGCATTGTATTGAGCCATTTATTAGATTCAAGCTTGTTGCTTCGAATGAACGAATCTGAACCGCCTGCTTTGGCATAAATCAGTTCAAAATTCTTAAAGGTAGCAGTTTTCTCATCAAAATCAAATCCGATTCCAATGCTTAACTCACCCTTGTCTGTGTAAAGCGTACCGGCAACGAAAGAGTCATCGCCCTCGCCCGGCTCAAAATACTTTGCTGTGTAAACCTCTTTTGTGCCATCTTTCTTTGTAAGAGTAAGCTTAAGGTCGGTATCACCGCTTAATGCTGCTGCCGTATAGGTGTTTTCTGCCACAGAAACCTTAAACTCACAAGAATGGTTTCTGTACCAAGCCACTGCTGTGTTTTCTGCACCAATTACGTACCTCTCAGAGAAATCATAACAATGGAAGTCAACGCCTACGTATGAGCCTTCAATTTTATCATTTGCTTTAACGTTTTTATACGTTTTTGTGGTACCGTCTGAATAAGTAAGCTTAACTGTGTAGGTAATTTGATTCGGGAAGTATATAGGGTAAAGTTCGTCATCCGGGCCCAAGATGAAAATGCCACTGGTATTTTCTATAATTGGCTTTTCAGGAGCAATTTCAAACTTTGTTACTTCCTTATCTGCCTTCTTTAAAACGAAAGTATACTCTGTGGGGTAACCGTATACGTATGCTTCAACAGTGTTTTCGCCAAGCTTCATAGGATTCTGACGGGTTTCCTCTGTATCAAAATCAATACCACCGTTAAAGAATCTTCCGTATTCTGCATAGGAATACGTCTTTTTAGTACCATCCTTATAGTTGAAGGTAATGTCAGGATACGTAAGATATACATCGTGGTAGAAGATTTCACCTTCGTCGTCATATTCAAGCCAACCGTCTACGTACTGAGTTATTGCCTTTGTAGGGGTAAGGGTAACGCTCTTAACCGGGTCGTCAACAACTTTAATTGTAAACTCTGCCTCAACACCGTTAAAGATTATCTTAGCGCTGTTTTCGCCCTTTTTGAACGGGTTGTATTCCTGATTTATTTCAAATTCCCACGGATAACTGCAATCGTTAAGTTCTCTATCAGTTTTATATTCCTTAACTGTACCGTCTGTAAAGGTAACCTTAAGGTCTATGTCCAAATCATCTAAGAAATAGTAGTAGTACTCTTCGCCATCTTCTGTTTCTGTCCAGTAGCCGTATCTATTCTCTATTAACTCATTATTGACAATAACCTCTACCTTTTTAACCGGATTAGCAGCAATCTCATAATCAAATTCAACTGCCTTGCCGAAAATTGCCAATATACCCTTATGCTCGCCTACGGTCAGCTTTGTTTCGCTGTCCTGCTTACCAAGGTAGGTTACGAAGCTCGTTTCGTCAAAATAATCGTGTATGTTGTTAAGAGTAAACGTATCTGCCTCTTTAGATTCATCCTTGTATTCAATTGTAACCTCTATATCATCGTTATCAATATCATATCTGAAATAAGGAACCTCGTAATACTCATCAGTTTCCTCGTCATACCGGCTTTCATAATCCATATAACCGGAAACGTCTACTGTAAGATTATTTAAAATTTTAGCAGAAACATTCTTTACGGGAGACTCTTCAATCGTGAAGGTGTAATCTGTTTCACGGCCAAGGAAGTCAACCTTTACTGTATTTTCACCGACATTAAACCTTGCGTTCTCACTGTCAAAGCTTGGCTCATCCTCAAATAAATCGTAGCACTCATACCAGCCGCAGGTTACAGGATCTCTGCCGTCATTAAAGGTAACCGTAACCACAGGGTAGGTTGCCGAAAGGTCATACTCGAAATAACCAATTCCCTTAAACGGGTCTTCATCGTCTGCCCAAATGTGCGCACCGTCTACGAACTCGCGCAGCTCGGTTGTAGGTGTTACAGTAATGCTTTCTATCGGGTCAGGTAATATTTCGAACTCCAGCTCTGCATCCAAGCCCATGAATTCTACATCTACCGTGTTAACACCAACTTCAAAGTACACACCGTCAAACTGCTCGTCAAACATCTCGGGAAAATAACCGAAAACGTCGTAACAGTCACTCCACGCACAGGTTACAGAGTCTCTGCCGTCATTATAATTAACAGTAACAACAGGCTCGACTTCGGATATATTATAATAAAAAAACTTGCCCTGCGACTCGTCCTCCGGGTCTATCCACTCGTAGAAGCCGCTTTTATTTTCTTCTAATTTTTTCGTTGCTGTAACTTCAATGCTTTCAACAGGATTTTCAATAACTTCAACTGTTAACGTGCTTTCAACACCTAAGTAAGAAACAGGTATTACCGTTTCGCCAAGCTCCAACGGATTTTCCCATTCACTCCAATTTAACTCTAAATCATACCCTGTGCATTCATAAATATCATTATCCATATCACCACAATACGAATAAGTTTCAGCCTCTCTGCCGTCCTTGTAGTTTATTGTAATCCAAATATCCGCATACTCAAAAAAGTAACCGAAGTATTCTCCTACATACTCTCCATCAACCAATTTCGGGTAGAAGTCACCTGATAACTCCTCAATAAAAGGCTTATTTGCTACAACAGAAATACTTTCAACAGGATTTTCAATCATATAGAAAGTAAATTCTTTTTCAAATAACTTGCTATCATTATCATAATAGAAGCTAAACTCTGTTGTGTTAGCGCCCGGAACATATTCTGTTTCTGCAGTTTGTTCTACATTGCTATGAATACTGCTAAACACGTCACCCCAGTCCCGGCCTGTACACTCTGCTTTTGTACCGTCTGAATAGTGCACAACGATTTCCGGTTCCAAATAGTAAAAAAGGTCGTAGTGGTAATACGACGTTTCTTCGCTTTCAACGCGCCATCCGCCATAGTACTGAATTAACTCTCTTGTGGGCGTAATTTCTATATCAGTAATAGTTTTTTCGCCCTCTGCCGCAAAAGCCGTCATAGGTACACTTGCAAGTATAATTAAAGCTGCAAGCAGTACGCACAAAATCTTTCGCTTCATTTTTATCATCTCCATTTTATAATCAGCCCAAAATTATACATCTATCCACTTTGAGCCATAATAAAATTATACTACCTTTTTTTAGCGATTACTATACACACATTTCCCAAAATTCAATAGAAATATTTATGCAATTGTTTTCAAGGTAAACCGCGACTTTAAAAGCTACAAACTACAAAACGCCCTGCCTTAAATCTTAAGACAGAGCGTTTTAACCCTATTTCAGAGCCGCCACGGCTCTTTCCAGTATTCCGTTTATTTTTGCAATTATTATTCCGTAATTGGAAATAGGTACGTGCTGCGAGGCTGAAAGAGAAATTCTTGTTTTCATTTCTCTTTCCGTAAGCATACACGCGCCGCAATGAATTACAAGCTTGTATTTTCCTAAATTCTCAGGAAAATCTCCACCGGAGGTGAAGTCAAACTTTACGTCTTTTTTAGTGTAATCCTTTATCCATAACGGTATTTTTTCCGTGCCTATATCACCGCATTGTCTGTGGTGAGTACACCCCTCGGAAACAAGCACAAAATCCCCGTCCTGCAGGCTGTCAAGCGCATTTGCGCCATCTACAGCTTCCCAAAGCTCGCCCTTGTAGCGCGCAAAAAGAATTGAAAACGAGGTAAGCGCAACTTCCTCGGGCACAATTCTGCTTACCTTGTTAAACACCTGCGAGTCGGTTATTACTAAATCCGGCGGATTTTTAAGCTTCGCAAGAGTATCCTCAAGCTCTGTATCCTTTGTAACAACTACCGTTGCACCTACATCCAAAAGCTCGCGTATTGTCTGCTGCTGCGGAAGAATAAGCCTTCCTTTGGGTGCACTGCCGTCAATTGGTGTAACTAAAACAACCGTATTACTTGAATTTACAATATCACCTAAAAGTGTTTTTTCTTCACACTCGGTTTTACTGAATTTCCCAATTAAATTCTTTAACTCATTTATGTTTTTCTTTTCCCTTGCGCTGACGTAAAGCTCGTTTTCCTTAAGCGGCTTTTGCTCTGTCAGCAAATCGCATTTGTTAAATGCAATTACGTAGGGAATGCTTCTTTTTTTGAACTCCGCCTCTAATGCCTCATCCGGCGCCTGCTTTCCCTTTACAGCATCCACCACAAGCACTGCGACATCTGTTTTATTTAATATCTGCCTTGTTTTTTCAACTCTTAGTGAGCCTAATTCGCCCTCGTCATCTATTCCTGCCGTATCTATAATTACAACAGCACCTATAGGCAACAGCTCCATAGCCTTTTTAACGGGATCGGTTGTAGTGCCCTTTACCTCTGACACTACGGAAAGCTCCTGTCCCGTAACAGCGTTTACAACACTTGATTTTCCCGCATTGCGAAGCCCGAAAAACGCTACGTGCACACGCTCTGCGGATACTTTTTCGTTCAAGCTCATTTTATCACCTAAAATCTGAAATCTCTTCTGTTTGATGCCTTAATAGCCTCAACGTTTTGCTTTGCAATTTCCTTTGCCTTAGGATTTGATACTTTTTCAAGCTCTTTTTCTATGAGCTTAAAGCCCGTTTCCTTTGTTTTGTCACTTGCGTAATCTACAAGATACTCCGTAAGCGTCATTAACGCATTTGGATGGCAGCAATTTATAATCTGCCCCGTTTTGCAAAGCGCCATAAATCTGTCACCCGTTCTGCCCTCTCTGTAGCAGGCGGTACAGAATGACGGTATGTGACCGTTTTCCATAAGCCAGTTTACAACCTCGTCAAGAGTTCTTTGGTCTGAAACGTCAAATTGCTCGGAATCGTGCGGACGCTCCTCCTCTGTGTAGCCGCCTACAGAGGTTCTCGAAGCACCGCTTATTTGAGAAACACCGAGCTTTAACACTCTTTCGCGTACCTCCTGACTCTCTCTTGTAGAAATAATCATACCCGTGTACGGCACGGCAATTCTTATGCACGCAATGATTTTTTCAAAAATATCGTCACTCAAGCCGTTATCAAACCGGTCGGGGTCTATATCGTCTGCTCTTTTAAGCCTTGGCACGCTTATTGTGTGCGGTCCTACACCGTGCACCGCCTCAAGGTGCTCTGCGTGCATTAAAAGTCCTGCAAATTCATACTTGTATTTTTCAAGCCCGAAAAGCACACCAAGACCTACGTCGTCTATGCCGCCCTCCATAGCTCTGTCCATTGCCTCTGTGTGGTAGGCGTAATTATGCTTTGGTCCCGTAGGGTGAAGCTCCTCGTAGCTTTCCTTGTGGTAGGTTTCCTGAAAAAGAATGTAGGTGCCTATTCCCGCATCCTTCAGCTTTTTGTAATTTTCTACGGTGGTTGCGGCAATATTTACATTTACTCTGCGAATTGCTCCGTTTTTGTGATTTATGGAGTATATAGTGTTGATGCACTCAAGAATGTATTCTATAGGATTATTCTTAGGGTCCTCACCTGCTTCAATTGCAAGTCTTTTGTGACCCATATCCTGCAGAGCAATAACCTCCTTTTTTACCTCGTCCTGCGTAAGCTTTTTTCTTGCTATGTGCTTATTTTGCATATGGTAAGGGCAATAAACACAGCCGTTAACGCAGTAATTTGAAAGATACAGCGGTGCAAACATAACAATTCTGTTGCCATAAAAGGTTTCCTTTATTTCTTTTGCAAGTGCATACATTTTTTCTATTGTCTCTTTGTCCTCGCAAGCGAGCAGCACAGATGCCTCTCTGTGAGAAAGACCTGCACACACAATTCCTTCTGCCGTCTTTTTAGGCCTTGCCTTTTCTAAAATTTCGTTTATAAGTGCAAGGTTATTTTTGTTTTCCTCTGCATATTTAATTGTTTCAAGAATTTCCGCATCATTTATGAATTCTTCTGCCTTTAAGGACTTAACGTTATATTCTGCCATTTTCCTCTTCCTTTACCTTTTAATATAACGATTATAGTTAGTCGAAACAGTGTAATTTTACACTGTTTCGATACCAAATCTTATATTTGGTATCGAATTTTCTTTGAAAATTCGACTATAATCCTTTCAATGAATGTAATGCAAAATTGTATTTTTTTAAAATCAATTTTGCTAAAAGCCGATTTTATCGGCTTTTACGAAACGCAACTGCGTTTCGACTAATTACAATCATTATCGCCTTTGTCGACTACTATTTCGTAGCCGATTTTTTTAATTTGCTTTTTTAAAGCCTCTATTTCCTCTGCCGATTCCGTACCCGTTGCAAGCTTGTTGTCGTAAAGAGCATATTTTTTCCTTTCGCTTTCGGGTGAAAGATTCGGCATTAAAACGTTTGCTCCTGCAAGTATGCCCTGCTCTCTGCCGCCCTCCTTAATTGTGCCGAGTGCGGTTGTTGCAGGCAGGAGTATATTCGGCTTTATAAGCCTTATAACCGACAAATAAAATATTGTTTCCTCCGCCGTGCCTGCTTTTTCATTTTTAAAGGGTGTGTCCCCCTGAGGAATAAACGGACCTATGCCGCACATTTCCGGGGAAAACTCTTCTATAAATTTAAACTCCCTTGCAACAATTTCTGCCGTAGTGAAGGGTGAGCCCACCAAAAATCCGCAGCCCACCTGAAAGCCTGCCGCCTTAAGCTCTTTAAGGCAATTTAGTCTGCCTTCGTAGGACATATTTTCAGGATGCAGCCTTTCGTAATGCTCTTTATCTATAGTTTCGTGTCGTAAAAGGTAGCGGTCTGCGCCCGCCTTTTTCATTTTTTCGTAATCAGATTTTTCATACTCGCCAAGAGAAAGCGTTACGGCACAGTCCGTGTAACGTGATTTTATTTTTTTAACCGTGTCACAAATCTCACTTACAGAAAGCGCTCCCTCTCCGCCTTGCAGCACAAAGGTACGAAAACCTAAATTGTAGCCCGACTCACAGCACGAGAGAATTTCCTGCTGTGTTAATTTATAACGCTCGCAGCTTTTGTTTGAACGTCTTATTCCGCAGTAGTAGCAATCGTTTTTGCAAATATTACTTATTTCAATTAAGCCGCGAATAAAAATTTTGTTGCCGTAAACCGCTTTACGCGCCGCATCTGCCTTTTGCTTTAAATACTCAAAAATTTCTTCATTGCGGTTTTTAATTAAATATAAATAATCATCTTCACTAAGATGGTGATTTTCACTAAGAAAATCTATTAACCTTTTTGCTTTTTCCATTATGCACCCGTCACGTTTGAATAAGCTGTTTTTACGCTTATTCCGTCTATTTTTCCAACCTTGCCGGCAAGTGCGGAGATTTTATCCTGCGGGGCATCTATTGCAACAGAAACTATGTGAATTCCCTTTTCTCTGTAAGGAAGTCCCATTCTGCCTATAATAAAGCTACCAAATTCGTGAAGCGTTCTGTTAAGCTCCTCAACAGACTCTGTATTTTCTACAATAATTGCTAAAACTGCTACTCTTGTTTCCATAAAAACACCTTTTTCAAAGTAAAAAATAAGCACCCGATATGGGTGCTACAATACAAAACAACGTGAGCAATGCGATTTTGCATTACCCTGCTTTTATTATAACACCTTTCAGTCAGACAGCTCTTCGTGTCAGGATTTGTTACTTAAATTATATATAAATATTTTACAAAAGTCAATAAAAGGTAATGACAAAACGAATTTAGAGTAGTATAATAATCGCAGTTTTTTGAAAGGATTTTAAAAATGGCTTCTAAATACTCATTAGATATGACAAAAGGCCCTTTTTTAAAGAAAATTTTGCGGTTTTCGCTGCCGCTTGTTTTAACGGGTCTTTTACAAATGATTTACAACATGGCAGACGTAATTGTTGTTGGCCGCTTTGCAGGCGGCACAGCGCTTGCCGCCGTTGGTGCTACAGGCTCACTCGTGCATTTGATTCTGAATATATTTTTAGGGCTTTCAATGGGCTCGGGCGTTATGACCGCAAAATATATTGGTGCCAAGGACGAGGACTCTGTTAAGCGCTGCGTACACTCCGCTATGTTGCTGAGCATTTTAAGCGGTGTATTCGTTGCAATATTCGGTTTTCTTTTTTCGGAGCAGCTCCTTGTTTTAATGGACTCCCCCGAGGATGTTTTACCGCTTTCAACGCTTTACTTAAAAATATTTTTCCTTGGTGCCCCTGCAGGTATGGTTTTTAACTTTGGCGCAAGCATAGTAAGGGCAACGGGCGACACTAAAAAGCCGCTTATAATACTTTCACTTTCGGGAATTTTAAACATTGTACTTAACTTAATTCTTGTTATTTATTTTCATATGAGCGTTGCGGGTGTTGCTATTGCTACAATAACCGCACAGTACGTTTCTGCTACTGTAATTACCGTTGTGCTGTTAAATATGAAAAACGCTTGCAAATTAGACCTTAAAAAGCTCAGGCTTTACAAAGAGGAGGTAAAACGAATTCTTTACGTGGGAATTCCCGCGGGAATACAAAATTCACTTTTCTCCGTTTCAAACGTTATAATTCAGACAACCGTTAACTCCTTTGGCTCGGTTGCAATGGCGGGTATTGCCGCAGGCTCAAATGTAGAAAACTTAATTTACACCTGCACAAACGCCGTTTCGCAAACAACTATGACCTTCTCATCACAGAACTTCGGCGCAAAAAAATACGAGAATTTTAACAAAATTTATTCCCGCTGCATTTTGCTCACAATTGCAATTGCCGGCTCAATGGGTGCCTTAGGTGTTATTTTTAAAGACTTTTTTGTAGGAATTTTCTCAACCGACCCCGCGGTTATTGCCATAGGTGCAGAAAGGTTGACCCTCATTTTACCGTTCTATTTTCTTTGCTCGCTTATGGACGTTGGCGCAGGTCAGTTAAGAGGTATGGGAAAATCCTTCTTACCTATGATTATTTCTCTTTTAGGCGGCTGTGGACTTCGGCTACTTTGGGTTTTCGCGTTCTTCCCCAAAAACCCGACGCTTATTTACCTTTACTACGCATACCCTATTTCGTGGTCAATTACCGCGGCGGTTTTATTCATTTGCTATTTTTTAGTTCGCAAACAAATTTTAAAGCGTGCAAGCGCATAAGGTGACAAGAATAATCCGAACTTGCCTCAAACCGGCATATTTCGGTGCTTTTCACCCAATTTATTCTTGTAAGGCGACAGCCTTACTGCACCTAAATTGAGCAAAAATCCCTCGAAATCTCCTCGCCTTGAGGTCGGAGATTTTAAAAAGTGC
>JAZNET010000005.1:0-65594 GCA_045588735.1 Acutalibacteraceae bacterium | reverse complement strand
CTATAAAGCGAAGGATTTTTATTGGATTTTTGGGGGTTGAGGGTGAAGGAAGGCTGTCGCCTTTCAAGACCGAAACGCCGAAAAGACTTGAAAATACTCGCTTTTAGGCAGGTTCGGATAACTCAATTCACCCTAAGGCTTCAAATTTTACTCATCGGTATCGCTCTCACCCTGACCTATAAACGAGGTTATTACAAAAACATCGGTTAATTCATCAAGGTCTGTATAAGGCTTTATTGTAGCGTAGGTGGAGGTTGTAACCTCATCACTTTTAACAGATGCTACCTCCCCTATTATAAGTCCGTGCGGGAAAACGCCGCCCGAGCCTGAGGTGCACACAATACCGCCGCTTACAATTGAGCTTGTACGGTCCAAGCCCTGCAGCTTGCAAAGTCCGTCTTTTAAAAGCTTACTGTCACCTGAAACATAGCCGTATTCTCTTGTGGCGGATTCATATGCACCGATATTTATTCGCGGGTCTAAAACCGTATAAACTACGCTTGTAGAAAGGTTTACCTTTTTAACTATACCTACAACGTAGTTGCCGTATATAACCGGGTCATTCACCTGAATTCCCGAGGTTGAGCCCGCATTTATAACAAACGAACCGTAAGGATCTGCCACGTCCCTCGAAACTACCGTGCCGTAGGCAAACTGGTAGTCGGGATTCTGCACCTTAATGTCATAAAATTCCTCGTATGCTACAACCTTTTGCTTTAACTCTTCGTAATCTGCAAGCTGCTCTCTGTAGTCTGAAACCTGCTTTTCAAGCTCTTCTATTCTCTGTAAATAAACAGAGGAAGAGGTAAATGCTGTTGAAAGACCTGTCATTTCCGAAGCAAAGCTTGAGGCTAAACGCTGTATTGGTGTAAACACAAAGCTCATTGCCGAGGTAAACGGTGTTGAGGCATTGTGCGAAAATGCAGCACAAATAATTCCAAGAAGAATTACCGCTGCTATAGCCACAAGCCTCTTGAAGCTTGCACTTTGTAAAAATCTTTTCATTTTACTTAACCCTTCTTATTAAATCCGAGAAAATCCTTTTCAAGGCATATACCCGTACCGTTAACAACACAATCGAGCGGATTTTTTGCTACGTGCACCGGCATACCGGTACCTGCAGAAATAAACTTGTCAAAGCCTCTTAAGAGAGCACCGCCGCCTGTGAGCATAATACCTCTTTCAACTATATCGGAGGAAAGCTCCGGTGGCGTTCTGTCAAGAGTGTACTTAATAGCGTCAAGAATCTGGTCAACAGACTGTGCTAAAGCCTCTCTTACCTGCTCACTTGTAATCTCAACAGATGCAGGCAAGCCGCTTATGGTGCTTCTGCCCTTTATTTCCATAGCAGCCTCACCCTCATAAGGATATGCAGAGCCTAATTTTACCTTTATATCCTCCGCTGTTCTTTCACCAATTAAAAGATTCATATTGTTTCTTACGTATGAAATAATAGCCTCGTCAAAATTATCACCGGCCATTTTTACCGATTTTGACGTAACAATATCACCTAAGGATATAACCGCAACCTCACTTGTACCGCCACCGATATCCACAATCATACTACCGGTTGCTTCAAGCACGGGAAGACCTGCACCTATTGCTGCAGCCATAGGCTCCTCAATAAGGCTTACGTATCTTGCGCCCGCACTTTTTGCAGCGTCGTGCACGGCACGGCGTTCAACCTCAGTAACGCCTGACGGAATACAAATCATAACCCTTGCTCTGTTAAACGGAGAGTTGCTTATAGCACGGCGAATAAACTCCTTGAGCATATCTGAGGTCATATCAAAGTCTGCAATAACGCCGTCCTTAAGAGGTCTTACAGCGGTAATTGAGCCCGGTGTTCTGCCAATCATTCTTTTTGCATCTGCACCAACGGCAACAACTGATTTTGGTGTAGTTCTTTCATCTACCGCAACAACGGACGGCTCTCTTATAACAATGCCCTTGCCCTTAACAAAAACCAACGTATTGGCTGTGCCAAGGTCAACGCCTATATCTTGTGAAAACAATTGTGAAAACAACATATTTAATTCCCTTTCTCTTTCTTATTTCTTTTTGATTATATACGTCACGAAAAATACTACCGCGAGTACAGCTACAATTGTAGCACCTGCAGAGGTATTTGTATAAAACGAGGTTACAAGTCCAAAAACACCGCACAGTAATGAGGTGATTACGGAAACAGTTAAATAGCTTCTTGAATTTTTGCTTACGTTTCGTGCAGTTGCAGCAGGAAGAATAAGCAGTGAGTTTATAAGAAGAATACCCACAGACTTAATTGAAAGCATTACAACAACCGCAACCACTATAACGAAAATGTTTTCGTAAAGCACGGTTTTAATTCCGCGGCTTGCAGCAAGCTCACGGTTTATAGATATAAGCAAAAGCTTGTTGTAAATAACTGCCCATATTATTACAACTGTTATAAGCGTAATAAAAAGACATAAAATCTCGCCGGGTGTAACGCTTAAAATATCACCCACCAAATAAGCGCTGTATTTTGCAAAGCCGCCGCCATAGGAAAGCACTAAAAGGCCCAAGGCTATTGCCGTTGATGAAAATACACTTATTACGGTATCACTTGAAGCGTTACCTTTATTTTTAACTCTTGTAATTACAAGTGCCAGCAAGACACCGAAGGCTACAAGAGAAATAATCTCATTTTTAATTCCTAACAGCACACCGAGTGCTACGCCCGTTAAGGCGCTATGACCTAAGGCGTCCGAAAAAAACGCCATTTTGTTGTTGACCGCCATTGTACCTAAAATACCCATAAGGGGTGCAATAATTACAATAGCAAGCAACGCATTTTTCATAAACCTGTAATCTGCCCACGAAAAAGGCAGCAGCAGGTCAAGTATATTATAAACAAACGTCATTATCTATCATTCCAATCCGTAAAAGAAGCTTTGCTTAAACTCCTTTGAGGAGAAAACCTCTTCTGCACTACCGCTTTTTAATACAGACTTATTCATAAGAATAACGTTGTCTGCATATTCCT
This sequence comes from Acutalibacteraceae bacterium, assembly GCA_045588735.1. GTDB lineage: Bacteria > Bacillota > Clostridia > Oscillospirales > Acutalibacteraceae > DTU089. The sequence goes on along the minus strand of JAZNET010000005.1, from coordinate 62,587 downwards.
TTACAATGCCTAAATCGTGTGAAACCATTGCTATGGCAATGTGGTAATTTGTTTTAAGATTTTTTATAACCTCGTAGAATTTTTCACTACCCTTTAAATCGACACCTGAAACCGGCTCGTCAAGAATGAGCAGCTCCGGTAAAGGATAAAGTGCGCTTGCAAGCATTACCCGTTGAATTTCGCCGCCGGAAAGCACGCCGAGAGTTTTGTTTTTCAAGTCAAGGCAGCCAACCATTTCTAACGCCTCGTCAATTGCCTTTTGCTGTTTTTTATCCCTTTTAAAGCAGACAGGAGAATTTGTTCTGCCTATGAGCATAAAATCCTCAACGCTTATGGGAGCAGAGCGGTCAAAATCAAGATGCTGCGGCACGTAACCGATTGTTATATTTTCAATTTTTTTACCGTGATGCGCTTCAAAGGTAACAGTGCCGTCGTGCTTTATTTCATTAAGAATAGCCTTTAGAAGCGTAGTTTTACCTGCACCGTTTACACCGATTAATGCTGTGAGCTGACCACAAAAAAGGTCAAATGAAACACTTGAAAGCAAAACGTCCTTGCCCTTTTTTACGCCTATGTCCTTTACAGATATTTTGCACAAGCCACAACCATTTTGTGATGACATCAACTCACCGCCTTTAAAATAACTTCTATATTTTCAAGCATTATAGCTTCATAAGCCGTAAGCTCCCCCACACCCTCTGTAACGGGGTTCAAGGTGCAAATTTTCACATCTGTTTCGTTACTGAGAATTGTTGCGGCAGAGCCTTTATAGGACTGCTCCACAAAAAGAAGTCTTACGTTTTTTGACTTTATTAAGGTGGTCAGCTCCGCAAGTTTTTTTGCAGAAGGCTCACCGCCCTCGTGGCTTTCCACCTTTGCAATTATGTTAAGAGAGTAATCCCTTGCAAGGTAGTCGTAAGCCTCGTGAAAGGTAATTATATTCTCGCCCTTCAGAGCCGCTGTTTTTTGCGCTAAGAGAGAATCAAGCTCTTTTAAGCGATTCACGTATTCCGTTTTATTCTTTTCTATTTGCACACTAAATTGCGGGTACAAAGCAATTAAGCCGTTTGCTATATTTTCAGTTTGCTTTATTGCATTTTTAACAGACATCCATATATGAGAATTTGCAGCGTGGTGGTGATGCTCACCCTCCTTGTGGTGCTCGTCGCAGCTTTCTAAAAGCTCTGTGCCTACGGAGGAATCTATTACCTTAAGTTCTTCTTCGCTTGAATAAACGTCCTCCAAAAATTCCTCCATACCCGCACCGTTTATTATAAAGGCGGCGGCATCTGAAATAAGACGTGCATCCTTGCTTAATATCTGGTAGTCGTGAAGGCATCCCGTATTCTGCTCTGCCATACACTCAACAGAAATTCCGTCAATACCGTTAACAAGGTTGAGTGTGAAAATATAAACAGGGTAAAAGGAGGTAGCCAAAAGAATCTCAGAGCTTTTTTCTTTTTCAGAGCCACAAGAGCAAAGTGTAGTAATAAGCAATGATAATGCTGATACGCATGCTAATATTCTTTTCAAGCTACTCCCCCCTTTTATTATGCTATTATCTTAAACCAATAGGTATCCTCTGAGGAATACATATCGTTTTCAATAAGAATGTAGTAGGTGCCCTTTTCGAGCTCAATAACACCGGTTGAAACTACGTACTCACTCTTTGCAGACTGTAACTGCTTAATTTCGTTGCCGTTTTCATCTATAATAGTTGCAACCCACGCTAAAGTATTTTCACTTGTGTAGTCGTGGTAGAACTGGAATGCTATGTTGCGGTCCTCGTCAACCTCAAACTTATAGTAGTCACGGTCAAAGTCCATATCGTTAGAAATAAGTGTACCGTAATAGTACTGAAGCATATCTACCTCGTTTGCCGTTTCCTTTGTATTGTTGCTTTCACGCTCATACAAAATATCGTCGTTGCAGGTATAAATAAGCTCATACGGCACAGAGGTATATCGCATAGAATCGGCATCAACTAAGACGTAATATTCACCTGCAGGAAGACCCATACCGGTAATAGTTACGCCCTCGTCATTCCACTTGGAAATACGCTTAACCATTTCGGTAAGCGTACCGTCCGCATTTTTCTTTAACAGACGAACGTTCCAGCCGTTGTAGTCCTCGTCACCCTCTTTTTCATCTAACGCGTGGGTGAATTCGATTGTTACGTATTTTTCTTCTTCAAGTGTAATTCTGAAGTAGTCCTTATCAAGACCTAACACCTTTGGTGAAAGACTGCCGCTTACAATTGTACTTTCAGGGAAATTCTCCGCCTTTTCAGGTGTATCGTTTATTTCAAATTCCGTTGTTTGTGAAGCGCCTGTTTCAATTTTAAGAGTATACGTCATACCTGTTTGAATCTGAGTTTCTACACAAACGTAATATTTACCCGGATGAAGGTTTATTTTACCCGTGCTCAGCAGTGGATCCTGATACTTTGATGCAAATGAGGAAATTTCCTGATTATCCTCTGTAAGAAGTCGCACTACCCAGCCTACCTGCGGTAATTTATCGTCATCGTGTGAAAAGGATAAATCTATGTAGGTATCCTCCGTTATTTCGAACGTAAAGTAGTCTAAGTCGGCATCTCCTGTGCGTTGACCTGATGAACCGCGAAGTGCTCTGTTAAGTCTTATGGTGTCGGCTGTTTCCTTTGTGTCGTTAAACTCCTTTTCGAAGCTTTCCGTCGGCACAAAGCTTACAGTAATGTCAAATTCACTCGGAATAAACAACTCACCCGGCTCAACAATTACACAGTAGGTGCCTTTTTTAAGTCCCGTTTCTCCCCATGATGAGGTTACGTCATTCCAAAAGGCATCAAAATAGGTGAGCTCCTTATATTCATACAAATCCTCTACAATATGGTCAATGCTGTAAAGCGTAACCCTCCAGCCCTCAACTATTGATTCGGTAACCTCCGTATGGTTAAAATTCACAAGCAAGGAGCCGTTTTGCTCCAGGGTGAAAATATATGCCTCATAGTCCTCTTTACCCTCAAGAGAGCCCTTTGCAGTTACGGTGATTCCGTGAGAGCTTGCATTATCGGAATTCAAATTTATATAGGTTGGAGTATTCATATAGAAAAGACTGTCTTTAACTTCCATAGCTATAACAGTAGCGGAAAGTGCTACAAATGCAAGCACCACGGCAATTAAAACAGCTACTCGTTTTTTGAATAGTTTTTTCAAATTAACCAATCCTTTCTATAATGCTTAAAATTTCTTTTTCGGCGTTTTCTACACTTGGCAGTGTGTCTGTATAATTACAGAGCACTGAGCCCAAAAGTTCAATATTAGTAACAGAAAACGTATATTTGAATTGCTTTTCAATAAATTCAAAGGCTTCTCTTCCGTCTCTGCCGGCTGTTGCAATTATGAGCGCCTTGCGCCTTTTTTTCACCTTTTGTTTTTTGTTGTTTTTATAAAAATAGGTGTAATACGGTTGTAATCTTTCAACAAGAATTTTCAAGGGTGCGCTAACCATTCCGTTATAAACGGGGGTTGCAAAAGCAATTACGTCGGCTTCCTCAAAATCCTTGAAAAGCTCGTTCAAATCTGTAAATTTACAGTGCTCGTTTTCCTCGCAAAAGTTGCAGCCGTCGCAAAAAGCTATTTTTTCTTTCGATGCATCAAAAAGTTTTACGCTGTCACTTTTACAATTAGTCTTAAAAAACTCCACAAGCTTTTTTGTGTAGCCGTCGTTTCTTAAAGCGCCGTCTATTATTAAAATTTTATTTTCCTTCATAAAATCACTTTGCTTCGTATTTTTGTCCGCAATATTTACAAACTAATTCGCCCTCGGCATTTTCGTGGAAAAGCGGTGGTAAATAATCCTCTACAGAGGTAATGCAATCATCCTTAAGGCATTTAAAATCGTGAGTTGCTTCCTCATAGCAAGGCTTTATAAGTCTGCCCTTTCGCTTAGATATAAGCTTTTGTATTATAGCCATTGCGGCATCTACGTTGTAGTTAAGCGCATCAAAATATTTTGCCCTCGGGTCTGAGTCTACACTCATATCAATTTCCTCACCTCTGGGGAATTGATGAAGAATTACAAGCTCAGGCTTGGCTGTGAGCAGCAAGCGCTCGTCTAAGCTGAAGCAATGCTTTCTTGCGCCATATTGAATAGCAGATTTGAACGCTTCTTTTTTTACCTCGGTAAAATAAATTACATCTAACTCGGGTAAGGGCTCTGCTAAATTATCGTACACAACGTAGGGCTTGTCGCGCTTGTCCATTATAGAAATAAAATCGTCCGATATAGGCTTACCGTTTACGGAGATAAAGTAAAACTCGTTGCCCTTATAAATGTTAAGACACTGTAAAAGACCTCTTACAAGAGCGTTACTGCTAAAATCACCCACAAAGCCGATTTTCATATTCGAGATGTGGTTTTTCTCAATCCAAACAGATGAAATATCGGCAAGTGTTTTTACGGGATACGCTCTATCACCGTCACCTGCATTTATAACAGGAACGGTTGCATATAAGGACGCTGCTCTTGCCGCACCCTTTTTAGGATGCTTTAAAACAATAAGGTCACCGCAGGAGGACATTGTCATAACTGCATCTCTTAAGGTTTCCCCTTCCCTTTGCTGAAACTCAAAGAACGAGCCGCCCATTCTTGTTACGGCAGTTGCAAAGGTCATTTTTGCATTTCTGTCCTCTTCAAAAAAAGCGGAAACAAGAGTACGGTTTTCCATTTCCTTTGTATACATGTGCTGATTGTCCTTAACAAACGTAACAAGGTTAATTGCCTCACGCAATTCTTCGCGGGTGAAATCAGTAATATCTACAAATTTTCTCATAAAAAGCCCCTTTCTGTTACTCAAAAAATGCAAAATTGCAACAAAACACCATTATCCATAGAATTATATCATATATCTTAATAAAATCAAAGACTTTATTTGTAAATTAATTATTTTTTTACAAAAAGAAAAACAGCCGTTTCACAAAAAGTGATACGGCTGTTAAATTCTTTTTTGTTTTGTGCAAAAAACACTAAAATTAAGCTTCAACAGGAGCTTCTACAGGGCAAGAACTTGCACATGCACCACAATCAATGCAAGTGTCAGCATCAATTACATAGATGCCGTCGCCTTCAGAAATTGCTTCTACAGGACAATCAGCTGCACATGCGCCACATGAAATGCAAGCGTCAGTAATTTTGTATGCCATTGTTACTCTCCTCCTTCTTTTTAAAAAGCTCTTTCGAGCTGTTTGTACTCATTGTATCATATCTTTTAAAAAATTCAATAGGTAATTTTATTTTTTTACAAAAATTATTCTATTCCCTTGAGCGCTTCAAGCTCACTCTTATCCACTTGAATCTTTCCGTCCTTTAAGATTTTTACATCTTTTTTTGAGTAAACGGATGGGGCTGCCTCAGGTCTGCGCTCCAACTGAACCTTTACCGTACCTGCAAGAATATTCGTTTCCACAACGGTACCCTTACCCTCTCTTGTTTCAACAATTGCACCAACCTTTGGTGTTGTTTTGTAAAGATACTCGTAGGTGTCCTGCTCGTACTTAAGGCAACACATAAGTCTGCCGCAGGTGCCGCTTATTTTTGTAGGATTAAGAGAAAGCCCTTGCTCCTTTGCCATTTTAATAGATACCGGGTGAAAGCCCGACATATATTGACCGCAGCAAAACGGTCTGCCGCAAATACCGAGACCTCCAAGCATTTTTGCCTCGTCGCGCACACCTATCTGGCGCATTTCAATTCTTGTTCTGAAATTAGAAGCAAGAATCTTAACAAGCTCTCTGAAATCTACTCTGCCGTCTGAGGTAAAGTAGAAAAGGATTTTGCTGCCGTCAAAGGTACATTCAACGTCAACGAGCTTCATATCAAGCCCTAACTCAAGCACCTTTTTTTCGCAATATGCAAAAGCGTCCTGTTCTTTTTTTCTGTTTGCCTTTGTAATTTTAATATCTTCTTCACCGGCTAAACGGATTATTGATTTTAAAGGACGCATAATTTCACTTTCCGGTACATCCTTGTTTTCCATAGCAATTTCGCCGCACTCTACGCCACGTGCAGTTTCAACAATAACCATATCGCCCTTATTAAAACTTTTTGAGTCGGGTGAAAAGTAGTAAACCTTTCCTACCTCTTTAAATTTGACTCCTACAACCTCTGCCATATTACATCTCCATTTGTCTGTTTATTTTATAAATCGCTCTTAAGCTTAGCACACAGCTGTGCTACTAAAAGAGGATAATTCGGATTACCTGCCGTTAACTTAAGCAAATCGTTTGTGCTTTCGTAATGCTTCAAAAGCGTTGCCAAAGAGAGTGAGTTAGCTATTTCCTCTGCCGGCTCCTCTAACTCCTTAATTAAAACACTACCACCGTTTTTAATGGCAATCGCATCCCTGAAAAACACCGTAAGTGCCGTTAGCACGTCTACTATTTTTGCCTTGCTGCCGTCAAGCGGCGCAGTTGCTAAAACCATATCAAACTCATAGGGAGAAAGCAAAGCCTTTGCTATGCCTTTAATAACCTCTGCAGTTTTTGCGCTTACCGCTAAGTCATCCTTATTTTCACCTATTCTGAAGCGGGAAACTCTTGAAAGAACAGTACCTATTACACTGTTTGCGCTTTCAGCGGTAAGAATGAAAACCGTGTATGAGGGCGGCTCCTCTAAAATTTTCAAAAGAACGTTTTGACCGTCCACCTTAACAAGCTGCATTTCAGAAATAATTATGACTCTGACCCTTGCTTCGTTTGGTGTTTGGTAAGCATCCTCAACAACCGAGCGCATCTCATCTTTTTTATAGTATTTTCTGTCGCGGTCTTTTTCTACCCGGATAATATCCGGGTGGATTTTTTCATCTGTTTTTCTGCAGCTGGAGCAATTGTTGCAAGGCTCACTGCCGTTTGAATTTTCACAGACGTATATTTTCGCAAGCAGGTATGCTATTTCCATTCTTTCCTTTTCGGTACCGCCATCCACCAAAACAGAGTGCGGACGCCTGCCTCCGGAAACAGTTTTCAAAAGCTCCTGTTTTTTTTGCTCGTTTAAATTCCCAACGTTAAAACTCATAGCTTAATAAATTTTTCCATATCTATAACAAAAATAGTCGCACCGCCAATTGTTACCTCAACAGGTGCTGCACTTAAAAAGCCCTCACCAATAAACGGTGGTGCGGTAGGTACCATTTGTGTTCTTCTTGAGCAGCAGCTTCTGAAAATATCAATAAGCTCCTCCACTCTTTCCTCCTCAACACCTACAAGAAAGGTAACGTTACCGGTTTTTAAAAAACCGCCCGAGGTAGAAAGCCTGGTTGCCTGAAATGACGCTTTGTTCATTTCGTTAAGAAGTTCATTTGCATCATCATTATTCACTATACCAATTAAAAGCTTCATAAATGCACCTCCGAAAAATACTAAGTCAATTATAATTGATTTTATTCATTTTTACAACACAATATTTTAAGATTTCTATTTATTACCTCTGCTTTTCGCCACGAAAAGGCTCTTTTTTCGTTGTAATCTGCCTCACCGGCATAATTTGCCTTTGCATTTTTGTAAAACTCAGGTATGGGGGTAGTCTTTATATTTTTGTTCATTGGGCATATATTCTGACAAATATCGCAGCCCCACACGCAACCGCTTTTTCTTATTAAAACCCTTTCCTCTGCGGTAAGCTCGCCTTTTTTCTGTGTTATTGAAGAAAGGCAGCTTTTCTTTTCTACAACGCCGTTACACAAGGCATTATTTATGCACGCACTTTTGCATTTGCCGCACTTAATGCAGCCTTTAATTTCACCATCTTTGCAGTCAAGCTCCAAATCTGTAATAATTTCACCTATAAAGCAAAAACTGCCGTATTCCTCGTTTATCAAAAGTGAGTTTTCACCCTTTACGCCAAGTGCTGCAAGACAAGCTGCCCTGACCTCATCTATGGGCGAATTATCGCAAAAATACGAAAATGTATTCTGCGGATACTGTAATGAAAGCTCCTCTGCCGCCGTTTTCAAATATTCACCGCATATTCCGTGATAATCCTCTGAAACTGCGTATTTTGAAAGATTTAAATTCTTATAATTCTCCTCACCAAGATAATACGGAAAAAGGTAAACTATTACACTTTTTGCATTATTGGGAATTCTGCTTATTGCTCTGCAGGGAATAAGCTCATTTTTAAAATGCCCAAACGAGCATACTCCGACGGGCAGTAAATTATAAAAGGGCAGTTTTTCTATATTAAGCATACTACACACGACTTAAAGCAATCATAACGGGAATTGTTAAAACTGAAAGAAGCGAGCAAAAAGCCACTACAGTTGATGCAACACCCGTATCCTTTCCGTATTTTGCAGCAAACATTACCGTGTTTGTGGCGCTTGGCACAGAGGCAGAAATCATACACGCCGTAAGAATAGTGCCCGAAAGACCGAGCAATTTAAAAATAATAAACATTATACCCGGTAAAGCAAGTAATTTTAACAGTGCTACCATGTAATTCTGTTTCTGCTTAAACATTGCTTTTAAATCTGAATTTGCAATATAGGTACCTAAAAATATCATTGCAAGCGGTGTGTTAAGGTTTGCAACGTGAGTTACGGCACCGTTTACAACCTCAGGTAAATCAACACCTAAAACAAATAAAGGAAGACCTACCGCTACAGATAAAACTCCGGGGTTTAAAATTATAGTCTTTATTTTAAAGCCTTCGTCATTTTTGGTTCCCTTTTTCATAAGCCAGATGCCGTGAACAAAGGAAAGTATATTAAACGCTACAACGCCTGCCGAACAATAAAACACACCCTCGCTGCCTAAAAGAGACTGACAAAGAGGCAGAGCCATATAGCCCATATTGCCATAGCTTACCGCATATTTAAAAATGGATGAGTTGTCCTTATCCTTTTTGAAAAACGGAATAACTATGAATATACCTACAACAAGAGTTGTGAACATACACGCAAACGCCAACAAAAACGACGTTATGGTAGCTTTATTAAATTCCATATTTAAAAATGACTGCACTATAACCGTTGGGGTTATCACGTAGAAAAGCAAATCATTTGAAAGCTTTGCCGTACTCTGCTTAAAAATACCAATGCGGTCGGCTAAAAAACCGACCGCAACAATTAGGTAAAGAATAGCAACTTGCTGTGCAGCCAACGACATATTTTGGAAAAACATTGTTTACTCCTTTTCGTTGAACTTAAGAATTGTTATTTCTTTTTTTCATTTCTGCAAGAGAGAGCATTGCGTTACCGTCAATATTTTTTGAGGAATATCCGCTCTCTTCAGTTAAAACAATTTCTTTAACAGGAGCTTTTTCCTGGGTGCTTTGGCGCTTTCTCTTTCGCACAACCTTTACACCGTAGTTAAACTCACCGTCATCCTCTTTTTCCTCTGTTGCATCTGAGAAAACAAAATCGTCGTCTGTTTCGTCATCATCATACAAGCCAACGTAAGAAAGTCTGCCGAAATCAGCAGGTGCAACCTCTTGCTCTTCCTTAACGTCATAAGTAAGGTATTCCTCGTAAATCTCGTATTCATCATCATCATTTGAGCTATACTGAACAACCGGCTCCTGAGGTTTTTCAGGCTTTTTGGGGGTAACCATCGGTGGTGGTGCAGGCTTTCTTGCAGATATAGCAATATCCTCAACCGCTACAACATCTGATTTGTATTGAGCCTTTGCTGCCTGTCTTGCTTGTTCAGCCTTACGAGCCATTTCTGCCTTGCGAGCTTCCTCAAGACGTCTTTCCTCCTCAGCACGGCGACGAGCCTCTTCAACCCTTCTTTGTGCCTCCTGAGCGAGTCTTGCTTCTTCTAACTTTCTTGCCTCTTCAGCACGTCTTGCTTCCTCCTGCGCTCTTAATCTTGATTCATCTGCCTTACGCATTTCTTCAAGCTTACGAGCCTGTTCGAGTCTGCGAGCTTCCTCTGCTCTGCGTGCCTCCTCGGCTTTTCGTGCTTCCTCTGCAAATCTTGCTTCTTCAGCCTTACGAGCCTCTTCAGCCTTTCTTATAAGTTCCGCCTTGCGAGCCTCTTCGGCTTTTTTTCTTTCCTCTTCAAGGCGTATTCTTTCTTCCTCGGCACGTCTTCTTTCTTCCTCTGCCTTTCGCTCTTCCTCTGCTTTACGCAACTCCTCAAGGCGACGGATTTCTTCTGCTCTGCGTGCTTCCTCAGCTATTCTTCTTTCCTCTGCGAGTCTTGCTGCTTCTGCACGCTTTGCCTCCTGTGCGAGTCTTTTTTCTTCTGCGAGTCTTGCTGCCTCTGCACGTTTTGCCTCTTGAGCTAATCTTCTTTCCTCTGCTTTTCTTTCAGCCTCGGCTTTTTTAGCCTCCTGAGCTAAACGGCGTTCCTCAGCCTTACGCGCCATTTCTTCACGTTTTCTTTCTTCTGCTATACGGCGCTCCTCAGCCTTTCTTTCTTTTTCGGCTTGCTTTGCCGCCGCAATAGCCTCTTGCTCTGCTATTTCTTCAGGGGTAAGAACCTTTTTAGGTCTGCCTCTGCCACGTTTTTCCTCCGGTGGAACAGGGTCGGGAACAGGATTCTTTCTTGGTCTGCCTCTTCCACGCTTAACCTCAGCTACAGGTGTTTCTACCAGCTCGTCTGCTGAAGCCGACTCTACCGCTGTTGCTGCAACGGGAGCTACCTCCTCAGGGAGAGGATTCTTTCTCGGTCTGCCTCTGCCGCGCTTAACCTCACCTGCAGGCGTTTCCGTTACCGGTGCCGCAGCCGCAGGAGCTGCCTCCTCCGGAAGCGGATTTTTTCTTGGTCTGCCTCTGCCGCGCTTAACCTCGGCTACAGGCTCTGCAGCAGCCTGCACAACAGCTGCGGTTGATGAATAAACGTCATTACTGTCCACAGCAGCGGGTGTTTCTTCAAGCAACGGATTTTCCGCTTCATAACCGAATTCTTCGTTTGCCTCTTCTGCAAGTATCTCTGCACTCTCAGCAGTTGTTGCTTCCTCCGACATTACCTCGAATTCAGGCTGCTGAGAAATCTGCTGCGGAGGAGTATTTATAGCAGGCAGGGAATCGTCTGTGCGCTTCGGAATACCTGCACTTGTAGCAATAATTTCCTCCTCGAGATTTTCCTCCGTATTTTCAACCGTAGGATTATAAATTCCGAGCTTTACCTTGAAGCCTACACCTAAGGATGCAAGCACGAATGAAACTATGAATATAAGACAAGCTAAATCAGCAAAATTAAACGGATTAGCCTCAACTGTTTCTCTGCCGAAAACAAGCACTACAATTCTCGGAATTGTAACGAGCGCTCCAAAAATAGCTGCTGAAAGACCGTAGCCGTATATTCCCCACATACTGTCTTCCGTATAAACGTCCGAGGAAATTCTTGCAAACGTAAGGAAAAAGAGCATAAGGAATACGAGCATAAATATCTCGTAAAGTAATTCAGATACGCTTGTAAAACTTATAGCGCTCATAAGCCTTACAACAAGCCTTGTAATTACCCAGCACAAGGGTGTAAGTGCTAAGAGCTTGAACTCCTTATAGTGACCCTTGCCCGTAATATTGCTTACTGCATATACTATAAAATATAAGCAGCCTAAAACGGCAAATATAAATTGTAAAACTACAAAAACGCCGCCTGCTTCTGCTATATTTACCTTAAGAACCTCAAAAAATGCAGTTGCAGCGCTCCTTGGCGGAACAACCTTAAATAAAACAGAAAACGCATCTATAATAATTGCTATTGACAATACACCCGAAGAAACTCCCAAAAGCAGATTTTTTTGCTCGGGAAGCTTTGGTGTCGGTACCTCTTTACTTAAAAATGAAAGAATAAGAAAAGCACCAACAGCAAGGAAAAGTATTGCGGAAAGCAAGTAGATTGTTGCGTCATCATTCGCATAGAAGCCTGTTTTGGTATCTATTAACGCTAAAAGCTGGTAAACCCTTATTGGCAATGCCACAAGAGCTGCACCGGCAAATATGAACAATAAATAATTTAATTTAATTGCTTCATAAGCACCTTTGATTCGCTTCATAACTTAACCCTTTCTGTTATTTTGTGTATCGTTATCTTTCATCTAACGGAACGTACTTTTGCGTGCTTGCGCACTCATTTTTTCTTTCATCAATAGGAACGTATTTTGCAGGAGCAGCCACACTTTTGTAAGCAGGTCTAATAACTCTGTTACCTGCAATAAGCTCCTCAATTCTGTGAGCAGACCAGCCTGCCGCACGGGCAATTGCAAAGAGCGGTGTGTAAAGATCCTCAGGAATTCTGAGCATTTGGTAAATAAGACCCGAATAAAGGTCGATATTTGCACAAATTCGTTTGTTCTGGCCCTTTTCCTTTGCAAAAATTTCAGGAGTAAGCTGTTCTATAAGTGAAAGAGCTTTAAACTCATCACCGAAGCCTGCTTTTTGTGCAAACTCTTCAGCCTCTGCCTTAAGAATTTTTTCACGCGGGTCTGAAAGCGTATAAACAGCGTGTCCCATACCGTAAACAAGACCGCTGCCGTCGCCTGCTTGCTTGTTTATAACCTTTTTAAGGAAATCAGCAACCTGACCCTCGTTTGTAATATCACTTACGTCCTCTTTCAAGTGGTTGAGCATTTCAACAACCTTAATGTTTGCGCCACCGTGTCTTGGTCCTTTAAGCGAGCCGATACCTGCAGCAAGAGCTGCATAGGTGTCAGTACCGCTTGAAGAAAGTACTCTTGTTGCAAATGCAGAGTTGTTACCGCCGCCGTGCTCTGCGTGAAGAATAAGACAAAGGTCTAAAAGCTTTGCTTCTTCATCTGTAAAAGTACGGTTTGAACGGGTTGTATAAAGAATAGACTCTGCTGTTGAATGCTCAGGCTTAATAGGATGAAGGTACATACTCTTTTTGTAGTAGTGCCTTCTTTTTACCTGATAAGCGTACGTCATAATTGTAGGAAGCTGTGCTAAAATCTGCAAGCTCTGACGAAGCACGTTTTCGATTGATAAATCGTCGGGATTATCGTCATAAGAATAAAGCGCAAGCACTGAACGAGCAAGCTTGTTCATTATGTTTGGTGAGGGCGCTTTAATAATCATATCCTCAATAAAATCCTCAGGAAGCTCTCTTGCAGCAGCAAGTATCTTTCTGAAATTTTCTAACTGCTCTTTTGTTGGTAGATTGCCAAAAAGGAGCAAGTAGGAAACCTCTTCGTAACCAAAGCGGTTTTCCCTTCTGCAGCCTGTAACTATATCGTTTAAATCAATTCCGCGATAAATAAGCTTACCGTCAATAGGTGTTCTCTCACCGTCTGAAATATAGTAGCCTTCTACCGAACATATTTTGCTAAGGCCTGCCATAACGCCACTGCCGTCGCGGTTACGAAGACCTCTTTTAACGTCGAATCTTTCAAAGTATTCCGAAGAAATTGCACTGTTCTTTTTTATTTCCTCACAAAGAGAAGAAAGCGCATCGTTTGGAATAGGTGAAATATATGTCGGCAAAATGTTCACTCCAATCTTTTTCGTAAAGTTATTAAATGAAAAAATAATTCATATTATTTTATAACAAAATAAAAGAAAAGTCAATAATAAAGCAAAAGGAAGGTCGCATAAATATTATGAAAAATTATATTATTTCTATCGTTTTTATATTCATTTCGCTAATAACCGCACCAATTATTGCTCTCACGGAAAATACGGATGATTTGCGCTGGTCAGATTACGGCACAAATTACAGCGATAAATCACCCGAAGAAACAAATGCGTCTGTAAATGAAAGTGCGCAAAAAGAAGATGCGGAAATCACTGTTTTTTTAAGCAAGCAAAACAAAAATTTAACCGTGAGTGAATTCGAATACGTTTGCGGCAGTGTTGCGGCAGAAATGCCCTTAGCCTACCACGAGGAGGCTTTAAAGGCACAGGCTGTTGCCTGCTACACAAACGGCTTAAGACTTAAAGCCTCGGGCAACAAGGAACAGGCTAACGGTGCCGATATTTCTAACGACACAAGCGTGCACCAGGGCTACTTAACAAAGGAAGAAAGAAAAGCAAAATGGGGTGAAGATTACGAAAAATACGAGGCGAAATTAGAGAAAGCTGTAACCGAGGTTTCAGGTGAATACTTAACCTATGACGGTGAATACTGTCTTTGCGCTTTTTCTGCAATATGCACAGGCACAACGGAAAGCGCACAGAATGTATGGGGAAGCAAGGTTCCGTACCTTGTAAGCGTAAAAAGCAGCGGTGACACGCTTTCCCCTGCCTATTCAACAACAAACACCTTTACAAAATCGCAATTCATTTCCATTATGAAAGACCTTGACGTTTCTATAAGCGCAAAAATAAATCTCAAGGACGTTATAGGCAAGGAAAAGCTCTCAAAGGCAGGCACGGTATTAAAAATAGAAATAGCTAAGAAGGAATTAAGCGGTGAGCAAATAAGAAAGGCATTTTCATTAAAAAGCGCCGCCTTTAAAATACAGGCTACAGAAAAAGAGGTAACCTTTAAGGTAAGCGGCTACGGTCACGGTGTAGGAATGAGCCAATACGGTGCCGATTTTATGGCACGGCAAGGCAGCACCTATGACGAAATTTTAATGCACTACTACAAGGGTACCGAAATAAAGAAATAAAACAAATAACCCCGACTGGCTTTCCAATCGGGGTTTAAAATTTGCTGTTCGGCATTATATAACCGACTTGCCCTCCCACTCCTTAGCAGGGGTTATCTCAAGCAATTTTGCAATTGTTACTGCAACGTCCTTTATGGATATTGCGCCTAATTCCTTGCCCTTTTCAAAACGGCTGCCGCAGAATACAATCGGTATTGTCATATCCTCAGGAATATCATCACCGTGGCAACGGTCGTGACCGCCGTGGTCTGCAAGAAGAATTATTGTGTAATCCTCCGGGATGCTGTTTTTAAGCTTCTCCGTGCAGGAAAGAGCCTTACTTACGCTTTTCATATACTGCTCACTCATCCAGCCGCAATCGTGACCGCCGACCTCGTCTGTTTCACCTAAATAAAGGAATAAAAAGTCAGGATTTTCCTCGTTTATGTATTTGATTGCCGCATCTGTAATTTTTGTATCTGTATCGCTTTGATAGTGCTGATTTATGCAGAGTGCGGTGTGAAGGTGGTCAGGTCTGCTTAAATCTCTAAGCTCCTCCCACGTATAGAAAAACGCACATTTTTTGTCATACTTTTCAAGTCTGTCAAAAAGACCCTCAACAGGTCTTACCTGAGGCACGTAGGTATTAGATAATATGCCGTGTCTGTCCGGGTCTACACTGTGGAAAAGCGACATATGACAAGGAAGCGTTACAGACGGCATAACAGTTTGTGCCGTAAGAGAATAAGAGCTTTCCTTAATAAGCTTTTCAGCAAAAGGATTTCCGCAACCCATCATACCGTCGGGGCGCATACCGTCTACTAAAACAAGAATAACTTTTTCAGACATTTTAAGATCTCCTTCAACAAAATCATTTTTTTATTTTAACTGTAAATTCGGTACCCTTACCGAGCTCACTTTCAACCGTTATTTGGTAACCGTTTCTTTCTGCTACCTTTTGAACAAGCGCAAGTCCCAAGCCGTTACCCTCTTCAGCGTGAGAGGTGTCGCCCTGGTAAAATTTATCGAATATATGCTGCCTGGTAATTTCATCAAATCCGCAGCCCGTATCCTTTATTTTAACCTCAACGAAGTCCTCTGTTGACGTCTGAATAACCGAAACGGTGCCGCCGTTTTCCGTGAATTTAAACGCATTTGATAAAAGATTGTACCATATAACGTCTAAAAAGGATGCAACCTCCTTTATTATTACACGGTCCTCCATCTCTACAAAAAGCTCTATGTTCTTTTTTTCCCAAACGCCCTCAAAAAACAAAAGAGCATCCGAAAGCTGACGGCATAAATCGAGTTCTTCCTTTTCGGGTAAAATCTTTTTATTTTCTATTTTGTTAAGCTTCAGAATATTTGCAACCAAATTAGAAAGTCTTTCGGTGCTTTCAATTATTGTTTCTAAATATTCCGTTTTAATTTCCTCGGGTAAGTTTTCATCCTTTAAAGCAGTTGTGTAGTTATTTATAACCGAAAGCGGTGTTTTAATTTCGTGAGAAACGTTTGAAATAAAGTCCTCCGTTAAGGATTCGATACTGTTAAGCTCCTCAACCATCAGATTAAAATCACGAAACATTACGTTTATGTAGGAATTATCCTTAAGGCTTTCATCAAGCTCAATTTTTGTTGTGAAATCGCCCTTGGAAACTCTTTTTGTTGCCTCACTCAGCTTTTCTAAGTGCTTACTGTAATTCACCCGTACAAAATATCTTATACAAATATACGTAATGACAGCCATTACAACGTAGTACAATATGTACCACACGCCGTATTCTCCAAAAAGCTTTGAAAATTCAAAGTCGAAAATCATTGGCGGAATAAGCGCAAGCAAAAGCGCTACCAGAACTGTAATTATATATGCCTTAACCGAAAAAAACGAAATATCCTCGGGCAAGGTTCTCTGTACGTTTATCTGCTTTGCTTTCTTAATTTTTCTTTTTTTCATTTAAGCACCGCCTTGTACCCAAGACCGTGTATTGTTACTATTTTAAAATCTTCACAGCAGGAAAATTTTTCCCTGAGCTTTGTAATATAAACGTCTACCGAGCGAAGACTTGTGCCCCCCTCTACACCCCAGAATTCATCTAACAGCTGAGAGCGCGAAAAGGTTTTTTTGGGGTAAGACAAAAGCTTATAAAGTATATTGAATTCTCTTACGGTAACCGGTATTTCTTCACCCTTTACGGTTGCAGACATTTCATCGGCATCAAGCACAAGGTCACCAACCGTAATTTTTCTGTCTGAAATTATATTTGCTCTGCGAAGAATTGCACCGACTCTTAAAACAAGCTCGTCTAAATCTATAGGCTTAACCATATAGTCATCCACACCTAAATTAAAGCCGCGCTCCTTGGATGCATAGTCATCCTTTGCAGTCATAAAAAGCACCGGTATGCTTTTGTTCACCTTTCTTAAATTCTCCAAAAATGCAAAGCCGTCTGTTTTAGGCATCATAATGTCAGAAATTATCATATCGTACAAGCTGTTGTACATAATATCGTAAGCCTCTTCTGCAGTGGTGCAGCCCGTTGCAGAATAGCCGTTTTTTTCAAGGTGAGCACAAACAATCTGATTAAGCTTTACGTCATCCTCAACAACTAATATGTTAACCAAACAAAATACCCCCTGCCTTCACCTAATTTGAATTTAATTTATCATATATAAGTTTTATTGTCAAATACTCTTGCTTTTTTTCTAAATATGTAGTAACATAACTATATATTGGCTTTTTGTGAGCAAAACCCTTATTTTCGTTAACAACTCATTAACAAACGTATATTTTTCGTGCGTTTTTCGAGTGCTTTGCGAGAATAAATCCCCTATTTTTACCAGGAGATGAAAAATGTTCAAAAAATTATTAAAGCTTGCGCAAAAGGATTTATATATTCAGGCAGTTTCTGTTTTTGCAATTCTTTTAAGCATAACGGTTGTTGCAATTGCCTATATAAAAACTACCGCAAACGACAAGAAGATTGACAACACAAACACTTCTTACAACTACGAAACACTTCCCGGTCAAACAGAGTTTTCAACAAACTCCGTAATTCTGTCCCCACTGGACACTACCCTCCCGATTCAGGGCGGAAATGCAGGCTGGCAAGGTACCCCTACGCAGCAGCAACAAGCTCCCGCAGCAAACTCAAATTCGGTTTACTCCTGGGGCACACAGGAAATTCTCTCTAAAATGACCGCCGCTATAAATCAAACAAAAGCATACAAAGGCAACTTAGCGGTACACCACTCCGAAAGCTTTACGGCAAATATTACCGAATGCACGGGCGGTGCAATTGGTCAAAGAGTTGCAAACTCACTTGTTAGTGCCGTTGTTAAGCCAACCGACCAGACCTTAAACTTTACAAACGGCAATGCACTTACATCTGAGGGTGAAAACACACAAATACTTCTCCCTAAAAACGGTCCGTTCACACTTTCTGCCGCAGGTATTAAAACTGCAAAGGCTTATGTTGAGGGTGACAAAACTGTGCTTGTGGTTACACTTGTACAGGAAAACGTTAACCAGACTACCGTACCGAAGCACAATGCAAGCAGCATTGGTTACCTTGACCCGAGCAGCGTTGACCTTATGGGTATGACCATTAACAGCGGTGAAATTCAATATTTAGGTTCAAGCATAATGGTTAAAATAAACTCCGCGGGCTACGTTACATATGCTAAGTACACTATTCCGCTTCACGTTTACGGTGAGGGCTCTAAGGGTTCATTAAGCGGCTACGCCGTATTTGACGGTGCTCAGACTGAGGTTTGGGAATTACCGTTATGATTATTGTAATTAGTCGAAACGCAGTTGCGTTTCGTAAAAGCCGATAAAATCGGAAAATATAAAGCTATTGATAAGGATGAAGGAAATGGGTATTAAAGAGACTGCTATTAAATTAGCTGTAAAAAAAGGTGTTAAATATCTTAAAGAAGACGTTGACACAAATTCAATTAAATTGATTGATAAGGGTCTTAAGCTTACAGAAGGCAAGGACCTTTACCATAATGCACTTTTAAAGCTCAGAGAGGGTATGATTGACCCTAACCACGAGTGGGCAAACTTTGTTAAGCACATAATTGAATACGTTGATGCTGACATTATTGAAAAGCTTGTACCGCCTTTTATGAGTGCATTTATAAGAGGCTACGAATTAAGAAAGGCAGCCATGAAAAAATATGACTGCAACATTCCGTGGGCAATTCTTTTAGACCCTACTACTGCTTGCAACTTAAAATGCACAGGCTGTTGGGCTGCAGACTACTCAAAGGCAAGCCAATTGACCTATGATGATATTACAAGCATCATTAAGCAAGGTAAGGAAATAGGTACTTTTGTTTACCTTTACACAGGCGGCGAGCCGCTTATGAGAAAAAAGGACCTTATTCGTATATGTGAAGAAAATCCGGAATGTCTTTTCATCTCATTTACAAACGGTACCTTAGTTGACGACGAATTTGCTGACGCTGTTAAGCGTGTAGGTAACTTATTACTCACAATTTCCATTGAGGGTAACGAAGAAACAACAGATTCACGCCGTGGTAAGGGTACATACCAAAAGGTTATTTCTGCTATGGAAAAGCTTAAAGCACGCGGTATTCCTTTTGGTGCTTCACTTTGCTACACAAAGGCAAATGCAGACGTTATTGCTTCCGATGAATATGCAGACTTCCTTATTGATTTAGGCGTTATTTTTGCTTGGTACTTCACCTTTGTTCCTGTTGGCGCAGATGCTACAAACGAGCTTATGGCAACAGCTGAGCAGCGTGAGCTTATGTACAACCAAATCAGAAAATGGCGTTTCCAGAAGGGTGCTCAAAAGCCTCTCTTTACAATTGACTTCTTTAACGACGGTGAGTACGTTGGCGGCTGCGTTGCAGGCGGTAAGCAATACTTCCACATTAGTGCAAACGGTGACTGTGAGCCTTGCGTTTTCGCACACTACTCAAATGTAAATATTAAAAATGCTACTCTTATAGATGCATTACAGAGCCCAATATTCATGGCTTACAGAGAACGTCAGCCATTCAGCTCAAATATGCTTCGTCCTTGTCCTGTTATGGACCAGCCGGGCGCGCTTAAGAGAATGGTAGAGGTTTCCGGTGCTAAATCTACCGACCTTAGCTGTCCGGAGCCGGTTGAAGATTTATTCAACAAAATTGTTGACGTTTCTGCAAAATGGAAGGAAACTGCCGACAGAATGGAAAAAGAACACGGCTTTATTAACTTCAGACTTAGAAGTATAAGCATTTATGATGATGCTGAAGCAAAGCACGTAAAAGACTACAAGGATTTTGAATAATAATAGAAGGCATCGGGTGTACTCGATGCCTTTTTAAGTAAAGGATGACTTTTTTGAACAAAAATTTAGAAAGAGCAAAAAACCCCGAAGCAGCGGGCATTTCCTCAAAGGTTATTAAAGCAATGCTTGACGAAATGCAAAAGGAGGATTGTGAATTACACAGTCTTATGATTTTACGTCACGGCAAGGTTGCGGTAGAAACCTGGCAAGCACCGCTTACCGAAAACGACCCGCACATGGTGTACTCTGTAAGCAAAAGCTTTTTAGCTACTGCCTTTGGTTTTGCTTTAGATGAAGGTCTTTTAACCAAGGAAACAAAATTCCTTGATATATTCCCGGACTACAAGCCCAAAAAGCGCGACAAATATTTAGAAAAACTTACAATTGCTCACCTTGTTTCTATGACAAGCGGCAAGGCTGCTTCTGTTAAGGGCAGGAGTGAAAAGGATTGGATTAAGCTTTTTTTAGCCGCAAAATGGGCATTTGAGCCCGGTACAGACTGGCGATATATAAACGATAACTTCCACGTTGCTGCCGCTGCTATTTCAAGAGTAGCAAAAACGTCTGTTACCGAATACCTTACTCCCCGTCTGTTTGAGCCGCTCGGAATAGACGTGCCCGTGTGGGAAAAATCACCTATGGGAATTGAGGCAGGCGGCTGGGGACTTTTCTTAAAGACCGAGGATATAGCAAAGCTTATTCTTTGCTATATGAATGGCGGCAAATATAACGGTGAACAGGTAATTCCCGAATGGTGGACAAAAGACGCTACAAGCTACCATAACGACAACTCCGGTTCACAGGCAAAACCGGATTGCAAAGCAGGTTATGGCTATGGTTTCTGGAGATGTGCCGGAATGGAAAACACCTACCGCTGTGAAGGACTTTATTCACAATATGCCATTGCAATTCCCGACTATGACGCTTGTGTAATTACAACAAGTACAAACTCAAATCTTCAACAGACACTTGATATTATATGGAAATATATAAAAGATGCTTTTATTGAAGAAATTGACACAGAGGATAGCGTTAAATGTGAATTAGCACCGGAAAAACCACCTATTGTTACTGAAAGAAGTTCTTTAGAAAAAGAAATTGAGGGCAAGGTTTATTCTTTAAGAAAGCCTATTTTTGTCAACAAGGCTGCTCACCTACCCGTAAGTGCATTACCTATGCCCGTTGTTTATTACCTTGAAAACCCGGGCGGTAATATGACGGATATTTCCTTTAAATTTAACGAGTACGGCTTTCATTTCAGCTGGTCTGAAGACGGTGGCGAAAAGAACACTATTCCCGTTGGTATGAACGGCACCCGTCTTAACGGTGAAATTCATTTAAGCGGTCTTACCTATAAGGTTATTGCTGATGCACACTGGGAGGACGAAAGCACTCTTACTGTTACAATAAGGGCACTTTCTGCAGTTGCAAAGAGAATTCTCACGTTTAAATTTGACGGTGATAAAATTGCTATGTACCCCGACGTTTACCCCGGTCTTGAAAAGAAAGCAAGGGTTTTAGGTGATGCGTTAAAGAACGTGTTAAAGGGTGCTTATTTCCACGCGTGGATTGACTTTTTGGTGCCGAGAATGAAGAAGATTTTATTCCCGAAGCACACGGGGCACGTTAAATAACGAATGCAGAATGCAGAGTGCTGAGTTGAGGGTCTGCGACACAATTGTAATCAAATACAGATTAAATAAAACTACATTCTTTCATTTATAATTTATGAAAGAATGTAGTTTTTATTTATACAACTTTGATTCAGTAAAAATTCAATTTAAACTTTCATTTAACTTTTTTGTACATTTTCTTGTTACTACAAAAACAATCGCCCAGATAATTAAGTAACCTAATACAAAACAAATTGTAAAAATCATTATTGGTTTAAGCGATGATTGAAGCCAACCGTTGAAAAGATAAAGAAGAATATAATCGAGGTAAAGTACTGCACCGTGAATAAGAGCAGAAGTAAATGTTGGAATTTTATCAATAGTATAAATAACAGTAACTCCTGCAGCAATAAAAGCTAAAAGAGTTGATGAAAATATTCCTGTTACAACCTCACCTACTGTAAAATTTTCAACTGCACCAACTAAACCTAATATACCATATACGATTGCTAACACGAGTGGTCCACCAAAACAAAAACTCATTCCTCGTTTTAAAAACTCAATTACATATTTTTTCATTTTATTAGCCTCCTTTTAACTTGTGGCAAACATCTTCTTGAAACATAATCGGTATAACCCGACTTAAATTCAACATTAACTGCACCACTGTAGGTAGATATAAATTTTTTAATTTTACTGATATTTGCAACTGATGATTTATTTATTTTTATAAATGAAGAAGGAAGTGTTTTTTCAACTTCGTAAAGACGACTTTTTATTAAGAATTCCCCGTTTTCTGTTATTGCCCATACTTTATTATCAATAACAGTAACACACTCAATTTCCTGTAATTCTAAAATAATTGTTTCATCTTCGCTAAAAACTACAATTTTGTTTTCGCCAACATATTCTTTTACAAGAGTTTCAATTTTTTCTGTTAATTCATTTGCTTTTTTTACTCTTGCCGTAATAACTTCTTCATTTTCTTTATCTATTATCAGTTGAAAATCCATATCACCAACTCCTTTCATTTATGTTATATCATAAATTTTTGTTTATGTGTGAAATTTAAAGTAAGCGGTTGATTTTTAAATTTAAACGGCAAAAAATCCTACCATTCCGGTTTTCGTAAACTGAAAAATGATAGGATAATTTTTTGTTATGAAATTACAATAGCTGACCGTAGGTCCCGAAACTATTCACTATTCACTTGAGCGAAGCGAATATAATTCCGAATTAAAACACCAATTAGATGTTATTAAGTAATTCCGGCAACCCCTTAATTACGCTCGGAAGAGCCTTAACTATGAGCTTTACAATACCCCAGCCTAAGCGCTCCTTGTCGTTAAGAATATCAAGAAGTCGGTTTGCCATTTCAGGACTGAAAACGCCCATTGACATTGAAATAAAGTTCTTAACAGGTGTTTGCACGGCAATAGCGTAAGCCATACCGTCCGTACCAAGAATTTTACCGATAAGACCAACTATTTTCTTACCGTTTTTACCGTGACAGGAATCCTCAAGCGTATTTGCAAAGGTAAGGTGTGGGTAAGCCACAACGTCCTTTTGAGGAATCGGGTAGCCTAAAAGCTTTTCAAACTCTTCGTCTGTAACGTTCTTCACGTCTGCATTCATATATGAAGGATACATTGCCTTCATATCCGGCACCTCTGCCTTGCAGGTAGAGGTAACGTTAACTGCTGCTGTAAGAAGAATATCTCTTGAGGAAGCACCAACAAGAATATTGTACTTACCGCTCTCTACGTGCCAGTCGTGAATTTCTACGTTATAGAATGCGAAGGCTCTCTTTGAAAGCTCAATTTCAATTTCTGTTTCCTCGCCTGCCTTTAAGAACACCTTCTTAAAGCCCTTTAACTCTTTTTCTGCTCTGAAGATTTTGCTTTCTTCTTTAGAAACGTAAAGCTGAGCAATTTCCGCACCGTCTACGTCACCAACGTTCTTAACTTTGAATTTAACGGTAATCTTATCTGTATCGTTAATATCAGAATTTGAAACAGAAATGTCACTGTACTCAAATTTTGTATAAGAAAGACCGTAGCCGAATGGGTAGCGCACGTCTTTTTTAGCTGTGTCGTAATAACGGTAGCCAATAAAGATGCCCTCTCTGTATTCAACAGTTGTTGTATTACCCGGGAAGTAGTCGTAGCAAGGTGTATCCTCAAGTGCATAAGGATACGTTTCTGCAAGCTTACCTGATGGGTTAACGTCACCAAAGAGAAGGTCAACCACTGCACTGCCGCCTGCTTCACCGCCAAGGAAGCTGTGAAGAATTGCCTTTGCATTATTTTCCCAAGGCATTTCTACTACTGCACCGCCTGCAAGCACAAGCACAACGTTTTCGTTTGCTGTTTTTACTGCTTCTATAAGTGCTACGTGCTCAGGTGGAATTCTTAAGTGGCTTCTGTCAAAGCCCTCAGATTCAAACACGTCTGTAAGACCGACAAATACTAATGCAACGTCTGCATTTCTTGCTGCCTCTACAGCCTCGTTAATATATGCATCTGCGCTCTTCTTTTTGCTTTCTTTTTTAGTAAGTGCATAGCCCTCTGAATACGTAACGTTAATACCGCGGTCAAACATTGTATCAAACGCATTGTCAAGCTTAATAGGATTAACAAGTGAGCTACCTGCACCCTGATGACGCGGCTTTTTAGCCATTTGACCTATTACCGCATATTTTTTATCCTTTTTAAGAGGAAGAATATTCTCTTCATTTTTTAAGAGTACCATAGAATCCTGTGCAACTTTTCTTGCAAATTCGTGGTGCTCTGCTTCGTTGTAGGTGTGCTCACCTAAAACGTCAGCAGCTTTAAAAATAACATCAAGAACGCCGTCTACCATTTCGTTGAGGTGATCCTCAGAAATTGTACCCTCACGAACTGCCTCTGCAATTTGCTTGTTACCCTCACCGTTTGACGTAGGCATTTCAAGATTCTGACCTGCAAGAAGACCCGGAACACGCTCGTTTTCTGCACCCCAGTCAGTAACAATCATACCCTTAAAGCCGAATTCTTTTCTTAAAACGTCTGTAAGGAGCCATTTGTTTTCAGCACCGTAAATACCGTTAAGACGGTTGTACATACACATAATTGTCCAAGGCTGTGCTTCCTTTACAGCAATTTCGAACGCTGTAAGGTAAATTTCTCTTAAAGCACGCTCATCAACAACAGCATCTACCGTCATACGGCGTGTCTCCTGATTATTTACCGCATAGTGCTTTAAGGAGGTACCTACACCCTTGCTTTGAACACCGTTACAAAATGCTGCTGAAAGCTTACCTGCAAGAAGCGGGTCCTCTGAAAAATACTCAAAGTTTCTGCCGCAAAGCGGTGAACGCTTCATATTTGTACCGGGGCCTAAAAGCACGGAAACCTTTTCCTTAAGAGATTCCTCACCTAAGCGTACACCCATTTGGTAAATCAATTCGGGATTCCAGGAGCAAGCTGTTGTTGCTGCAGTCGGGTAGCAAATTGCAGGCACACCGCCTAAAAAATTATCGCTTTTCTTTTGCTGCTCCTTCAATTCCTTTTTCTTTTCCTTATCCTTTGTGCCTACGCTGTTTCTAATACCGTGAGGTCCGTCGCTCCAAAGAATTGCAGGAATGCCGTACTCCTCAATAGCATCTGTATGCCAATAATCTTTACCTGAACAAAAACGAACCTTCTCTTCAAGAGTCATTTTATTAATAATGCTTGAATATTTCATTTTTCTTCCTCCTCTGTTATAAATCTACCTTATTATTTTCGCCTGTATTCCAGTTGATGAAATGCTCAAATTTCTTACCGTTTTCCTCGCAGGTAAGCTTTACTACGTTGTCACCCTCGTAAATAGCATCAAGCACCTTTACCGTTGGTGCACTGTAGGTTTTCATAAGCTCTGCGCTTTGCTTTTCATCATAATTTGCAGCATTGTCAGAGGTAAATATAATTGTACCTAAGCTTCTGCAAAGGTCTGCCCATAAAACTCGTTGTTCCCAGGTGAATTTGAGCTTTTTCTTGCTCTTTCTGTCACCCTCAACCTCTTTAAGAGCATTTCTTAAATAAAATACGTCCGGGTCGTTACCGAATACTCTGCCGTTAAGTCCGCGGCGGAAAATTGTATTTTTAATTGCCGTCTGAACAGAAACAATTTCTCTGTTAACAGTTCCCTTTACAGGAACGGGCTCAAACACAAGGTCTACGTCACTACCGATTCGACAATAATCTACCTTGCCGAATGCAGGTCCTAACGGAACACCGCAGCCGAGAATAAGCTTCTCACCAACACACTCTCTTAAAAGAGCCATTGCATCACACATGATTTCACCGCGGCTCTTTCCGTTTCTCGGAACTATGCAGGCGGTGTAAAGGAAGTCAAGCTTAACCATATCGAAGCCCCAGGTGTTAAGAATCGTGTTGAAGAACTGCTTAATGTATGCAGCACACTCAGGGTTGTAAAAATCAAGAGTATAGCAATCTCTGCCAATGCCTACAAAGCCGTAAATAGGTTTACCGTCAGGCTTTTTAACAATCCACTCGGGATGATTTTTAGCAACAACAGAATTCTTCTGAATATAGAAGGGAGCAAGCCAGAGACCTGCAAGCCAGCCCTTTGAGTGAATTTCATCTGCTATATATTTCATTCCCTTAGGGAATTTTTCGTTTGGTGTTTCCCAGTCACCTATAAAGCTTTGGTAGCCGTCGTCTATTTGGAATATGTTAATATCGGCACCCGTTGCCTTTAACGCCTCAAGGTCACGAATAATAATTTCTTCTGTAATATCCGTATAGTAGTTGTACCAGCTTGTGTAACCGTTTATTCTGTTTGTTTTCGGTTTTTCTATACCCATAAGGTTAAAGTACTCGTCAAAAACAGCATCGTGCTCACCGGTTAAAACAACCAGCTTAAGCACCTCAACCTCACCGTTTATAACTTTACACTCCAAATCCTTTTCAATAACGATTGTATTTTCATTTGCATCAAAGTGTAAAACTGTGTAGCCCTCCTGCTCGCTTAAGCTGCCCAAAAGGGTAAACTCACTGCCCGTACGAACGTAGGAATAGGTGTAGCCGTGAAAAACGCCTGCCTTCTCAGGATACTCTCTGAACATATAGTCACCGCTGCAGCCCGCCATATTAAAGCCTAAAGGAATTGATTTTACAAGCTTGTTCATTCCCTTATAATGCTCGTTCTTTTTGTACTCCCTTGTACGGCTCCAGCTCTGGTAACCGTTTGGCATAATGCGTACGTCATCGGGATACTTATAATCCACACTGACCTTAAGGTTAACTAACTCCGTCTCCCTTGCAGCCTTTAATGCAACCTTAAGGAGCTTGCCGTCGAATGAATAATTTACTGCTAAATCTTCATTGTTCTGAGCAAAAGCTACTACGTTACCGTTGACCTTGTAATTCAATGCAACCCTTGCGTTTTTAAACATTGTTTTTTCACCCTTCAAAAAGAATTTTAATATACAGGTTATTTTACCATAAATAATAAAAAAAGACAATGTAATTATAGCCAATATTGCACAAAAAAAATTAGTGAAAACAACGGCAAAAACGTCGCTTTTTTAGTTTCTTTTATATTGACTTATTCTAAAAAAAAGCATAGAATTAAGGTGTATGTGTAATAAATAAGATTGGGTGAAAAGCATATATGATTTTTATAATTTCAGGCGCTCTTTACGGCGCATTTGAGGTTGCACTTTTAAGCCTTGTTTTAAAAAACGTTTTGAAGGGCAATATGACTAATTCCGTCATATTTTTACTTGCAAAATTTATTTCCTACGGTGTAGCCTTTTCACTTGTTTATTTTTTCTTTATGGAGTCCGTAAAGCTTTTGGGTATCGGTTACACAGTCGGAGTTGCGGCTGCAATACCTGTGATTTTACTGTTTTCTAAAAGAAACGACAAAAAAGAAACCTCAAACAAAGGAGATGATAATAAATGAGCACTGCTGATTTAATTAAAATCGGCGTAAGCGTAGTAGTATTTGTCCTTTCTCTTGTTGGTAACATCCACTTTAAGGGTGTGCTTAAAAACTTTGGTGATGAAATCGACAGAAAAAAATTCAAAAAGAAGAAAAGACTTAAAACGCTGTGCTTTTCGGGAATGCTTATAAGCATCTGGTTTGCTTTAGGTGTGTTTATAACTTGGTTCTCCGGCAAACACTTAGGTGCTATGCACATTGAGTTTTCAATGTTCAGTGACAGAAGCTCGATTGATTTGTTCGGCTTTAAATTAGGCGAAACCACAATTTACACAATGATTATTGTTTTAATTGTTACTGTTCTTTGCCTTCTTTTCAGATTCCTTGTATTTCCGAAATTCAAGGAAAAGCCTACAGGCTTCCAGAACGTTATGGAGCTCTGTGTTGAAACGGTTGAAAGCTTTTGTGTAGATGCAACCGGTAAAAAAGCAGGTAAAAGTCTTGCACCGTATATGTTCGCGCTTGCAATTTATTTAATATTCAGTGCAAGCTTTGAGTTATTCGGCTTGAGAGCTCCTACCTCAGATTTGGTTGTTACGTTCTCTATGGGTCTTATAACCTTTGTCCTTCTTAACTACTTCGGCTTTAAAAAGCTTGGAATCGGCGGAAGATTCAAGGCAATGGGCGGTCCTATGGTTGCAATGAGACCGATTATGATTCCAATGAAAATAGTCAGCGACGTTGCAATTCCTATTTCGCTTGCCTGCCGTCTTTTCGGTAATATGCTCGGCGGTATGATAGTTATGGAACTTTTAAAAGGCGCTCTTGGTGGCTATGCTTCGGGTATTCCCGGCATTGCAGGTTTATACTTTAACCTTTTCCACCCGCTTATTCAGGCGTATATCTTCATTACCCTTTCACTTACGTTTATTGATGAAGCAATGGAAGGTCTTGAAGAATAATATAAAAATAAAATTAAAAATAAATCAAATTCATATTTATTTTGGAGGTATTTTATTATGGGTTCAGCAATAGCAATGCTTACAGCACTCGGTGCAGGTTTCGGTATGTGTTTCGCAACTGCAAAGGCAGTTGAGTCAGTTGCACGCCAACCGGAAGCAGCAAGTAAAATTCAGACAATCCTTCTTTTAGGTTGTGCTCTCGCAGAATCAACAGCTATCTACGCTTTCGTTGTGGCTCTTATTCTTTCAGGCAAATAATTTAAATTTAAGGTGTATTTATTATGGATATGTTACAATCTTTGGGTATGTCAAAAGACCTTATTGCCGATCTTTTGATTAACATAGTCAGCATAATTGTGCTTTACCTTGTTGTTAAAAAATTAGCTTATAATCCTGTTAAAAAGTTTCTTGATGCAAGAACTGAAAGACTTGAAGCTCAAAAAGCAGATGCCGAAAAAAGCCTTAAGGACGCTACTGAAATGAAGGAAAAATACAACACTCTTCTTGAGGACTGCGAAAATGCCAAGGCAGATGCAATTAAAGAAGGCATTAACAACGCTAAGGCTGAGGCAACAGAGATTATAAGTTCTGCAAGAGAACAAGCTAAAGCAATTGTTGATAAGGCAAACAAAAACGCAAAAGAAAAAGAAGAGGAAATGCTTGAAAATTCGCGCGATGAAATTGTCGACCTTGCTATTGATGCTTCTGCCGCTCTTTTAAAAAGAGAGTTTGACGACACAGACAACAAGCGTTTTATTGAAGATTTTCTTGATTCATTAAAAAGTAATGGTGATATAGATGCGTAAATCTACTATTATAGTTGCCGATAACATCACTATTCCTACCTACAAATATCTTTGTGATGAATTAAAGAAAAAGCTTGGTAAGGATATTGAATTCGAGTATAAAATAGACAACTCAATCATCGGCGGCTTTATAATCAATCTTGATGGTGTTGTTTACGACAACAGCATAAAAACACAGCTTGAACGCCTCAGAAAGCACATTAAGAACGGGGGTGAAGCTGATGTCAGGTGAAATTTTCACAACAAAAAACGAGTACCTAAAAAGCAGACTTCAAAGCTTCTCAGCTACACCCATTGTTTATGAGTGCGGTAAGGTTTCGTCTGTTGGTGACGGTGTTGCTACTGTTTCAGGGCTTAAAAACCGTCTTTACGGCGAGCTTTTAGAATTTGACGGAGAAATTTACGGTATGGCTCTTGACCTTAACGAGGACGGTGTTGGTGCTGTTCTTTTTGACAGTGCAGATGCAGTAAGCGTTGGCGACAAGGTTAAGGGCACTAACAGAGTTGCTGAAATACCCGTAGGTCCTGAGCTTTTAGGCAGAATTATTGACCCTATAGGCAGGGCTATTGACGGTAAAGCGCTTGAGGCAAAAAAATATTTACCTGCAGAAAGACCTGCACCTACAATTATAGACCGTGAGCCTGTTTCGAAGCCACTTGAAACAGGTATACTTGCTATTGACAGTATGGTGCCCATAGGTCGCGGTCAGCGTGAGCTTATTATTGGTGACAGACAAACGGGTAAAACCTCTATTGCGCTTGATACTATCTTCAACCAAAAGGGAAAGGACGTTATTTGCGTTTACTGTGCCATAGGACAGAAAGCCTCTAACATTTCTCAGGTTGTAGATTATCTTAATAAAAACGATGCTATGGAATATACGGTAGTTGTTGCTTCAACTGCTTCAGATTCTCCTGCAACACAGTACCTTGCACCATACTGTGCGTGTACCGTTGCAGAAGGCTTTATGCAGGAAGGTAAAGACGTTTTGGTTATTTACGACGACTTGTCAAAGCACGCTGTTGCATACCGTGCAATGTCCCTTCTGCTTCACAGACCACCCGGACGTGAAGCATACCCGGGCGACGTTTTCTACCTTCACTCAAGACTTCTTGAAAGAAGCGCCTGCCTTTCCAAAAAGCTTGGCGGCGGCAGCATTACCGCATTACCTATTGTTGAAACAACGGGCGGTAATATTTCTGCTTATATTCCAACCAACGTAATTTCTATTACAGACGGTCAGATTTACTTAGAAAGTGAATTATTCCACAGCGGTATGCGCCCTGCTATAAACACAGGTCTTTCTGTTTCCCGTGTTGGCAGAAGTGCACAGCACAAGGCCATGAGAAAGGTTTCGGGTACACTTCGTATTGAGCTTTCTCAATACAGAGAAATGGCTATTTTCACACGCTTCGGCAGTGATGTTGATGAATCTACCGCAAAGCTTTTAAGACGCGGTGAATGTCTTACAGAGCTATTAAAGCAAGGCAAGGGTGAGCCGCTTACACTCTTTAAGCAGGTTGCCGTTCTTCTTGCATATAAGCTCGACGTATTTGAAAACGTGCCTAAAAAGGAAATTAAAGCAAAGGCTGAGGAGCTTTTAGATTTAATTCAGAGCCAATACCCCGATTACGTGAAAGAAATCAATAATACCGGTGATATTACCGACGCTATTGAAAAGATTTTCACTAAAACAATGCTGGAGTTTAAACAATGAGTAACGCTAACGAAATAAAGCAACATCTCAAGGCAGTTGAACAAACAAGAAAAATTACAAATGCCATGTATTTGCTGTCCACCTCACGAATGAAAAAGGCTATGCAAAGCATTGACTATAACCTTTTTTATTTGGAAAGACTGCGTACTACTATTAAGGACATTCTTTCAAAAACAAAGAACAACAACTTAACAAACAAGTTCATAGAAGAACGCAGTCACGGTAGTGCGGTTTTTGTTGTGGTAACCTCCGACAAGGGGCTTTGCGGTGGCTACAATTCAAGCGTTGTAAATTTGGCTCTTGAAAAAATGGCAGAGCACGAAAACCCACTGGTTATTTCACTCGGCATTATAGGTGACCGGCTTTTCAAAAACCGTGGCATTGAGCCTGCGTTTTCATGGTACGGGGCTTCTCAACACCCTACGCTTAACCTTGCAGACCAGGTTGCTTCAAAGCTTATTGAGCTGTTCCTTACAAACAACTACAAAGAGGTTTTCTTGGTTTACACCGAGTACGTATCTTCATCCGTGCAAGCTCCGTGTGTAAAAAGACTTTTACCGCTTTTAAGGCGAGATTTTCTCGATATAGATTTTGAAAGCGACAAGCGCGCTCAGATGCTTTATGAGCCCTCTGTTGAGGCTGTTTTTGAACAAATTGTTTACCAGTACGTAACGGGCTTTATGTACGACGTTTTTATGCAGTCTGCAGTCAGTGAAAACATTGCACGAATGAATGCAATGCAAAGCGCTACAAAAAATGCGGATGAAATGATTGAGGCTCTTTCAAAGGAGCTTAATGCTGCTCGTCAGCTTCAAATCACTAACGAAATAACAGAAATTGCTGCGGCAACAGAATTACAAGGGTGATTTATTTTTATGAATATAGTTTACAAAGGTGAAATAATTAAAATTTCCGGACCGGTTATTGACGTACGCTTCAGCGGAAAGCTACCGCCTATTAACACACTTCTCACAATTGAAGAGACCGACAAGCACGTAGAGGTTGCTATGCACGTTGGCAAAAATACCGTGCGTACAATTGCGCTTGAAGCCACCGAGGGTCTTTCCTGTGGCTTAAAGGTAGTTTCCGACGGCAACGGCATTATGGTGCCTGTTGGCGATAACGTTATAGGCAGAGTAGTTGACGTTTTAGGCAGACCTATTGACGGTAAGGGCGAAATAAAGGCAGACCGCAAGCTTCCTATTCACAGAGACCCGCCTTCACTTTATGAGCAAAAGCCTGCTACAGAGGTGCTTGAAACCGGTATTAAGGTTATAGACTTACTCGTTCCCTACACAAAAGGCGGTAAAATAGGTCTTTTCGGCGGCGCAGGTGTTGGTAAAACCGTTCTTATTATGGAAATGATACATAATATTGCAACAAATCACGGTGGCTACTCGGTTTTCACCGGTGTTGGTGAAAGAAGCCGTGAGGGTAACGAGCTTATGCACGATATGAGCGAAAGCGGTGTTATAAACAAAACAATTCTCGCTTTCGGTCAGATGAACGAGCCCTCAGGCAGCCGTATGAGAATTGCTCTTACCGGTCTTACTATGGCAGAGTATCTTCGTGACGAGCGTCACCAGGACGTGCTTTTGTTTATTGATAATATTTACAGATACGTTCAGGCAGGTAACGAGGTTTCTGCACTTTTAGGCAGACTCCCGAGTGCTGTTGGTTACCAGCCTACTCTTGCAAACGAATTAGGTGAATTAGAGGAAAGAATTGCCTCTACCTCTAAGGGCTCTATTACCTCTGTTCAGGCTGTTTACGTGCCTGCAGATGACCTTACAGACCCTGCTCCTGCAACAATATTTACACACCTTGATGCTACAACCGTTCTTTCCAGAAGCATTTCAGAGCTTGGTATTTACCCTGCTGTTGACCCGCTTGAATCTACAAGCCGTGCTCTTGAGCCCGAAATAGTTGGTGAAACCCACTACAGAGTAGCACGCGGTGTTCAGGAATGCTTACAAAGATATTCAGAGCTTAAGGATATTATTGCAATTCTCGGTATGGAGGAGCTTTCTGAAGAAGACCGCCTCACCGTTTACAGAGCAAGAAAAATTCAAAAATTCCTTTCCCAGCCTATGAACGTTGCTACTGCTTTTACGGGTGTTAAGGGTCAATTTGTACCTATTAAGGACACCATTGAAAGCTTCAGACAAATTATTGACGGCGAGGCTGACGATATTCCCGAGGCAGCCTTCTTTATGGTAGGCTCCATTAAGGATGCAAGAGAAAAAGCAAAAACTCTTTAAAAGGTGTGAATAATATGCCTAAATTTAAACTAGAGATGTTCACCCCAAAAAAGCAATTTTTTTCCGGTGAGGTAGACTCTGTAACCTGCAACGCACTTGACGGTGAATTGTGCGTGCTGCACGGTCACCAACCAATGATAGTTGCTTTACCTCCGGGTGAAATTAAAATACGCCAGGGTGATGAATTAAAAAAAGCCTTTGTAGGCGACGGCTTTATGGAGGTAAGACCAAACGACGTTTTAGTTTTCACTCACCTGTTAGAGTGGCCCGAGGACGTAGACGAGGTAAAGGCACAATTGCTTTTAGAGCAAGAAAAGGAGCAATTAAGAAATGCCGAAAGCTTTTCTGAGCACAGAAGAACTGAAATAGAGCTTCAACGTATGATGACCACTTTAAGAAAAAGGAATTATAATTTAAACATATAATATATTGTAATTTTCTATAAATTTATTCCTATGTATTCCGATTTTTAGGTGAATACATAGGAATTTTTTTGTTGTGTTAAATTTTGTTGAAAAGTGTAATTTACAGGTGTATAATATCCTCTGTTAAAAAATTTAAAAATAGGTCGGGGTATTATGACAAAGCTTAAACCGAAGCTTTTTTCGGTAATAAAAAACTACAACAAGGGTCAATTTGTAAAAGACGTTACCGCGGGTATTATTGTTGCAATTATTGCTTTACCGCTTTCTATTGCACTTGCACTTGCTTCCGGTGCAACACCTGAGCAGGGTCTTTACACCGCTATTGTAGCAGGTTTTTTAATCTCCTTTTTAGGCGGCAGCCGTGTACAGATTGCGGGTCCTACTGCTGCGTTTGCCTCAATTGTTGCAGGCATTATTGCAACAAACGGCTTTTCGGGACTCGTTATTGCAACCCTTATGGCAGGTGTAATGCTCATTATTATGGGCGTTTGTAAATTCGGCAGCCTTATTAAATTTATTCCTTTTACAATTACAACAGGCTTCACCTCAGGTATTGCGCTTACAATTCTTATAGGTCAAATAAAAGACTTTTTAGGTCTCACCTTTAAAAGCTCGCCCGTTGAAACCGTTGAAAAAATTGAAGAAATTATAAACTCTATTACAACCATAAACCCAATGGCTGCCTTAATTGGTGTAATTTCTCTTGTGATTTTAATAGTACTGCCTAAATTCATAAAGAAAATTCCGCCATCAATTTTTGCAATTCTTATTTCTGCATTACTCGTTCACTTTTTAGATTTAGACGTTCTTACCATTGGTGACTTATATGAAATTTCATCAAAAGCACCAACTCCTTCTATTCCGGAATTTTCATTTGAAACAATAAAGGCAGTTTTCCCGGATGCGGTTACAATTGCGGTGCTTGCCGCTATTGAGTCACTTCTTTCGTGCGTTGTTGCTGACGGTATGATTGGCAGCAGACACAACTCAAATATGGAATTAGTAGCACAAGGCGTAGGTAACATAGGCTCTGCACTCTTTGGCGGTATTCCCGCAACGGGCGCTATTGCAAGAACTGCAGCAAACATTAAAAACGGCGGCAGAACACCAATTGCAGGTATGGTACACGCAGTAATTCTTCTT
Source organism: Acutalibacteraceae bacterium (assembly GCA_045588735.1). Taxonomy (GTDB): domain Bacteria; phylum Bacillota; class Clostridia; order Oscillospirales; family Acutalibacteraceae; genus DTU089. The sequence continues at coordinate 27,881 of JAZNET010000005.1, read as the reverse complement.
TTGGTTTTACTTGTTTTAATGCCGCTTGCTTCTTACATTCCAATGCCAACAATTGCGGCAATTCTCTTTATAGTTGCTTACAATATGAGTGAGTGGCGTGAATTTAAAGCAATTATTAAAACTTCACCTAAAAGCGATATATTCGTTTTAGTTTTAACCTTTGTGCTCACTGTTGCTTTTGACCTTGTTGTTGCTATTGCGGTTGGTCTTATTCTTTCTACACTTCTCTTTATGAAGCGTATGAGTGATGAGACAAACGCTTACGGCTGGAAAGAAATTGACGAAGCAACAGACAGTGATAACGTTAACTTAAAGGTTGTTCCAAAAGGTGCTTCTGTTTTTGAAATTACGGGACCTATTTTCTTTGGTGCTGCAACTAAATTTACAGATACACTTTCTTCTACAGACAAAAAGGTACTTATTTTAAGAATGAGAAGCGTTCCTGCAATTGATGCAACCGGTATTCACGCTTTTGAAGCAATACTTAAAAACTTTGAGAAAAAAGGTAAAACGCTTATAATCTCCCACGCGAACGAGCAGCCTTTAAAAGCACTCAAAAAATCCGGGCTTTACACACGAATTGGTAAAGAAAACTTCCAGAGAAACATTAACGATGCTTTAAAAAGGGCAAGTGAGATACTTTCAGAGAAATAAACAACAAACCCGACAAGTTGAACTTGTCGGGTTTGTTTCTATTTATACGGTTTAGTTTCATCAGTAAGACCAACAATATAATCAATACTTGTATTATAAAATTTAGCTAATTTAATAAGAACATCAACAGGGATATTCAAATTGCCAATTTCATAATCTGAATAAGTTGTCTGGTGTATCTTTAAAATTTCTGCTATTTGTTTTTGAGTATAATCGTTATCTTCTCGTAAATCACGAACTCTTTTAAACAACATAATCACCTTACCTTTAAGATAATTATGCCTCAAGGGAATATCCCTTATTGACTTTTAAGGGATATTCCCTTAAAATATGGTTGAGGAGTGATTATATTGGACGATTTACAAAGACAACTAGACGAACTTAGTATTAAATTTGAATGGCAGGAAAATAACAAAAATTTAACTACTGATGAACGAATAGAAAACCTTAAAAACCTTATTGATATTTTAGATGATGAAGCCTATCCCTATGTAAAACTCTATGAGAGTTATGAACGATTCAAGCGTTTTGGAATAGATATAAAATAAAACTAACCAGCAATTCCCAAAAGAATTGCTGGTTAGTTTTTATTGATTAACATTATAATCCATTACCGCTTTAACATAAGCCTTTTTCACTTTTGAATTTTTGATTTTTCTGAACTCGTCAGAAAGCTCAATTTCAGTCTCATTTCGCTTATTGTCGCCAATTTTAAACTCAGTTTTAGTATTTTTACCAACAAGTTTTTCAACCGCTTCGGCAATTTCTTCAGTTGTCGCAGTCTTCACTTCGCCTGTTTCCTGCTTCCTGTTTTCCTCTTCCTGATTTTTGATTTCCGAACTTTGCTCGGCAACTTCCGAATCATCACCTCGTAAAATCTCACGCTGTGTTTCTTTAATCGCCTGTTCCGCCTCAAATTTCTCTGCATCAGTAGGCAATTTGTCGAACTCGCCACTCTCTATAAATTTAAGCGTAATTCTTTCAATTTGTTGAATTTTATGGAGTTCTGCCTGTGCAAGAGCCAGTCTTGCACCTTCCGGCACGCCTGCTCTTTCAGCAGATTGCATCTTAGCGATAGAAGCATTAATTTTGTTCATTTTAAGACGACGAACTTCGTCTTTTGTTTCGCATCTCCTTAACTCTTCTTCGTAAGCTTCAGCTTCTCTTTCAGAATTAACAACTTGCTGATATAAGGTAGGGTTTGTCTTTTGCAAATATAGCATTTCATTAGCAGAAAGTTTACCGCCAGCTTGCCATTTACTCATAATTCTCTGGAGCGTTTCATCACCATTCTGTTCTTCTAACTTCTCAAAAAAACTTTTATACTCTGCATTTTTCCTCTGAAGCTCTGTCATATCTTCGGCTATGGCATTTTTCTTTTTATATTGCCATTGCTTTTCTAAAGCGCCATTTTTCTTAATATGATTCAAAGAAGTCATTAAATTAAAACTACTTATATCTATAAAACTCAATTTCGTCACCTACTTTCCTTTGGACTTTTATATGCGTTATTCAGTTGTGATATTATAATCTAATACCGCTTTAATGTATGCTTTCTTCGCCTTTGAATTTTTAATTTTTCTGAATTCGTCAGAAAGCTCAATTTCAGTTTGGTTGCGTTTATTATCACCAATTTTAAACTCTGTTTTATCGTTTTTACCAACAAGAGTTTTAACCGCCTCTGCAATTTCTTCACTTGTCGCAGTCTTTACTTCGCCTGTTTCCTGCTTTCTGTTTTCTGTTCCCTGAATATTTTCTGAAACCTCCGGCTTTTTGTCGGTGTTCTGCATTTCTTCTCTCTTTGCTTCTTCCAATTCTTTTTCTGTTTGGAATTTTTCTGCATCTGTAGGAAGAGCAGCGTAAGCGCCGCTTTCAATGAATTTGGTGGTAATTTTTTCAATCTCACGCATTTTCGCCTGCTCAGCCTGAGCAAAAGCTAATTTATCTGCATCTGAAATATTCGGATTACTCTCAACAGAACGAATACTTGCAACTGAAGCGTTGATTCTATTCATTTTTATACGCTGTGCTTCATCTTTAGTTTTGCAACGCTTTAAATCTTCCTCGTACTGCTTTGCTTCTGCTTCCATTGCACGCATTTTTTGGTACAGAACGGGGTTTTTCTTTTGCAAATACTGCATTTCCTGCTCGGTTAAATCGCCGCCGGCGTAAATTTTATTTGTTATTCTTTGCATCTCTTTATCTTCAGGATGCAATTCTTGCTGTTCCTTATAGGCGTTAATAAAATTCACGTTGTCCTTCTGGCGTTCAGTTAAACCTTCTGTGGAAAAGCCCTCTTGTTTTCTTTTTTCCCATTTACTTTCAAGCTTAGCGTTTTTTCTTATATGATTTAAAGAGGTCATAAGACTAAAGCTGCTTGTATCTATAAAGCTCATTCGGACACCTACCTTCGTAATTTTTTTACTAACAACCAACAGGGTACAATCACCCTCTAATAACATTATTCTACGATTTTCCGTTTTCTAAAGTAAAATCCGTAAAAAGACTGTAAAAAACATAAGTTTTTTACAGTCTTTCTTTTAGTATGTTTTTATTTTTCTATCAGCTCAAGGCTTATAATTTTATAAAGCTCTTTTACGTCAAACGGCTTGCCTATGTGCGTTGTCATACCTGCCTTAAGAGCAGTTTCAACATCCTTTTTGTTGGTGTTTGCGCTCATTGCAATTATAGGCACCTTTTTAGAATCCATTCTTTCCAAATTACGAATAACCCTTGTCGCCTCAAGTCCGTCCATAACAGGCATTCTTACGTCCATAAGCACTACGTCGTAGTAGCCCTCGTCAGAATTGTTGAACTTGTCAAAGCCTGCTTGTCCGTCGGGTGCCCACTCAACGAGCATACCCTTCTTTTCTAAAACACGTACAGCAATCTGGCTGTTCATTTCATTATCTTCACAAAGAAGAACTCTTTTGCCCGTTAAAATGCTTTCGTAGTCTTCTGCCTCTATGCTGCTTTTTATTTCTGCAGTATCGCTTTCGGGGACCTCCTGCAGGGCTAATTCAACTATGAACTTAGTACCCTTGCCTACCTCGCTTTCAACAGCTATTGTACCGCCCATAAGCTCTACTACGTATTTTGTTATGAAAAGGCCAAGACCCGTACCCGAGGAATTCATCGAAGAATTACCCTCTCTTGTAAACTGATTAAACATCTTCTTTTGGAATTCACGGCTCATACCAATGCCGGTATCCGTTACTATAAAGCGTTGAATCGTTGCATTTTCATCTCTGCTTATAAATTCAATATCAAAATCTATTTTTCCGTTTTCCGGTGTGAATTTAACTGCATTTGAAAGCAGGTTGAAGAAAATCTGATTAAACCTTAACCTGTCCGTCATTATACATTTTGCAAGGCGCTCGTCAGCCGTCATATTAAAGCTGATTTTTTTAGCATCACAAAGTGAGCGCACCATAGAATTTACGTAACGGCTGAACTCTTCCATTGGATATGGCTCAAGCGTTAATTTAAATGCATTCTTTTCAACCTGAGAGCTGTCAAGTGCATCGTTTATGAGTCCTAAAAGGAAGTGGGCGGAAGCATCTATATTAGTAAAATACTTTTTAATGGTTTCGTCCTTGCTTTCCTCCAAGCCTAAGGCAGACATACCAATTATTGCATTCATTGGCGTGCGCATATCGTGACTGATACCCGCAAAGAAATCGGAGCGTGCCTCGTTAGCTTTTTTGGCTTCTTCCATTGCCCTTTTAAGCTTCTTTTCCTTTTTTTGACCCTCTCTTACAATTGCATCTACGTTTGACCTTGTTGAAATTAAAATATCAGTTTTATCCTTATTAAGAGGCTTAATCAGCATACTGTTGTATTCTTCATTTCCCTCTCGGTCAAGTCCTAAAAACTGAAATTCAACGCTGCCGTATTTTTCAATTGCAGAGGTAAGGTATGCCGCTGACATATATTTTCTTACTCTCTTGCGGTCTGCCTCTACAACACGCTTTTCGCAGAACAGGTCCATACCCTTCTCGAACGGGAAGGTATTATTAAACTGAGCGATATCGAAGCCTACCGTGTGGTACCTTGTGTAGGTATCAGTTTCTAAATCTATAAGACCTACCTCAAGGTAGTTCTGTGAAAGAATATTTTCTGAAATTAAAGAGCTGAGCCTTTCCTCGGTAATATCCTTATTATAATAGAATGCAAGTATATTTCCGGTTTTCGGACTCTTTAAAATATTAACGTCAAGTCGTATCCAAATTTTCTTGCCGTCAGGTGTTATTCCCGAATACTCTTCTCTTACCTCGGTTATATCCTGCTCGAAAAGCTTAAGAAGATTTTCTACCGAAACGTTATCATTCTGCTCATCTGTCAAGTCACAATCCTTCAAATAGAAGGCTGAGCGCTCACGGTAATCTATTGTTGTTAAAATAGTCTCGTCCTTTTCATAGGTATCACCGTGCTTCATATTTTCAATAACGCCCAAGGTAAGGTTAACACAAGCTGTGGAAAGCAATTTGTCACCTATTTTGTTCCTGAATGCAAGCTCTTCCTTAAAGCGCTTTTCGGTGAATTTTTGCTCGGTAATATCGCGACTCATACCATAAGCCGTAATAGCATTACCATTTTCATCTCTTACAACAGAGTAAAGAATTTCTACACAGCGTCTGGTGTTTGAGTTGGCATCAAGCATCCAAAAAATACTTTTTAATTCCTTTTCATCGCCGAAGTCAACTCTTTTGTAGAATTCCTTGAACTCCTCGCGCTGCTCCTCCACAATTACACTCTTGTTGAAAAGTCTGTCCGGGAAGTCGTAAAGAATTACCTCTCTGCCAATTTCACCTATTTCTGTACCCTGTGGGTAACGCGCACATTTATTTTTTACGTCATACTCCCATACAAGCATTTTTGCACCGCTTATTGCAAGCTTAAAGCGATTTTCAGTATCCCTGAGCTTTTGCTTGTACTCTACGTTTTCTGTAACGTCGTGACAAACACTTACGTAGGCAAGCTTATCCTGCACCTTAACAACCTTACCGTTTTCTTTAAGCCATATGTATCTGCCGCTCTTTTTTCTTGCACGGTACAAAATATCGTACTTATCTCCCGCTTTTTTAGCCTTGCCCAAAACCTCGGCAACCTTTATCATATCGTCCGGGTAAACAAGGTTTTGCACCTTATTGTTTATATCTAAAAGAAGCTCCTTTTTGTTTGCATAGCCAAGCATTTTAACAAAGTTTTCATCTACCACGTAAACCGTGTAGCCTTCGTCATCAAAGGCACCTAAAATACCCGCTTTAACGTCCTGGCTAAAAACCTCGCTGTAAAAGCTTGCTTCGTAGCCCAACTCAGCTTCCTCAACAAAATAGCGCACGGGCGCTGAGTTTTTATCTATAACAGAAACGTTAAGAGTAGAAATCTTCAACTCTCCGTCCTTTTCCACCACCGTTGCTGAAACACGAAGCAGCATAACCTGCTCTGTGTCATTATTTTTTATTTCTGCAACAAAATAAACTGAGTCTACACCCGGTGCAATTGTCTTTTCTGCTTCTCCCGAAAAGCTTACTGCGCAATTAACGTTTGAAAAGGTTAAAAAAGTGCGCAATGCAGCCTTAATTGCAGGAAGACCGTGAATTGTACCATTCTGTATTAAGCCAAAAATATCTGCATCCTCAGTAAAACACTTGTAGCTTTCTTCAATTTGCTTTTCCTGCAAATGTGCAGAAAAAACGTTTTCTACAAAGCTAACCTTTCTGCTTATTGCATTTTCCATACCGCCACCCCCGAATAGCGTATATTCCCCTAAAGTAGTATAATTTTACCATATTTTTATACACTTTTCAATATTTTTTGTTTATTTTACAATATTTTTAACAAAAAATAAACCTTTCGGGAAAACCCGAAAGGTTTTAAAGGCTATTATTTTTTCATTTCAAGCGTTTTTGTAATCATTGACTTTACAACAGATAGCGCTGTAAGGTTTGCCTGGTATGCATTAGAGGCAGCCATTAAGTCAATCATTTCCTCTGTTGTGTCAACGTTTGAATACGTAACGTAGCCGTTTTCATCTGCAAGTGGGTTTGTAGGGTCGTAAACCTTTGTAAACTCACGTTCACTTTCTACCACCTGAGCTACTCTTACACCGCCGCCCTGTGCCTTTGAAAGCTCATCCTCAAAGGTCATGGCACGCTCCTGTAAAACAACCTGCTGTCTTCTGTATGGCTCGCCGCTTTCAGTCATAGTTGTTTTTTCATTTGCAATGTTTTGTGTAATAATGTCTGTTCTGAAACGCTCAGCCGTTAAAGCAGAACCAACTATATCTAATGAATTACAAAATCCCATAATTTACTCCTTATTTCATATTACTGTTTAAAACGTAACCGAACTTGTCGAACTCAGATTTAACCTTTGTTAATAACATACTGTACTGAGCATAGGACTTATAAAGCTCAATGCTCTCTTTTTCCATATTAACGTTGTTGCCGTCCGAACGAACTGAAGCAGTAGGGTCATCAACAACCTGAGTTTCAATTATGTTCTGTGCAGTAATATTTCTTCTTTCCTCGCTTAAAACGTTAACAAATTCAAGTTGTTTTGCTTTGTAGCCCGGAGTTTCAACGTTAGCAATGTTCTGCATATGAAGCTCCTGCTTAGTCCACGCAAGATTTGTACCTGCCTCAAGCAATTTAAAATCATAAGAATTGAAAAACATAGTAGTTCTCCTTAAAATTTAACAATTTTAAGCCCCTGCACCGGATGAACGAGCTATTTTGTCGGCTTGAACGTATGTATCGCGAAGCTCTTTTATCATCACAATAACGTCGTCAACCTGTGAAAAATCCTTTTTAATGTTAGCCTGAATTGCAACGTTTAAAAAATACTCGTAGAGCTGGTCAAGATTTTTAGATATTTCGTATTTGAAATCAAGATTACCTCTTAAATACCTGAAAATTGCTTGTACCTTCTGAAGATTTTTATTCACTCCGGGAATATCGTTTTTACTGTTTGCAATTTTTGCTAATTCAAAATCCTTCATAGCAGCGTCATATAATGCAGTAAGCATTTCCACAGCAGTCATAGACATAACAGATTGTTGTTTGTACTGCTGTGAGTACTGTTGGTACGGATTATTTACCATAATACACCCTCATTTTATACTATTTCTCAGAAAAAATCAATAGGTAAATTGTTGACCAAGATATGCACTCTGTGAGCTGTAGTTAGAAATGATAGTTTCCATAGCGTTAAATTGCTTCCAATATCTATCTTTTTCTTTGTTATATCTTGTATTAAGAACTGAAATTCTTTCATCAATTTTTCTAAGCTCATTATAAAGAGTAGACTGTGTTTGTGTAGCCTTTGACTCTTTTGCACCTGCAATTCGAACCAATTCACCCGGGGTTGCAGCACTAACCTTTGCGGTACGGTCCATAATATCTGAAAGCTTATCTGCAAGACCGTTTGTGCCGACAAATAATTTTTCAACCTCGTCAATATTTTCTGAAAGAGCTCTTTTAAGTGCTTCTTCATCAATAACAAGCTTACCTCTGTCCTCTTTATTGCTTGAGGTTTCAATGCCTATGTCATAAAGAGCAACCTTTGAGGTTGTAGACTTTGTATAAAGTGCACTTCTCATATTCTGAAGGAAGTTACGAATGGTTGAATCGCCGTAAAGGAGACCTTGCTTTGACTTTTCTTCCCATTTTTCAATCTGACTTTCAGTCATTTCGTCCTTCTGTGCATCTGTAAGAGGTGCATATTTACGGTAGGTTGGCTCCTCGTAAACGTAGCCGTTAAGCTTTTCAATCATTTTGTTGTAATCTTCAACAAAAGATTTGATTGTTTCAAAAATAGCCTCGGTATCACGCTCGGTAGAAATCTTTGTTTCCTCGTAGCCGATAGGGTTGCCTGCACCATCATACTTTTGTGCGCTTACCGCTGTAAGCTGCATGGTAACACCGTCTATTGTAAAGTTGTTTGACGTTCTCGAGAACTCGTTGCCGTTAATGGATACTATTGCATCCTTACCTGCTACTACTGCATCTGACTTTAATGCGCCGTTCTCAAATTTGTCACTGCCGAAAATCTTTGATAAGAAGTTGCCCTCTGTTTCGTTAATACTTATGCCAAACTTTGAGCCGGATTCTGTTGCCTCTAACGAGAAGGAATCGGAAATAGATGAGTATGAAAGCTTAACGCCTGCATCGCTCTTATTTATAGCACTTATAACATCTGCTACCGTATTATCCTTAGTAAATGAGAATTTCTCACCGTTAATTTCAAATGAGAAGCTGTCACCCGTTAAGCCTAAATCGCTTAATTTTGAAGATGTGCTTATTCTTGTTGAAGCGCCCGGCTCAAAGCCGAATGCACCTGCATTTGCACCGGTAACTCTTAATTCGTGACCCTTTTCACCGTTAAAATCAATAGCTAAGCTTACGTTTTTAGCACCATCAACCTCTTTGGTGTTTAATTTTACGTAGCCACCAAATTTTTGAGATATTTCTTTACCCAAAGCATCTATAACGGAATCCTCTGTTACGTTGCCGTCAGCATCCATTATATCCTCTTTCTTGAGGGTTATAGCCTTCTGTGCACCGTCTAAAGAAAGCGTAAAGGTAAATTCACCATTTTGGTCAATTACTGATTTAATTTGGTCAATATTAACCTTACCGCCCTGAAGCACTGATTCACCGCTTACGTTTACTGAGGATGAAAGCTTTGCCTTAGAAGCGAGCTGCTTAACAATTATGTTCATATCCTCTGTTGAAGCACCTGCTGCAGAGGATATAATTTTAACCGCATTACCACCTGATACCTTAGAGGTCATAGCATTGAAAAATGCTGCAGATGATAAGTTATTCTTACTGCTTGCGCCGTAAGCGGTATTAAAATATTTGCTTGAGAAGCTATTGATTTGTGTTATAACGTCTCTGTAATTTTCTATTTTCCACTCTGTTTGAGTTTTTAAGCCCTTTTGTTTATCTATTTTAGATTGAGTACCGGACAATAATTTTTCAACTAAGCTGTCGGTATCCATACCGGAAATCATACCTGAAAAGCCATTGTTAGAGCTAACTGAAGATGTTGAGTTTACATTCATTTAAAACAACTCCTTTATATCTTAATGTCTCTGGAAACGTTGACTGTTGCAAAGCTTGTGCCGTGCACAGACTTGTAATACCTTTGAGTAGCAGCCTCGCCACCCTGGTTAAAAACCTGTATTTTATTAAGAATTTTTTCTTTTTCGTACTCTATTCGGTTTTTGATAACGTCGTCGTTACTGTTTATTCTGTTTAACACAGCATTTACAGCAAGTACCTCTACGTATATTCTTGAAAGGTCGTCGGTCAACTCATCTTTTTCGCAAACGTTGTTAAGCACGTTTCTTACTGCGTTGTCCATACCTGCAAATTCTCTGAGCTTATCGTCTATGATTTTTATTTCATCTACAAGCTTACCGCGTTTTTCCGTGCAGTCTAAAAGCTCTTCCTGCGGAACAACCGCCATTAAGTCGGTTAACTTTTCAACCTCGTTAAGAAGTCTTGTTTTTTCTCGGAGGCAACCTATTACGTCTTCATAAAGCTGAGACATAACGTTAACACCCCTTTCCCTGTTTGTCTTTATTTATCGTTTGCAGCATCACTAAGCTTTTTAACCATTGATTTAAGGTTTGCTTTAGGAAGCTCTGCGGGAGCAGCTGCTTGCTTGTTTGCCTGAATTGTCTGGTACAATTCCTCACGCCATATTTTGCAAGCCTTTGGTGCTGTAACGCCTACTCTTACCTGGTTGTTTATATCTACAACCTTGATTTCTATTGGCTCCTGAAGGCCTTCAACCTCTATTATTAAAGATTCGCCCTCTTTTCTGGTTAACAACAACATATTATTTTTCCCCCTCCATTATAGGATGTCTTACGGGGAAGTCCTGCTCTAAAATAATTTGTGCTGCTACACCTGTGGTGCTGTTAATAATAACAGGACTTTTTAAATTTACTGTTGATGCTTCAAAATCCTCTTTTAAGGAAAGAATTGACCAACAAACGTATTCGCCCGTACCTAAAAGCTTTTCATCCTCGTCTGTTATTTCAGGCTTGTAAAAGCTTTCAAATTGAGAGGGGTTGAACAACAAGAAACAAAGCTCCGGCTCATCAAGAGATTGTAACCAAACAATCTGCTCACCAATTTCCTCGTCATAAATCAAGGTATAACGTGTGTAATCATCAAAACCAAAAATTGGTTGTTTAAAAACTATAACCTTTGAATCCGGAATTTCTCTTTCACCAAAGTCTCTTGTTTTGTAAATCATAACTTTTTGACTCCTTGTGTTTTACTCAGCGTCCTGTTCAGCGTCAGGGGCGGAGCTTTTTGGGAAATAGTTAGGACCGCCAACGTATTCAATATCTACACTTGCGCGCTGAACAACGTTGAATTTAACGCTACCTGCAATGTAGGTCATTGAGCGGTCAAGCTCTTGCCAGTTAATATCCACGTTAGCAGGTGTATACTCCATATTAAGGTCGTTCGGCTCCCAAGAAATGCTTGGGCCAACGCTTGGGAAATATGCAGTAACAAGCTGTGTAGCGCCTTCGTTTATTCTTTTTTGTGCAATAATGCTTGGAATGTTTGCACCCTCGTGAATGTTAGACATTTGCTTGCCTATATCCACGTACTCTCTTGTTTTTTCCTCAATATGCTGCTTGCCACGGTTTGCCTCGTAGCTGAATCTGTCACCCATAGTCATTAAGCCTATAGACTTACGGCTTTCATAACTATCGATTTTTACAGATATATTTTTAGCATCAATTTTAAGTGTAGACGGTGTTGTCTGCACGTGCATATCGCGGATAGCATCATTATCATATTCCAACTTTGCAGGTGTTACTTCCAATTCGTATTTACCCGGCGTAGTTTTAATTTCGATAACTTGCATTGAAATCCCTTCCTTCTAAAATTAGTGAATCAACACTATAAAATTAAATCCGTTTAATTTTGTTTTTTATAAAGCTTATCTTAAATAATCCCATAATGAAACAGGAAGTATTTGTGAGCCCATTTGAATAACTGCCTTTAAAATGTAGTCGTTCATTGATTGGTTAGTTGCTTCCTCAGCATCATTTATACCTACAAGCTCATCTATTCTGAATTTGTAGTTATCTACCTGATTCTGGAGTCTTTCTTCCATTGTGTCAAGGAAGTTTGTTTTCGCACCCATATCTGTAATATTTGTTCTGAAAACGTCTACCCTTGCGGTAAGGTGGTCCTGAAGAGAATGAAATCTGTCAGGGTCGTAATTAACAAGTGCGTCCTCAAGGTCTGTTATAAGGTTAATTATATTGTTTGAATAACCTGTGTCAGCATCTGTACCGAAGCCTAAAATCTGAAGACCTGAGAAGGATGCCTCAAAGCCTGAAACAGAGTTGAAGGAGGTACCGTCCACACGAACACCCAAGCCAATATCTATATACAAAGGATTATCCTTTGTTATTTCTTGCTCAACGCCGTTTTCATCTACGTAAAATTTTGTTCCGTCTGCTCTTTGCTGAACAGAGTTAACGTCTACTCCGTTGTAAAGAAGCTTGCCGTCGTCACTTAATGAGAACGGAGCAACCTTTGCAGTAGAGCCACCGAAGGGATATTTAGTAGCGAACTTTAAGTTTGCGAACTGAATAATCTCTTCCTTCATAGATTTAAGCTCGGCAGCAATTGTTACACGGCCTGTTTCACCAACGGTTTCAGATGATGCCTTAATAAGCTTTGTGCCTATAATTTCATTAAGCACGTCGTTCATAGAAAGCATTGAATCTTCAACAGCTTTAAATTCACTATTAATAGCCTGAACGTTAGCAAGCTGTTTGTCTGCCTTAAAAAGCTCTACTCTTGAGTTAAGCATTCTTGTACCGGCAGAAACATCCTTGGACAACTCAATGAAACGGTTACCTGAAGCAATTTTCATATTTGTTTCAGCATAGTCATTTCTTGCTTTGTTGAGATATTTAATGTAGTTTCTTTGCGTTGTTTTATCTGCAACTCTCATTGCTTATTCACCCTTTCATTAGATTAAAGTCCTACACGACCCATTCTGTTTATTATTGTATCGAGCAAATCATCCATAGCCGTCATTAAACGGGATGCTGCTTCGTATGCTTTTTGATAAACAATCATATCGGCTGCCTCTTCGTCAGAAGAAACTGCTGAAATTGAATCACGCTGACCCTGGAAGTCGTTTGCAACAAGCTCAGTAGCATCGTGTCTGCCCTCTTGGAAGCTGATTTCTGTAGCAAGCTTTCCTAAGAAGTCAATTTCGTACTCAGCAAACGTACCTGTAAAGGTTTCGCCGTAAGCCTCAAACGTAAACTTATCTTCAATAAGAGCAGAAGCTAAGTTTGAAGCGTAATCCTCAATTGTTTCGTTTCTGTTATAAATAAAGTAACCTGCTGCGTTATTAACCCACTCGTCGCTGAGTGAAATATTTGCCGCAGTAACAGGAATTTTTGAGTTTGTTTTACCGCTGTCTGTTTTACCTGCGAGTAATACTTTGTAAACAACCTTACCGTCTGCATCCACCTTAGGCTGACCGGTTGTTTCATCATATTCAGGAATTGAGCTGTTTGCTATTTTTGCAAACGCGCTTGCAATTGAATCGATTCTGTCACGGTAGTACATAAGACCGTTTGCAGAAGTTTCGTTGCCGCTTTGCATACAAGGTCCGCGACCGTTAAGGAACTCAACGTAAGCGTGAATTGAACCGCCTGTCAGCTTAACGTTTTTACCTGTATCGCTCCAGGTAACAGCAACTGTGCCGTCCTGATTCTGATAAAGATTAAGCACGTTGTACTTAATACCGTCGATCGCATTGTGGTCACCAATATCCAAATCGATTGTGCCATCCATATTTTCAGTAACGTGAATGTCACAATAGCCTGAAAGCTCATCTAAAAGTAAATTTCTTCTGTCTAAGAGCTCGTTTGCCTGGTAATCGTTATCTGTAGCAATATTATCACGAATAGTTTTATTAATGTGAGAAATTTGCTCTAATATTCTGTTTGTTTTATCTACAGTAACAGTCATATCTGTATACTGTTGCTTGAGCACGTTGTCAAGTCTTGCATTCATTTGTGAAAGAACCTGAGTTAAGTTCTTAAACGCAGACATTACAAGGTTTGCCTCTGAGTCGGAAACCGGTGAGGAAATGAAGTTCTGGAGATTTGTGTAAATCTCCTGAATAGCACCTAAAAGACCGGATTCGTCTGTAATATCGGCACCGTCGCCCAATGCAGACTGAATATCTGAAAGAATTGTTGCTGATTGGTCGTGGAAGGATGCCTGTGCATTTTCCTCTCTGAAGCGCTTGTCAAGGAAGGCGTCTCTCATTTGGCTTATGCTTGTTGCCTGAACACCCTGACCTGCAAGACCGATTCCATCGTATGCAACACGCTGTGTAGAGGTATTGACTGCTATAACAGCTCTGTCAACTCTCTGCCTTGTGTAACCGTCTGTATCAACGTTTGCAAGGTTGTTACCAACTATATCTAAAGATTTTTGATTTGTAAAAATAGAACTTTTGGCGGTTTCAACGCCCATAAAGGTAGGTCTCAAAATTAACACTCCTTATACTTTTTCTTCAAAGGATGAGCTGGACCAATTTGCACTCTCACCACTTGAAGTATAGACACCGGCATTGTCTGCCTGCTGTTGTTGCAAGATTGTATTTGCCATTTTAAGGTTAGATTTTGCAATATCTATGGAAATCTTGTTGAGTCTTTGAATTTCCTCAACAATACCTCTTAATTCATTAACTGTAACAGTAAAGTTATTCTTCTCTTCGGCATCTTCAATTTTCTCAATAATTTCATCTGCCTTCATTTCACCGAAGCCTGCTTTTTCCTGTGCGGCAACTCTTTTCTTTTCAACGTTTTCAAGTCGCATCATGGTTGCCTGCTGAGATTGAAGAATAACTGTAAGGCTGTTAGCATCACTCTCTAAAAGAGCTTTTCTTTTTTGTGCTTCAAAGTCGAGCATTTTTTTACACTCGGCAAGGCACTCCTCTAAAACAGCTTTATATTCACTGATATTTGATTTCATATTTTCCTCCGAAAACGGCATTAGCGATTAAAGCCGATAACGTTGCTGATAATTGCACCTGCAATTTCAGAAGATGATATCGGACAAGCGTCACCCTGATATTTTTCTTTCAGCTCGTTAATTCTTGCAGAATCAGTTGGCTTATTGTAAGCAACCTTAAAGCCCATAACTGCCTTGTCGTAGGTTGACTTTTCAGCACCCTTTGCGCCAAAATCAACAACGTCAACATTGCCTGCTGAAGCCTTAGCAACAGCGTCTGCACTTTTAGCGCTCACGTCCTTTGTGTAAACGTTATTAACGTTGTTTCTTGTGTAATAATTTCTGATTGAATTTATATCCACAACAATACCTCCTTATGGAATTTTATTAGTCAACAAGAGCCATTTCGAGTCTTGTTTTTATATCTCACTTATAGTTGTTCTACGTTTTTTTTAAAACTAAAGTCTTTTTTAAAAATTTTTTCAGATTTTTTAAAATTTTTTTGAAGGTTTTCGGATTTCATCCGCTTATATCATAAAATATACTGTTTATGCGTTATTTTTAAATATACTCTTTATTTTTTTTAACGTTTATGCTACAATAATATTTTAAGGGGTGATTTCTTTGGCAAAGATTATTTCTTTGATAAATGAAAAAGGCGGTGTTGGAAAAACATCTTCTGCAAATGCTATTGCGGTTTGCCTTAAGCACAAGAACTACAAGGTGCTCGGCGTTGACTTTGACCCACAGGGCTACTTTTCCTTCAGTGTGGGTGCAGACACTCGTGAGCATCCTACTATTTACGACGTAATTAAAAACAAGGTTTCCGTTATAGAGGCTATTCAGCACGCACCTGTTTTGGATATTCTCCCTACGGACGGCCTTTTAGGTAACGTTGAAAGAGAGTTTTCGGGAGCCGGCACAGAAGCCATTCTTAAAAACGCTCTCAAGCCGCTTGAGAATATGTACGATTTTATTGTAATAGACTCTCCACCGGAGTTAGGTCTTATTTCCGCAAATATTATTACCGCCTCTGACGTTGTTTTGATACCGGGTCTTTGTGACGGCTACAGCCTTCGCGGTGTTATCCAGGTTCACGAAACAATTTCAAGAATCAAGCAAGCCCTTAACCCCGATTTAATACTCGGCGGTATGTTCCTTTGCCGTTATTACCCGAGAGAGGAATTAAGCAAGGTTACAAGAGAAACCGCAAAGGAGCTTTGCAAGGCACTTAACATGACCTTGCTTGACACAAATATTCGTCACAGTACGGTTATAAGCAATGCCATGACCGCCTTACAGGAGGATATTATTGATTATGCTCCGAGAAATTCGGTTGTCAGAGATTACATCGCCTTAGTGGACGAGCTTTTTGAAAGGGGGATTATCTGATGGCAAAAACAAAGCGTGAGCTTGACAAGGACTTAATGTTCCAAAAAATTATGCCTGCAATTGCAGATAACCCGTTCTCAACCGTTTACAATGCAAATCACATTGGTGAGAATGCAACCGAGGCAGAAAAGAACGACCACGACGCGTTCCAGAATTTAAGAAAAAAGGTTTTTTCAAGCACATATATGTGCGACCCCGGCACAGAAATTACCGTTATAAACATAATGGAAAATTTGGTGCTTGGTTACCTTGATTCAGCTATGAAAAAATTCAACGTGTGCACCTGCGATAAATGCAAATGCTACGTTGCAGCCTTTGCTTTGAACGTGGCAGAAACAAAATACGTTGCAGGCACGCAGGAGGACTTAAGAAAGGCTGAGCAGGAAATACCGCAAAAGGTTATTACAGACGCGCTCATTAAAGCAGTAATAAGCCTTCGCACAAACCCACAGCACTGATTATAAAAAAGTAAAAGTAATATGTACAAAACAAAAAACGGATGCTTTCGGGTAGCACTCTAAAGGACAAAAAGAGTTAATGCAGCAAAAACTGCATTAACTCTTACTTTTTTGCACTGTCACTAAAAGTGGTGAGTAAGTGCGCTTTTAACTTTAAGTGATATTCTTTCCTTCGGAAAGAGTGATATTATGCACTTTTCGGCATAGTGATATTGAAATCTTCGATTTCAGTGTTATTTTATTCGCATAAAACTGTCCGAAGGACAATATCACAATGCGTAGCATTATATAACTGCGAAGCAATATCACTCGCCGAAAGGCGAATAAAACTGCGTGAGTGTCCTCAGGGCACCCACGCTTTCGCATCCGTTTTATTTTTAAACCAAATACCGAATCCCTTCAACAAGCCTTATCTTTTTACGCTATTGCTTGCTTTAAAGGTACTTTTGTAATTCCCGTTCACAGCTCGCACGGTGTATTTGTAGATTACACCTTTTTTGGCAGATTTGTCTGTCCAGGTCTTTTTATCCTTACCGGTTGTACCCATATTTTTCCATCCGGACCATTTTTTTGTAGCTGAATTATACTCTGAACGATATACTGTATATCCCTTCACTCCGCTGCTTTGTGTCCAAGAAACCTTCACACCGCTGCTAACCGCTTTTACTGTTACGGTTGGTTGAGCAAGGAACCATATTTTATCACTTGCTTTGTAAGAGCTTTTAAAGCTTCCCTTACATGCTCTTACCGTATACTTATAGTATACGCCGCTTTTTACAGTTTTATCTGTCCAGCTTGTAGTCCCCGCCTTCACTGTGCCGCGATTTACCCAACCGCCCCATTTTTTGGTTTTTGCATTGTAGGTTGAACTGTAAATTGTGTAACCGGTTGCATTTTCAACCTTAGACCAGCTAACCTTAACACCGTTACTTACATTTGAAATGGTTACCGTTGGTATTACGTTAACTTTTGTGCCTGTTGCAGCTTTAAAGTTGCTTCTTACGGCACCGTTCACTGCACGTACTGTGTAGCTGTAAATAGTTCCGAATTTAACATTTTTATCTACAAGGCTTGTTCCCTTATATCCTGTTTTAAGCGTAGACCATCCGGAATATTTTTTTGTACTCTCGTTATATACTCGTCTGTAAACTGTGTAGCTTTCTGCATTTGCCACAGCGTTCCAAGTTACCTCAATACCGTTTGCTATATTTTTGCTTGTTACTTTTGGCACTGAAAGAGTTATTGGTTTATCCTCTATTGCACAAACTATATTGGCATTAATTAAACTTTCGTTTTCCTGAGGAGCAATTTCAATAGAATTCCATTGAGTTCTACTACCTTTAAACATAACCTTTTCCAATGACTTGCAATTCAAAAAAGCATATCCTGATATTCGGGTAACAGTTTCCGGAATCACAATTGTTTTAAGGTTTTTACAATTACTGAAAGTATATGTCTCAATTGACTTAACACCATCTACAATCACAATTTCCTCAAGTGCTTCACAACTACTGAAAGCTTCTCTTTCTATTGTTTTTACACTTTCCGGAATGTTAATTTTTTTAAGTGAGAAACAAGTAGCAAACATACTTTCAGAAATCTTTGTTAACCCTTTCGGCAAACTTATTTCTGTTAACGAAGCACAGCTTGAAAATGCAAAAATACCTATAGATTTTATTCCATCATGAAGTTTTATCGTTTTTGCTTTAATACATTCACAAAATGCACTATCACCTATACTTGTAACATATTCAGGTATCTCTATACTTTCAAAACTCCTGCAATAAGCAAACACTGAATCACCGATAGCAGTAACATTTTTAGGAAATATAGGTGCTTTAAGATTTCTGCATCCCTGGAACGCACTTTTCCCTATTTCCGATACATTTTCATACCCCGTAATGACTTCAATCTCAGCAGATTCCCAAAAAGCATACTCGCCAATAGTTGTTACAGTGCTCGGCATATGAACAGCTGTTATATGCGGTATATTAAAGAATGCTTCCTTACCAATTTTTGTAACTGGCAAACCATTATAGCTTTCAGGAATCACTATTTCTCCTGTTGCTTCATATGAACAATCGCTGACAAAATATGATTTACCATCTTCATTAAGCTCAAAAGTCAAATCATAAATATTTGCTGCGTTTGCAGAAATCGGTACAGATGCAAAAACACCGATTACAAAAACAAACGCTAAAAACAAACTTAATACCTTTTTCATTTTCAATCCTCCAAAAACATTTATACAGTAATTGTATATCTATGATTGCTTATACATAGAATATATACCATTTCGGTTTATATGTCAATATACCAAAATGGTTTTTGTATAATATTTTTATTAATTTTAGGTGGTGATGGGAATGTACAAAAGAATTCGTGAGTTACGCGAAGATTCCGACCTTTTACAAAAAGATATTGCTGAATATCTTTGCTGTACTCAGGTGTGCTATTCCCGTTACGAAGCGGGTATACGAGATATTCCTACCGAAGTTCTTATTAAACTGGCAAAATATTACGACATTAGCTTAGACTATATGTTAGGGTTAACAGATAACAAAAGAAGCTATAAATAGACATTAGAAAGCAAAGAGCTTATTACTCATTTCAATGGATAAATTTATTACAACAAAAATAAATCCACAGCACTGATTATAAAAAAGTAAAAACAATATGTACAAAACAAAAAAAGGATGCTTTCGCATCCGTTTTATTTTTTATTTGTTTGTTTTGTTTATTTGGTAAATTACCTCAGAGCCAATTTGGTCTAACGGAAGCTGACGGGAAATACCGCCGATTTTGTATGCTTCCATAGGCATACCGTAAACAACGCAGGTTTCTTTATCCTGACCAATTGTATAAGCACCGGTATCCTTTAAGAACTTAATGCCCTTTGCACCGTCTGCGCCCATACCTGTAAGAATAACACCAACTGCATTTTTGCCTGCTACCCTTGCAACAGAATCAAACATTACGTCTACTGAAGGACAGTGGCCGCTAACCTTTTCGCCGCGCTGGCTTCTTATATAGTAGCCCTTTGCATCCTCCTTGAGAGTAAGGTGATATTCACCTGCTGCAATTATAATCTGACCGGGTACAACTCGGTCAAAATCCTCTGCCTCTTTAACACGCATTTTACAAATTTTGTCAAGTCTTTGCGCGTAAAGGTCTGTAAACTTAGGCGGCATATGCTGAACAATAACAACACCCGGTGTATTTGCAGGAAAATCCTTAACAACCTCAATTATTGCTTCTGTTCCGCCGGTTGAAGCACCTATTGCAATAACGGACTTTGTGCTTGCCTTAACGTTAACCATTGAAGCGAGTGCACTTGTCTGCTGTGAAGCTTGCTTAACCTCGCTTATAGGCTTCATCCTTTTAACCTTTGCCTTAGAAGCAACCTTAACCTTTTCGGTTAACTCTATAAAGAATTCCTTTATTGCCTCCTGGCTTGCATCCGGTTTTTTAACAAAATCAACTGCACCTGCATCAAGAGCATCAAGTGCATTTATAGGGAGCGAGCTTACAACCACTACCGGTATAGGTCTTTTAGGAATAAGAGTTTTTAAAAACTCAATTCCGTTCATACCGGGCATTTCTACGTCAAGAGTAACAACGTCGGGATTCAATTCCTCAATTTTACCCATTGCGTCCTTTGCGTTTATAGCGCTGCCCACAACCTCAATTTCTTTATCCTGACTAAGTGATAATTGTAGTTTTGTTCTGAAAATTATAGAATCATCAACAACAAGAACACGAATAGACAACTAATTCACCGACCTTCGGTTATTTTTTTGTGATTTTTTGGTAAGTAGATGGTCTGACATATGTGTAGCCGGTATATTCTTTATCTATTGATTCCGAATGACCAATGAACAAATAGCCACCCTCGGCTGTTGCATCATAAAATCTTTTTACAAGCTTGTTTGTTGTCTCGGCATCAAAATAAATCATTACGTTACGACAGAAAATAATGTCAAACGGCTTTTTATAGACAATTTCGTCCATAAGGTTAAACACCTTAAATATAACCTCGTTACGCATCGCTTCAGAAATCTGATAACTGCCGTCGGGCTGCATTTTAAAGTATTTTGAACGCCATATCGGCGGTAAATCCTTAAGATTATCGGCAGAATAAGCACCGATTTTAGCCTTCTCAAGCACAGCTGTAGAAATATCAGTTGCAAGAATTCTCGTATCCCAAAGATTTTTCTTAGGACCAAAATATTGGTCTATTGTCATAGCTATATTATATGCTTCCTGACCTGCAGAGCAGCCTGCGCTCCATATTCTGAGTTCCTTTTGTCTGCGCCTTTCGAGGTCCGGAAGGGCAACGTTCTGAAGAAACTCAAAATGCTCGTTTTCTCTGCCGAAATAAGAGTGGTTCGTGGTGATTTTATTAAGGAATAAATTCATTTCCATACCACTTTTATCGTCAAGAAGAAGCTTAAAATACTGGTCAAAGCTTGTAAGTCCTTTTGTTTTGAGAGTTTGCGAAAGACGTCCTTCAATAAGCTGTCTTTTCTTTCTTAAATCTATACCGTAGGTTTTGTAGACAAAGCCTACAATTTTTTCAAACTCTGCATCTGTAATATTTACAATTGGACTGTTTTGAGCAATCATACGTGATTCTCCTTTAATTTTTCGTATATTATAATTGAAGTGAGTTTACGTCTTGCTCCAAGAATTTAACACAGTCAATGTTAAGAACAATTTTGTCACCGATTTCAGAAACAGAATCGAGGTAATTGCTTACAACGTCACCCATATCAGGTGGTGCTACAAGCTGTGACTGCTCTACTGTTACAACCTCTGAAACACGGTCAACTATTAAGCCTACACTTGTGTCGTGCACATCAAGAACAACTATGCAGGTCTGGCTGTCGTATTCACGCTCAGGCATAGCAAATTTAAGACGCACGTCAATTACCGGAACAACACCGCCACGAAGGTTAATAATACCCTTAACGTACTCAGGTGTACCCGGAATATCTGTAATTTTAGGAACTTGAATAATTTCTCTTACAGACGTAAGTGATAAGCCGTAGTAAGCCTCATCGATTCTGAATAATAAGTATCTGTTGCTTAACTCTTCGATTACGTCGTTGTTCATTGTTGCATTTTCGTTCATAATATATTTCTCCTCTTAGTTATTTTTTATTGTTTGCTATCAAGGTTGCTGCATCTATAATAAGGCTTATGCTACCGTCACCAAGAATACTACAACCGGAAAGTCCCATTTTCTTTAAGCCATAGTGGTTGAAAAGCACAGGGAATGGTTTAACAACAACCTGATACTCACCCAAAAGCTCATCTGCAAAGAAGCAAGCATTACCGTTACCGCTTTCAACGTGAATAAGAAGACCTTCTGTAAACGGCTTTTGACTGTCGCCTATGCCAAACACCTTGTGTAATCTGTAAATTGGGTAACACTCACCGCGAATCATAATCATTTCTGCACCGTTTGTGTTTTTGACAATTGATGACTCGTCTGAAAGTCTGAACAGCTGCTTAATTGAGGTAATTGGTAAGGTAAATACATTATTACCAAGACCAATGTTCATACCGTCAACAATAGCAATTGTAAGCGGAATTTTAATTGTGAAGGTTGTACCCTCATCCTTAACACTGTTTATGGAAATTGAGCCGTTAATTTGCTCAATGTTCTTTCTAACAACATCCATACCAACGCCTCTGCCTGAGAACTCAGTAACAGTAGAATTGGTTGAGAAGCCTGCAGCCATAATAAGCTGGAATGCTTCCTTTTCTGTATACTCGCTTTCCGGCTTTGTTAAAATACCCTTTTCCTTTGCTTTTGCAATAAGCTTTTGCGGGTCAAGACCTGCGCCGTCGTCAGCTATATCTATTAAAATTTCACCGCCTGCATTACGAGCGTAAAGAGTTACGGTACCTGTTTCAGGCTTACCTAATTCTCTACGGCGCTCAGGTGATTCAATAGCGTGGTCAACAGCGTTTCTTACCATATGCATAAGAGGGTCAACAATAGCGTCGTTAATTGTTTTGTCAACCTCTGTATCATCACCTATTGTAACAAGCTCTACCTTTTTGTCGAGCTTTTTGCTCATATCACGAACGATTCTGCTCATCTTGTGGAAGGTACCCTGGAGCGGAACCATTCTTATTGACATAACTATATCCTGAAGCTCGTCGGTAAGCTTATCTAACTCACGAAGTGATTTTGTAAAATTGTCAAGCTTTAAGTCCTGAATGTCAGGGTTACGTGCAACCATAGATTCGGTTGTAACAATTTCTCCAACAAGGTCCATAAGCTTGTCAAGCTTTGCCTGATTAACACTTAAAAGGCTTTGCTTTGCATTCTCCTTCGCAGCAGGCTTTTTATTTTCCTTTTGCTGCGGTGCTGCAGCAGCCTTAGCCTCTGCAACCTCTTTTGCAATTTCCTCGGTTTTAACCTCTTCAGCAGGCTTTGGTGCTTCCTCTGTAGCAGCTTGCCCCTGTGCAGCCTCTACCTCAGCAGCAACGTCACCCTTGGCAATTACCTCGTAGCTTTTAACGCTTAAGGCAGATTCTACTGTTTCAATTGCCTCTTGCAAAGCCTCTGCAGGCTTAATTGTAATAAACAAGCCCCTTTTTTCAATTTCTGCCGCTGTTTCAGGGTCTGTTTCAATATTTGCAGGAACAGTTTTAACTGAATCACAAACCTTTTCAAGTTGAGAAACAATCATAAAACCACGAACGTTTTCCATTTGACAGCCGTCGTCAAAGAAAATATGTATTGTTTCAGAATCCTCATCCGCATCAATTACTGCAGCTTCACCCGCGGCAGCTTCTTCCGCTGCTTCTTCTGCAGGTGCCTCTCCCTTTAATACAGCAACCTGTGCGTGAATTTTATCTATAAGCTCTGTAGGGTCGTTCGGCTCGTAGACGCCGGTACGAATCTGGTTAAGCTCATCCTTAAGAAAATCTGAAGATTGGAAAACTAAATCAAAAATAGTATCGAAAACTATTTTGAGCTTTTCCGGGCTTTCTCTGAGAATATAGAAAACATCTTCGATTGAATGTGCAAGGTTAGACATTCCCTCAAAGTTCATCATTGCTGCAGAGCCCTTGATTGTATGTGTGATTCTGAAAATAGTATTTATATTATCATCATCAATATTGCGAGCCTTTTCAGACTCTATAAGCACCTCATCCAGTTCCTCTAACATTGTGTCAGTTTCATGGACGAAAACATCCAACATGGCTTCCATTCCGGGTTCAACTATTCCCATATTGTAAGACCTCCCTTAATTTCCGATGTCATTGCATAACATCCCTATAATATATTTATACCATTATTTTGAAAAAAATCAAGAGTTTTTTAGATATTTTGACAAAATATCTTGATTTCGTCGTTTTTTTTGTGATATATTATAATAAATACTATCATAGAGTAGGTATGCTCTTCTGAAACAAAATTTGCAAAGGATGTGGTATAGTTGGCTGACGTATTAAGAATAGTTACACCTTACGTAAATAAGAACCAATCTGCCCAACTGAAGCCACAGGTAGAGCCTACCGTTCCGTTTAACATTCAGGACCCCACAAAGGTTATACAGACTCACAACCAGAGTGAGATTTTAAAGCACAACACAAACTTTCTTGAGGGGCAGGATGCTCCTACCATTTTACTCACACTTTTAAGGGACCCTGCAGTGGCAGCCACCTACTTAAAAAACATATTTTTACTTGAAGAAACCTTCAAGCTGCTCTCTGCAAAAAACACCACTACAACAGAGCAAATTGAGCAGTACGTTAACAAAATGTTTGTACCTACTGAAGATATTGCAAACGAAATGGTGCGTCAGGAAAAAGAGTCCACCGGCTTTAAGGGTGAGTTTTTTGATTTTCTCAGAAGAGTATGCGTTGAAAACCCGGACAACACGCCCCTGCTCAAGGCTGTTGCAAACGAGCTCAAATCCGTAAACAACCTTTTATATAAGGATGACATTTTAGGTGCTGTTATAAACAACCTTAAATTCTTAAAGGAGAGCGTTGCCTCAAGCCCCGATTTAACGCAAAAGCTTACCGACCTTATTATTAAATTTTCTTCAAACGAGGCTTACGAAAACTTTCCTGCCTTAAAGGACAGCACGCTTGCTGTTTTAAAGGAGGTTGAAGAGAGTATACTCTTCACACCTAAGCTTGCAAAAAATATTTCTATTACAACCTATAATCTTTCAAGATTTAACGATAATTTAGATTTTCTTAAGGAAGCTACCTTCAATTTAAAAAGACTTGTCGGTGTTGATGACCGACAAGAGCTTACCCGATTGGTTGATGAATTTGTTGCAAGGTATCAGGCGGGAGCATTGCACCGCATTACACCTGAAAATTCACCTTTCCATTCGAAGGTAATAGATGCCTTGGTTTCGCTGCTTAACCTGCAATCCTCCACAAGCAAGGAAAGCGTTGCAGACGTTGCGAAAACGGAAAAGATTCTTCACAGTCTTCTCTCCTCCCCCTGCAACTTCACCCCCTTATTACATTATATAATACCTTCCCACTTTGGAGATTTACGAGCCTTTGCCGAAATGTGGATTAATCCGCAGAGTGATGAATACGATTATCCGGAGGGCGCACGCAAGGGCAAGGGTATACACTTTTTAATGGTTATGGACATTGACGGTGTAGGACGCTTTGAAGTAGAATTTTTTGCTCATGAGAGCTCAAAATCTATAGATTTGAGTCTGTACTGTCCAAAGGGATTAGAAGCTCAGTTTACGACAATGCTGCGTACGTTGCCACAGCTGCTTCATAATTCCGAATATAGATTAGGCAGAGCAAAGGTTGACACCTTAACAGAGCCACGTTCTCTTATGGACGTTTTCAAATCGCTTCCGTACAGACGTGTCGGTGTTGACGTTACTGTTTAAATTTTAAGGAGGGTTTATTTTGAAAAAGTACATTCGCAGCATGACAATCAGAAAAAAGCTTATGAGTGCATTTACGGGAGTTACTGTTTTAGTGCTCTTTATTGGTGTGCTCATAGGAAGGTCAACTTCTACCTTGAACAACGGCTATTACGACGTTGTTGTTAACGACGGCTTCGCCCAGGGCGACATAGGCAGAGCTATTCAGGATTTCTGCTTGGTTGACGAGTATATTCACGACTACATATCCTACTATGATGAGGAGCGCCGTGAATTCTGCAAATCTCAATTAGCTATGTATCAGGGCAAATTTGAGGAAGATTTTAAGGCTATTCAGCCAAGCTTACACACTCAGCAAGAGCTTGAGGCTTACGCGACAGCAGTTGAAGCATTTGAAAAATACTGTGCTATTGCTGATGATATTATGGCAGAGCGTAACACCGGCGATGATAAGGAGTTAATTATCCGCTTACAGGCAAGACTTATTGACGAGCTTGACACTGAATACGATAAAATTGACTCTGCACTTAACCAAATAATGGAATTAAAGGTTGCAAACGGTGACGAGCGCGTTGTCGTTCTTAAGGCTGAGGGCGACAGAACTGCAACTATTGTTATGATTGTTGTAGTTTTAATAGGTGTTATTTCTATTACCTACGGCTTAGTGCTTTCAAAAATGATTGCAACACCAATAAGAAAATGTGCCGAAAGACTTGAATTACTTGCAGAGGGCGACTTAGAATCACCTATTCCTGTTATTAAATCTAAGGACGAAACCGGTATTCTTTATGATGCTACTGTAAAAATTACGGATAATATGAATAACATCATAAACGACCAGGGTATGCTCCTTACTCAAATTGCTCAGGGTAACTTAAACGTTACGTCTGAAAACCCTGACAGCTACAAGGGCGGATTCCAACCGCTTCTTACCTCTCTTGATAAAATTGTTGTTGACTTAACCGATACAATGTATCAGATTTATCAGGGCTCAGAGCAGGTTGCAAACGGCTCCGACCAGGTTGCAAGCGGTGCACAGGCACTTTCACAGGGTGCTACACAGCAGGCAAGCAGCGTACAAGAGCTTTCCGCTACTATTGTTGAAATCTCCGAGCATATTAATACAACAGCCAGAAACACCATAGAGGCAACAGAGCAAGCAAACATTGCTTCCCAGGGCATTAACGAAAGTAATGCTCAAATGCAGGAAATGGTACTTGCCATGAACGAAATTACAAACACCTCTAACGAAATAAGCAAAATCATTAAAACAATTGATGATATTGCATTCCAGACAAACATTCTTGCTCTTAACGCAGCTGTTGAGGCAGCAAGAGCAGGTGCAGCAGGTAAAGGCTTTGCCGTTGTTGCTGACGAGGTTAGAAACCTTGCAGGTAAATCTGCCGAGGCTGCACAAAGCACAACAATTCTTATTGAGAGTGCTATTAAAGCAATTGAAAACGGTACAAAAATTGCAGATGAAACAGCTAACTCTCTTTTAGAGGTTGTTGAAAAGGTTAACAACGTTTCAACTAAGATTGACGAAATTGCAACCGCTTCTGAGGAGCAGGCAACTGCTGTTACTCAGCTTAAGGGCGGTATTGAGCAAATCTCTGCTGTTGTTCAGACTAACTCTGCAACAAGTGAACAAAGTGCCTCTGCTTCTGAGGAGCTTTCAGGTCAGGCTCAGATGCTCAAGCAAATTATTGGTAACTTTAAGCTCAAGGACGTAAGCTCTTCAATTGAGCCGGTTATTATCCCGGAAATGAATGAATACGATCCTTCTCAGGAATATAACTTTGACAGCTACGACGACAAATATTGATTTTAGATTTTTAGCAGAAAGGATGGTGTAAAATGAGTCCTGCAAAATCAACTCAAGCAGTGGCGCTTAAATATAATCAAGACCAGGATATGGCGCCCATTGTTATTGCTTCCGGCTACGGCGAGGTTGCCGAAAGAATTATAGACATTGCAGAAACCGAGGGTATTCCCGTTTACCGCGACGACAGTGCATCATCCGTGCTTTGTATGTTAGACGTAGGCACACAAATACCTCGTGAGCTTTACGAAACTGTTGCTATTATTTATGCGCAGATACTTTCAACGGCAGCTCAATCCAAGCGTACTAACAACACAGCTAACACGAACAACAAATAAAACAAAAATACAACCCGTAATTACCATAACGGTAATTACGGGTTTTGTTTTTTCTTTAAGGTGACAAGAAAAATCCGAACTTGCCTCAAACCGGCATATTTCGGTGCTTTTCACCCAATTTATTCTTGTAAGGCGACAGCCTTGCTGCACCTAAATTGAGCAAAAATCCCTCGAAATCTCCTCGCCTTGAGGTCGGAGATTTTAAAAAGTGCGAATTTTTGGTCAATCAAGGCACAAAACGCAGTTAATCCTTTCGGATTAACGAGTATTTTAACGAAGAGTGAGCAAAA
>JAZNET010000004.1:0-32242 GCA_045588735.1 Acutalibacteraceae bacterium | reverse complement strand
CCGCTGTGTTTTATAATGAAGATATTTTGCTCGGCGGGGGAACGATTGTGCTTGCTTCGCAAAATTGAGAATTAAGAATTGTGGGACCTGCGGTCAGCATTATAAATAAATATTCATATTATAAAAAACATTCTATCATTTTAAGCTTGTGTAAAACTAAAAATGATAGAATGTATTTCTTTTTATTCACTGATAATTACACTCAAACGCACAGCGTTTCCTCAATCCTCAATTCTCAATCTTCAATTTTTAATTCTGTGTAGCATTCTTTTATTTCAAAACAGAAAAAAGTTTACACTTATGCAACAAATAGACCTTGTATTGTTGCACAAACTCTGCTATAATGACTATGTGTGTGGCTTTATATGAGTCTGTTGAAAATCTTTCTTAAATCAACACTCTATCTGGATTTTAAAATCTATTTTACAAGCCCGCCGGATTGGAGAAAACTATGGGTATAATCCACTATGAAACAAGGCATGTTAATAACTTCAAAGAGGTCCTTGAATCAAGTGCCCGTCTCTTCCCTGCACGTCCTGCTTTCAAAATCCGTGAAAAGGATGGCAGTATTTCAGAGATGAAGTATCCTAAGCTTTTACAGGTTGTAAATGCAGTAGGCACAGCACTTTGTTCTTTAGGACTCAAAGCAAAGAATATTGCTGTTATGGGTAAAAACTCCCATAAATGGTGTATTGCTTACTTTGGCATTACAAACGGTACAGGCGTTGTAGTTCCTGTAGATAAGGAGCTTATGGCTGAGGATGTTTTAAACATCTTAACCGTTTCTGATTCAAAGGCTATGTTCGTTGATGACAAATCATACGAGAAGCTTCAGGAAATCAAAGACCGTCTTCCACAAGATTTTACTTTCATTGGCCTTGATGAAATTGAGGGTCTCAAAAACATTGACGACCTCGTAAAGCTTGGTGAGGAACTTTTAGAGAAAGGGGACAGAACCTTTATTGATGCAGAGGTTGACAGTGACGGCTTAGGCTCGCTGCTATTCACCTCGGGCACAACCGGTATGGCAAAGGGCGTAATGCTTTCACAAAGAAACATTGTAGAAGACATTATGGCTGTTAAGAAGGTTGTTAAAATTACACCGGATGACACAATTCTTTCTGTGCTTCCGCTTCACCATACCTACGAAAGCTCACTTTGCTTTGTACAGTTAATGTACACAGGCGGTTGCTACTGCTTCTGCGAGGGTCTTCGCTACATCACGCGTGATATGCAGGACTATCAACCTACCATTTTTGTTACAGTTCCTTTAATGCTTGAAAAAATGCACGCAAAAATTCTTAAAAAGGTACACGAGAAAAAGGTTGGTAAGTTCGCACTTACTTTAGGTAAAATGGTTCAGGAAGGCTTCGTTGCTAACCTTATGGAAAAAATCTTTGCTGAGGTTAAAAAGACCTTCGGCGGTAAATTAAGACTTATTATTGTTGGTGCTGCGGCACTCAACCCTGAGGTTGCAAAGGACTTTAAGACCTTTGGTATTCCTACATACATAGGCTACGGTCTTACAGAGTGTGCTCCGCTTGTTATTGGTAACAACGACCACCTTATGCTTCCTGACTCAGTAGGCGTTCCGCTTCCGGGTGTAGAGGCAAAAATTCACGACCCTGATGACAACGGCGTTGGCGAAATCTGGGTTAAGGGTCCTATGGTTATGAAGGGCTACTATAAGGATGAGGCTGCTACAAAGGCAGTTCTTACTGAGGATGGCTGGTTTAAAACCGGTGATATGGGTACGGTAGATGAAAACAACTGCTACAGAATTGTTGGCCGTTGCAAAAATGTTATTGTTACAAAGAACGGTAAAAACATTTACCCTGAAGAGGTTGAGTACCATCTTAACAACCATCCGTTCGTTTCAGAATGTATTGTTTTTGGTGCGGATTGCGACGAAGCAGAGGAGGGCACACAGGTTGTTGCAAAAATCTTCCCTGATATTCAGGCAATTACAGCAAAATTAAAGGATAAGCAAGCACCTACAAAGGAAGAACTTCAGACAATTATCGGCGACGTAATTAAAGAAGTAAACAAAAAGCTTCCTAAGTATAAAAACATTCGCGATTTTGATATTCGTGAAATTGAGTTTGTTAAAACAACAACTGCAAAAATTAAGCGTCAGGCAAATCTCGAAGAGGACAAAGCTCCTCAGGAGGCTGCACAAGAGGCTAAAGAAACAACACAAAAAAATTAAAAGGCGTTTGCCTTGAGAAAGGTCCGAGGAAGTAATGAAAAAAGCGGTTTTCAGTAATGTAAAAAGATGTTTTTCTTTTATGATGATTATTGCGCTCATTGCCTCCTCGGGCATTCTTTCGTCCTGCTCGGCAATTCCGCAAAAAACGGCTCTTTCAATAAACGGTGTGGATATAAGCAATGACGTTTTTACATATTTTTTAGACGTTGCCTTAAACGAGCAGACAGAAAACGCAGGCAATACTGCTACAGGCAGCTCTAAGGAAACGGCGCTTTTAAGAGCAAAGCAGCTTGCGCTGACCTATTTTAAAACAAATTCACTGGCAAAAAAATGCGGCGTTAGTCTTTCAACCGCAAACAAAGCGGCGGTTTCTGAAAAGGTTAATGCCTATTGGTCTGTTTACGGAGAATATTACACCTCAATAGGTGTTACAAAGGAAACTCTCACAAAGGTATTTACGGCAGATGCTTACAGAGGACAGCTGCTTGTATTTTACTACGGTGAGGGCGGTGAAGAGGAAATAAGCGTTGCTACAAAATACGCTTATTTTAAAATGCACTACATTGTGTTCCAGTCTATTAACGGCTACTTTACTTATATGGATGACAGCGGTAACACCGTTATTCATTCACCAAACCAAATAGAAGAAATTGTTATTAAATTCCAGAATATGGCATCGCTTGTAAATGCCAAGGAAAAAACTATGGAGGAGGCTGCAGATTTTTTAGCAGGCTCCGGCTACTCAAGCTCAGTTATTACAATGGTACTTTCCAAGGATGACACCTCTTACCCACCGGGATTTTTTGAAAAGGTAAAGGCAACCAAGGCAAGAATTGCTACCGTTATAGGTACAAACGAATACATCTTCCTTGTGCTTCGCGGTGATGCAGGTGTTACTTCAGAATATTACTTAGAAAAAGAAGAGGAAATTTTAAAGGCCTTAGTCGGCGATAAAATTGACGTTAAAATAGAAAATTCAATTGAAACTACTGAAGATTTAGACCAAAAAATAGCAGACAGCATTTACTCTTTAATTGAGTACGAAAAGACAGGTGCAATATGAACGAAGTAATTAAAAATATAATGTCCCGTCAGACAATAAGAGAATATAAAGAGGAGCAGGTGCCCGCAGAGCTTTTGCAGGTTGTTTTAGATGCAGCCATAAGAGCACCGAGCGGCAGAAACACACAGCCTTGCCATTTAAGAGTTTTAAGAAGCAAGGAAAAGCTTGACGAAATGAACGTGGATTTTAAAAATATTGTTGGGTGGGACACCCCTGCATACACAGGCTGGAATCTTCGTCCCGTTTACCATAACGCGCCAACCTTTATTTTTATTTTCGCAAAGGATAAAAGTGATATGGCGGCAGGTCTTATGGCAGAAAATATAGCTCTTGCAGCAAGCTCTTTAGGTCTTGGCAGCTGTATGGTCGGCTCACTTGGGGCTCTTTTTGATGACGAGGCAGGAGCAAAAAAATGGAAAAAGCTTCTCGATATTCCCGAGGACTGGTGCTTTTTACTTGGTATGACACTCGGCTACCCGAATGAAAAGCCCCCTATGAAGGAGCGAGAGGACGGTCACATTAAATTTATTGAAGGATGAATTTTAAGCTATGAAATACTTTGCAGGAGAATATGACGTTGCGGTAATAGGTGCAGGTCACGCCGGAATAGAAGCGGCTTTAGCCTCGGCAAGACTTGGTGCATCTACAATAGTTTTTACAATAAATCTTGACTGGATAGGCAATATGGCGTGTAATCCGTCAATCGGCGGCACCTCTAAGGGGCATTTAGTAAGGGAGATAGATGCTTTAGGCGGTGAAATGGGCAAGGCGGCAGATGCTACCTTAATTCAAAGCAGAATTTTGAATTTGGGTAAAGGTCCTGCCGTACATTCCTTAAGAGCGCAAATAGACAGACGTGAGTATACAAAATATATGAAGCACTGTCTTGAAAATGAAAAAAATCTTGATTTAAAGCAAGCGGAAATTGTTTCGCTTAATAAAACTGACGACGGCGTATGGGAGTTAGGTACGCAGTTAGAGGCAATTTACAAGGCAAAAACGGTGGTTATTGCAACGGGTACGTTTTTAAAGGGTAAGGTTTACGTTGGTGACGTTTCCTACGAAAGCGGTCCCGACGGTATGTTCCCCTCAAACGCACTTTCTGACGATTTAAATAAATTAAACGTTGAGCTAAGGCGCTTTAAAACGGGTACACCGCCGCGTGTAAACAGAAACAGTGTGGATTTTAGTGAGCTTGAGGAGCAAATTGGTGATGATGAAATTACACCGTTTTCTTTTTCTACTCCTGCAAACAAGCTTCAAAATAAAGAGGTTTGTCACATTACATACACAAACGAAAATACAAAGAAAATTATTTTAGATAACATAGACCGCTCACCGCTTTACTCTAAAAAAATTGAGGGCACGGGTCCAAGGTATTGCCCGAGCATAGAAGATAAAATTATGCGCTTTTTTGAAAAGGAAAGGCACCAGGTTTTCATTGAGCCTTGCGGACTTGAAACAGAGGAATTATATCTTCAGGGACTTTCCTCCTCATTACCCGAGGACGTTCAGCTGCAAATATTAAAAAGCGTAAAGGGTCTTGAAAACGTTAAGGTTATGAGAACGGCTTATGCTATTGAATACGATTGCGTAAACCCGCTTTCTTTAAAATCTACACTTGAATTCAACGACCTTGAGGGTCTTTTCGGCGCAGGTCAGTTCAACGGCTCCTCAGGCTACGAGGAAGCAGCCGCACAGGGACTTGTTGCAGGTATAAACGCAGCCTTAAAGGTGCAAAACAAGGAGCCGTTTATTTTAGACAGAAGCACCTCCTACATAGGTACACTCATAGATGACCTTGTTACAAAGGGCTGCTCTGACCCATACAGAATGATGACCTCCAGAAGTGAGTACCGCCTTATTTTAAGAGAGGATAACGCCGATTTAAGGCTTACTGAAATGGGCTATAAATTAGGTCTTGTTTCTGAGGAGGCTCACGAAGCACTTTTAACAAAAATACGAGAAATAAAACAAGAAACCGAGAGAGTGAATTCTACCTCCCTTGCCCCCTCTGAGGAGCTTAACAGAGCTTTAGAGCAGGCAGGCACAGCCCCGCTAAAAACAGGCTGCAGAATTTCTGAGCTTTTAAAAAGACCGCAGGTAACCTACAAATTGCTTGAGGACTTTGACAAAAACAGACCACAAATGTCAAAAGAGGTTTTTGAGCAGGTAGAAATAAACTTTAAATACGAGGGCTACATAAAAAGGCAAAAGGCTCAGGTAGATGAATTAAAGCGCCTTGAGGTTAAGAAAATTCCAAGCGATATAGACTACAAGGCAATTACAAATTTGAGGCTTGAGGCAATTGAAAAGCTTGAAAAAATAAGACCGGAAAACGTAGGGCAGGCATCAAGAATAAGCGGTGTTTCACCTGCCGATATTTCCGTTTTACTTATACACTTAAGGTGACAAGAATAAGGAGTAGTTAAAATGATACCGAGAAACGAGCATCCAAACCCGAATTTTAAAAGAGAAAATTATGAGCTTTTAAACGGTGAATGGGAATTTGAATTTGACTTTGGCAATTCAGGTGTAAACCGCGAAATGTTCAAGACAGATGCGGAATTTTCCAAAAAAATAACAGTACCGTTTTGCATGGAAAGCGAGCTTTCAGGCATAGGCTACAAGGATTTTGTTCCTGCTGTGTGGTACAGAAGAAAAATAAACGTTACCAAGGAGCAATTAAGCGGCAGAGTTTTTATTGTTTTTGGTGCGGTAGATTTTCACGCTACGCTTTACGTAAACGAGGTTAAGGTGGACGAGCATTTTGGCGGCTACACCTCCTTCAGAATGGAGCTTACAAAATACTTAAACGAGGGTGAAAACACACTTACCCTTTACGTAGAGGACGACACACGCTCATTTATGCAGGCTCGCGGTAAGCAAAGTGAGGAATACTATTCTCACGGCTGTGACTACACAAGAACAACGGGTATCTGGCAAACGGTATACCTTGAATTTGTAAACGAGAATTACATTAAAAGCTTCAAAGTTTATCCAAATATAGAAAATGCGAGCTTTACAATTACCGCAGAGCTTGTGGGTAAGGGCGATTTTAAAGCAACTGCATTTTGGAGCGGTAAAGAGGTCGGCTTTAAGGAAAGCAAGGTTTCCGGTAATACCGTTGCCGTTACAATTGATTTAACCGAAAAGCACCTTTGGGAGGTAGGCAAGGGCGGACTTTACGCACTTACACTTGAATTTGGCGGCGACAAGGTTGAAAGCTACTGCGGTCTTCGTGAGGTTGACCTTTCAGACGGCATTTGCAGAATAAACGGCAAGCCTGTTTTCCAAAGACTTATTTTAGACCAGGGCTTTTACCCGGACGGAATTTACACAGCGCCTACAAAGGAAGCACTTAAAAAGGATATACTTCTTTCAATGAAGGCAGGCTTTAACGGAGCACGTCTTCACCAAAAGATTTTTGAGCCTCTTTTCTTGCATTATTGTGATGAATTAGGCTACATTGTATGGGGCGAGCACGGCAACTGGGGTCTTAAGTGGACAAAATTTGAATCCTTAAGATATTTCCTTTTGGAAATAGAGGAGGAAATTGAAAGAGACTTTAACCACCCGTCAATTATAGGCTGGTGCCCGTACAACGAAACCTGGGAAATAGACAGAGCCTTCCAGGACCCAGACGTATTAAAAATTGTGTACCGCACGGTAAAGGCGCTCGACAAAACCCGTCCTTGCATAGACACAAGCGGTAACTATCACGTAGAAACCGACATTTTTGACGTGCACGACTACGAGCAGGACTACAAAATTTTTAAAGAGAATTACGATAAGCTCTTTAAAGAAAACGAGCTTTACGACCGCTTCCCTGACAAACAGACCTGGAAGGGCGAGCCTGTATTTGTAAGCGAATACGGCGGAATTCGTTATGAGCAAAAGGACGAAAATGCGGAAAACACAAAAGAAGCCTGGGGCTATGGTAATGCCGCAAGGTCACTCGAGGAATTTTACGAGCGATACGAGGGTCTTACAACCGCGTTAATAGACAACCCTAGAATGCTTGGCTTCTGCTACACTCAATTAACAGACGTTGAGCAGGAGTTAAACGGAATTTATAAATATGACCGTTCGGAAAAATTTGACTCAGAGCGTCTTTACAAAATTAACACAAAGGTAGCGGCAATAGAAAAATAATCAAAGAGGTAACACGGAAGTTTCTGTGTTACCCCTTTTTTGTATTTTCTGTATTATATTGTATAGTATTACGCGTTTTTGCCAATACTTTTTTGTGACTACTTTGTATTGAAAATTGGAATAAAATGTAATATAATATATAATGCGTAGATTTGGGGTTTCTCAAATCAAAAAATATAGAAAAGGAAAGATATTATGCAAACTCTTGTTGAAATCGGCTCAAAAATCCTTGCGCTGTTTGACGGCACAATGTCAATGGATTTTACGGGCGAAGTTCTTCCTATGATGGCAATGTGGGTAATTGGCGGTGCGCTTATTTACCTTGCTATTGCAAAGGATATGGAGCCAACTCTTCTTTTGCCTATGGGCTTTGGTACAATTCTTGTAAACTTGCCTCTTGCAGAATTAGTTGGTGTTATAAGTGAAGAAGGCGCAATTAAAATTCTTTATGATGCAGGTATTGCAAACGAATTATTCCCGCTTCTTCTCTTTATTGGTATAGGCGCAATGATTGACTTTGGTCCGCTTCTTTCTAACCCGAAGCTTATGATTTTCGGTGCGGCTGCTCAATTCGGTATTTTCTTTACACTTACAGTAGCAACGCTTTTAGGCTTCCCAATAAAAGAGGCTGCTTCAATAGCTGTTATTGGTGCGGCAGACGGCCCGACATCTATTTTCGTTGCAAACGTGCTTAAGTCAGAAAACATTGGTGCAATTATTGTTGCCGCTTATTCTTACATGGCACTTGTTCCGATTGTTCAGCCACCTGTTATTAAGCTTCTTACAACAAAAAGTGAGAGAAAAATAAAAATGAAATATGAAGGAAAGGCTGTTTCAAAGAGAACAAAAATCCTTTTCCCTATTTTCGTAACAATTATTGTTGGTCTTGTTTCTCATCAGTCAGTTGCACTTGTTGGCTTCCTTATGTTTGGTAACTTAATAAGAGAGTGCGGCGTGCTTGACTCACTTTCAGAAACAGCACAAAAGGTGCTTGCAAACCTTGTAACAATTCTTTTAGGTATTACTGTTGCAGCAAATATGAATGCAGCAGCCTTCTTAAGAAAAGAAACAGCTCTTATTCTTGGTCTTGGTCTTGTTGCTTTCGTGTTCGACACAGCGGGCGGCGTGCTTTTTGCAAAGCTTATAAACGTGTTCTTACCAAAGGGCAAAAAAATCAACCCAATGATAGGTGCTGCAGGTATTTCTGCTTTCCCAATGTCCTCTCGTGTTGTTCACAAAATGGGACTTGAGGCAGACAACCAGAACTTCCTTCTTATGCACGCAACCGGCGTTAACGTTTCAGGTCAAATTGCATCTGTTATTGCCGGCGGTATGATTCTTAATTTCTTTGGTTAATGGGAGGGTGCAAAAATGTTAGATAAGCTTATTTCAATTTTTACTTCTGCTGAGTTTATTGAGGCTTTAAAGTGCTCAGTAGCAGGTATGGCAGGCATATTTATTGTTGTTGCCGTTATAATTTTAAGCATAGCCCTTCTTAATAAATTCGGCTCTATTGAGAAGAAAAAGGAAGACTAATTTCGGCAAGCAAATTTTAATAAAAATAAATTCATCCTATCATTTTTAGATTACTATAACCTTTAAATGATAGGATGTTTTTATAATTGAAAATTAAGAATTGAGAATTTCGGGACCTGCGGTCGGCATTGTACTTGCTTCGCAATTCTGTGAATATTTTCGCCAAAAAACTCCAATACTACTAAAAACAGTAAAGGAGTTTTAAAAATGATTGAACAAGATACAATTAAATTATTGCGTGAGTGTGATGCAGGAGTAAAAATGGGCATTGCTTCAATTGATGACGTTTTAGATTACGTAAAAAGCCAGAAGCTCAAAGATTTTTTAATTGACTGCAAAAACGAGCACGTTACTTTAGACAGAGAAATTGGTGAAGAGCTTAACAAATTCCACGATGAGGGTAAAAACCCAAATCCTATAGCAAAAACCATGTCTGCTATGAAAACAAATATGAAGCTTGCTATGAAAGAATCTGATAAGACCATTGCCGATTTAATGACGGACGGCTGCGATATGGGTATAAAATCGCTCAACAAATACCTTAACGAATACGAGGCGGCTGAGGAATTTGCAAAGGATATTTGCAAAAAACTTATAAAGCTTGAAGAAAAGCTTGAAAAGGAAATAAGAAATTATCTTTAAATAAAAAAGTGCTCGGTAGAATTTCTACCGAGCAAATTTTATTATTTATAAAGCGGACCGTAAGCTTCGCAAGCTCTGAAGTCTGCGCCCTCAAGCTCTGCTGTGCCGAAAGCGTTCCATGCTGCAGGACGGAAGATTTTGTCCTCTGCTACGTTGTGCATAGAAACAGGAATACGGAGCATTGAGCAAAGTGTAATAATATCTGCACCAATGTGGCCGTAAGAAATAGCACCGTGGTTTGCGCCCCAATGATTCATAACCTCATAAGCAGAAACGAATGGGCCTTTACCTGTAAGAATTGGTGTGAACCATGTGCAAGGCCATGTGTAGTCTGTTCTCTTCCAGATTTTGTCTGAAACCTCATCAGGAAGAGCAACTGTGTAGCCTTCGCAGATTTGAACTGTTGGGCCAAGGCCTTTAACTAAGTTAAGTCTAATCATAGTAGCAGGCATTTCTGCTCTTGTGAGGAAACGGCTTGAGTATCCGCCGCCACGGAAGTAACCGTTGTCTGCAGGAGCCCATGTTGTAGCCTCTGTCATCTTTTTAATGTCATCCTCAGTAACGTTGTACCATTCTTTAATAATGCCGTTACCGTTTTCATCCTTAACCTCACCGCAAGCGTCAAGGCAGCAAGCACCTGAGTTAATAAGGTGAATAAAGCCCTTACCCTCTTTAGCCTTGCCTTCTAATTCGTAGCCTGTAGCCTTCTTTGTTGCCTCAGGGCTCCAATATGTTCTAACGTCAGCAAACATTTGCGGACGGTTTGTGAGTAATTTCATAAAGAGCATGCTAATGCCGTTAAGAACGTCGTTTTCAGTAGCAAGAACATATGGCTCTCTTGCGCCGTTCCAGTCAAATGATGTGTTAAGCATTGCCTCTGCAAAGTCAGCGTTAGGGTAGAAGTCTGTCCACTGTCTTTGACCCTGGAAGCCTGCTGCAATAGCGTTGTGGCCAACCATTTCTTCTTCTCTGCCCTCAGGAAGGTTTTTGTTACCGTTCATAAGGTCCTTAATAATGCACATCATTTTAACAGTAAATTGCCAGTCTTTTTCCTTTTGCTCATCAGATTTTCTAACGAATTCAGGGTTTTTGTCAAATGCTTCTTTGCAGTTTTCCTTTACCCATTTGTAAGCCTTCTGATATTCAGCCTCGTCGTAGATGTTTTCTTCCATTCGACGGATGATTTCAACCTCGTCAACAGATTCAACACGTAAGCCAAGGTACTCCTCAAGGAAGTTAGGGTCAATTGAAGAGCCTGCAATGCCCATACAGATTGAACCGATTTGAAGATATGATTTACCGCGCATTGTAGCAACAGCAACTGCTGCACGGCCAAAGCGAAGGATTTTTTCCTGAACGTCCTCAGGAATATCAGTAGCGGTAGCCTCCTGAACGTCCTTACCGTAAATGCCGAATGCAGGAAGGCCCTTTTGAGCGTGAGCTGCAAGAACAGATGCTAAGTAAACAGCACCGGGTCTTTCAGTACCGTTAAAGCCCCAAACACCCTTAATTGTGTTTTTGTCCATATCCATTGTTTCTGAGCCGTAGCACCAGCAAGGTGTAACTGAAAGAGTAATATCAACACCTGCTTTTTTGAATTCATCGGCACATTGTGCAGCCTCTGCAACACGGCCAATGGTTG
Source organism: Acutalibacteraceae bacterium (assembly GCA_045588735.1). Lineage (GTDB taxonomy): Bacteria > Bacillota > Clostridia > Oscillospirales > Acutalibacteraceae > DTU089. The sequence continues at coordinate 20,995 of JAZNET010000004.1, read as the reverse complement.
TGCTTGAAATAATAACCTTTACAGGCTCGCCGTTTGAATATTTAAGGTTTTCGGTAAGGAGCTTCTGAGCTGCCTTTGCCATATTCATTGTTTGTTCTTCGAGAGATTCTCTAACCTTAAGAGGACCGCGTCTGCCATCAATGCAAGGACGGATACCAATTACAGGGTAATCTCCGATAAATCTGTTTTCTGCCATTTTTATATCATCCTTTCGAATAAATAATTATAGTATAACATATTTTACACTCTTTTCAATAATTCAAAGAGTAGATTTTTGTACCGATTTTTTGTAGATTTTGCACCCTGCTTATTTAACAATTCCTTCAAGGAAGTTTGTTTCTAAAACAGTTAAATCCTTGCGCACTCTGAAGGTTTTTACCTCGTGCTTGGTAATGTCAAACCAGAAGCCGTTATCAAAGAGCTTGGACATAAGCATACCTCTTGTTGAGTCCTTGCCCATTGTTTCGTAAAGACGGATAATTAAGTCACCGCTGCCATCCTCACATAATTTAAGTGCTGTAATTTCTACGTTTTCACAGTCGGTATACATAAAGCTGTCTGTAGGCTCAAGCTCACCCTTGTGGTAGCTTTCCGGTACAGCAACAACGTTGCCGCCGAAAACGTGAGCCTCCTTCATAACGTCGCTTGCTTCAGCCTCACCGTCGTGCAGATAAATGCCATAGGAGAATCTGTTAAGACCCTCGTCTGTAAAGTCAAAGTCTGCCTCGGGGCGGTCAGAATAATGGTCGGCAAAAATGACGTTTCTTAAAGCGGTAAGCCTTAAGTCTGTGCCAACACAGTCGTAGCTGTATTTTGAATTGCTTATTATAGCAATACCCGTTCTTTTCCCGTTTTTGGTAACGGTAACGTCTGCCCAGTTAAGTGCAGGCTCCTCCTCGCCGTTGCACGGACGCTTTATAAAGCCGCCCGGAATTTCGTAGGTGGAAATTTCTTCAGTACCGCCAATTGCAAAGGACATTTTAAGCAAAGAGAATTTTTCCTGCCAGAGTGCCTTGCAGTCTACCCTTAAGGTTTTTTGACCCTTTGTTAAAATAAAGTCCTGGGTTAAGTAGGAGTCGTTGAATTTGTGCACCGTGCGAATTACGCTGCGAAGAGCGCCGTCTTCAATTTTCTTTACGGAAACAAGCTCCATAAAGCCCTTAACGTTATGGAATTTGAATACGTTGTGTGCCCAGGTGTCAGTCGTGCTGTCATCTATAACGGTTGGAATAGCAACGTAGTTTTCACTTGCAAGCTCGGTAGAATTAGTTTTGTTTACAAGATTTTTTACGTAGCCCGTAGCCTTGTCGAAGGCAACCATCATATATTCGTTTTCCATAAAGAGATTTTGCTCTGCGGTAACCTCTTTTTCAGCTTTTGCCTCGCAGTCTCTTTCAAGCCAGTAGGTAGCATAGCCCAAAGGCTTTATATGAGCCATAAATAAGGTGTCTAAATGGTCGTCGTTTGAGCGTGAGGAGCGGACGTTTTGGAACAATACCTCTTTGCCGTCGCTGTCCTTAACGCATTTTGACGGGTGGTGTACTCTTACAGGGATTTCTATTTCGTAGGAATATGGGTTGAACACAACAACAGGTCTTGGGAAGCCTGCTTCAAGAGCCATATAGTTACTTGTGTTTTCAGCTAAAACAGCCTTATCCACACCCTCGAGCCAGGTGTCAATATTTCTTGAAATTCTTAAAACCGCATTGTTATACGCCTTGCTGCCTATAGCGCAGGAGTAGCCCTCGGTTTCCTTAACGTCCTCGTAAGCTTCTCTTATTGAGCAGCCGCACAAAATATCGTGGAATTGGTTAAAGCAAACCTCTCTCCAGGCGTTTTTGAATTCCTTTGTCTGAGGCTTGGAGGATGTAACAATTGAAGAAATTGTATCCCACTTTTCAGCCGCAGCAAGAAGATTTTCGGACTTTCTGTTTAATTCCTTAACAAGTGAGGTTGCACTGTAGCAGCCGCTTGCGTGGTGCTGCATTTCTGTATTCCATGAAGGCAAGTCGAGCGGTTGAGTCATAAGCTCCTCAAAGAAATCGTCAGGTGAGCCGAATTCAAGGTCGTTGTAGCCCTCGCGTCTTAAATTTGCCTTTAAGTATTCAATATCTCCCTTAGTAGGGCCGCCACCGTGGTTGCCCACACCGTAAAAGAGCATCATACCGTGGCCTGTTTCGTTTGCTCTGTTGTTTACGTCCTCCATTTTGCTGTCAAGCGCGTTTTTGCCGTGAGCGCCGTAGCCGTCGGGAATTCTGAAGGTCATAATTCTTGAGCCGTCAGCACTGTCCCACCAGAAAAGATTTTCAGGCATTTCTTTATTTTCGTGTGTGCCCGGACGGTGCATAACGTAAGCGGTCATGCCGCCCTTTACAAGGAATTGAGGTAAAAATGCACTGTGACCAAAGGAATCTACGTTGTAACCTGTTCTGCAAATTTTACCGAATTTTTCGTAATAGTAAAGCTGGCTGTAAAGTGCCTGGCGTGCAAAGCTTTCACCGCTTGGCATATTGCAGTCGGGCTGTACCCACCAGCCGTTTACGGGCACCCATCTGCCCTTTTTAACCATTGCTTTAAGTTCTTCAAACATTTTCGGGTCAATATCCTCAACCCATTTGTAATAAGCAGCAGAAGAGCAGGTGAAAACAAAGTCGTTGTACTCGTTTAATCTGTCTAATGCGCTTCTGAAGGTCTGTAACACCTCGCCGCAGCCCTCCTGCCAGCGCCAGAGCCATATTGGGTCAAGGTGTGCGTTGCCTATAAGCTTTATAGTTTTATCCATATTATTCATCCTCCGCAATAAATCCGAAATGTCTGCCTATCCAATAAGCAAAGGTGAACGGGTAGCAGCTTTCAACGCAGGTTGCTCCGCCGCTGTCCTCGTTTTTGAATTCTAACGGATTACGGTCATATTTTGAAATAAAGTGCTCGTCGTTCGGAAGAAGAGCAGAGGTTTCCTTGTAGTCACCCATAAATAATTTTTGAGGGTAGTCAATTCTGCTTGTTAAGGAAACGCCGCTTGCAATTCTTGTAACACCAAAACGGTAGAACCAGGTTTTTATGCGCTCTGCATCCGGCTTTGCATTGTCCGGGTCAGCTAAAAAGTAAAGGAAGTCGTAGCCTGCGTTAAACTCAGGCATAAGAGAATATCTCCAGCTTCTGAAGCCCTGACGGTAAATCTCTTTAAGCTCCTCGTCTTGCTCAAGAGTAACAAGTCCCCAGAAGGAAAGCACAGCAAGCATATGGTCGCCGTACATAATTTCTTCACGGTCATCAAGTCCGCCTGCAAGCGCTACCTGATGGAAGCGGTCAAAATGCTTTGTTACCAAATCCTTGTAGCCGTCCTTGTAAAGAAGCTTGTTGTACTCCTCTTCCCATTTACCCTTTTCACCGGTAACGCGCATTGTTACCTTAAGGTACATTAAAAGCTCGGCTGCATTAAGGCAGGCATCCGCCCAGCCCATATATGAGTTGAAATATTCAGTATTCCACTTTGCCCAGGTAGTAGGGTTGCCGTCTATTTCTATAATTGCATAGCCGCCTTCAATAATATGATTCATTGTGTTAACAGCAGCCTCTTTAATAATAGCGTCAAGCTCGGGGTCCTCTTTACCTAAAATTTCGTGAGCAACTAAAAGGTGAATGTAGTGGTGAGTAATTTCGTCACTGCTTGTGTCACCCTTGTAAATAATATCTGTGTCAGTAAAGCCCTCGTCAGTGTAAAGCTTTCTTAATCTGTCGGGAATAGGTGCATCCGCCTTAATTTCTTTACCCACAAGCTTTTTGCTTTGTGAATCTGTTGTGGAAATACAAACAGCGGTAGCACCGTTTTTCTTGTAAAATAATCCGTCGTCAGGAACAGGCTCTGCAGTTGTGAGGTAGCTTCTTGCAACAAAGCCGTTTCCGCGGCCTGCTATGTACATTAAAAGAAGGTTAGCTTCAACAGCACGTGTTGCAGATTCTCTTGCCTTAAGAGTTTCCGTGTGGTATGCGCCCTTTTCCTTTCTGAGGGTTGCATAGCGGAATAATTCGCCTACGGCAAAGCCTACGGTAAACGAGCCGTCGTTGTCAGAGTGGCCGTAGGAAACAGCCGATTTTAAATTGCCCGGCTCTGCCAGCTTTTTCTGGCTTACCATACCGCGGCGGTCAACGTATTTGTGCGTTTCCTCAGTAAGAAGCCTTGCTTTTTCTTCCATACTCATTTTTGTCATTTGAATGTGGGTAGCACCCTTTTCAGTAAGCACCCACACACCATTGTCGCCGTCACTCACAAGAGCTGAAACGTTGTTGTCAAGCAGGTCGCGTCTTGCGCTGAAGTGCATAATAACGTCATCCTTGCGGTCGGCAGCTTCATCATAGCGGGTAACACCGCCGTTTGAGCCAAACCAGAAAACTCCGTTTTCACCCTCGCAAAAGCAGGTGTAGTCTGACTTTTTTTGCGGCAGCGGATAAGGAAAACCCTCTAAATTAGGCTTTTTTGGTGTTTTTTCGTGCAGACTTTTCGGTACTTCAATGTCATATTTTTTGTAATGCGTTGAAGCTTTTGTAAGTCTTGGGGAAAGAAAAATAGTAGGAAACATACTAAAACTCCTCAAAATAAAAATACAAAATAAAATACATAACAATTCTACCAAAACGGGAGATAAAGTTCAATATAAAAGCAAAAATAAATATAGTAAAATAAATATATTTTTTTGCTTTGAGTATTGGAATATTCAAATAATTGTGCTACAATATATTTTGTATTAGCTTTTATAAAAATTTGAAAGGTCTTTTGTTTATGGATACTTCTGTTTTTGAACAATATGAGTCTGAGGTACGCTCCTACTGCAGAAACTTCCCTGCTGTTTTTGCTACGGCAAAAAATGCCGTTATTAAAGATGAAAACGGCAAGGAATACATTGACTTTTTCTGCGGTGCGGGTGCGCTTAACTACGGACACAATAACGACTATATAAAGGCAAAGGTAATAGAATACCTTGAGAGCGACGGAATTATTCACTCGCTTGATATGTTTACCTCTGCTAAAAGAGATTTTATAGATTTCTTTCAGAAAAACGTGCTTATTCCGCGCGGCTTCAATTATAAAATTCAATTCCCCGGCCCTACGGGTACAAATGCTGTAGAGGCTGCCTTGAAGCTTGCAAGAAAGGTTAAGAAAAGAAACAATATTTTTGCATTTATGGGCGCATTCCACGGAATGACTCTCGGCTCACTTTCAATGACAACTGACCGTGACGCAAGAGAGGGCGCAGGTGTAGTGCTTACAGACGTTACACACATTCCTGCACCGTATATGTTCCCCGAGTTAGACGTCATTGACTATATGCAAACGCTTCTTGATGACGACCATTCAGGCGTAAGCAAGCCTGCAGCGGTTGTTATTGAGCCTGTACAGTCAGACGGCGGCATTCACGTTTTTTCAGTTGAATTTTTAAAAAGACTCCGTGAATTCTGCACTAAAAACGATATTCTTCTTGTTTGTGATGATATTCAGGTTGGCTCCTCAAGAACAGGCTACTTCTTCTCATTTGAAAGAGCAGGAATAGTGCCGGATATTGTTACGCTTTCAAAATCTATAGGCGGCTACGGTATGCCTTTTGCGCTTACACTCTTTAAGCCTGAAATAGACGTGTGGAATCCGGGTGAGCATAACGGCACCTTCAGAGGCAGTCAGCTTTCAATGGTTGCTGCAAAGGCAGGCCTTGAAATTATGCTCAATGAAAAAATAGAGGAAAAGGTAAGAAAGCAGAGCGCAATTATAGAAAAATATCTTAACGAAATTGCTGCCCTTAACAGCAAGCTTGAAATTCGCGGAATCGGCTTTATGTGGGGTATAGACTGCAACAAGCTTTGTCCTTCAACGCTTTCCAAGCAAATTGTTCACGATTGCTTTGAAAACGGACTTATTCTTGAAAGAGCAGGCAGAAACAACGACACGGTTAAGCTTATGCCTGCACTTACAATAGATGAAGCAACTCTTGAAAAGGGTCTTAAAATTCTTCTTGAGGTTGTTAAAGCATTAGTAAAATAAAAAATAAAAATAAAAAGCCGTCACAAAAAGACGGCTTTTATTGTTAAAATACGAGGTGTTTTTATGCAGGATGTTTTTTGTGATTTAAAGCTTACGGGGCTTGCAGCTTCTCTTTGCAATGCCCTTGGCGTAGCACAGCCCGAGCAGAGTGAAAAGTCAATTGCGGTGCTCGACAAATTTACCGAAAACAAAAAAATAGACAGAATTTTAATGTACAACCCCGACGCGGTTGCACTTTGGATTTTTGAAAAATATGCAGGACTTTTCAGTGACGTAATGCTGAATACACAGCTTACGCTGCCGTTAAAAACAGTAATGCCATCTGTTACACCTGTTTGCTTCGGCACAATGTACACCGGCGCAGAGCCTTCAGTTCACGGAATACAAAAATATGAAAAGCCGGTTATAAAAACCGACTCTGTTTTTGATGCATTGCTTCGTGCAGGCAAAAAGCCGTGCATTGTTTCAACCGGCAACGACAGTATGTCTAAAATATTTTTAGAGAGAAATATGGATTATTTTATAGTAGACACTCCGGATGAAGCAAATGAAAAGGCAATTGAGCTTATAAAAGAGGATAAATATGACCTTATTGCCGTGTACAACGGAAACTACGACGGCACAATGCATAAATTCGGCCCCGAGCACGAAAACTCCATAAACGCCTTAAAGCATAACGTAAATGCATTTAAAATTTTAGCCGAAGCGGTAAAGGAAAACTGGAAAAAGCATAACACCTTAATAGGCTTTGCGCCCGACCACGGCTGCCACGAAATAGACGGTGAATGCGGCAGTCACGGCCTTGATATGCCTGAGGATATGAATATAATTCATTTTTATGGAATAGTATAAAAAACTAACAGGTGATTGGAACTATAATTCCAGTCACCTGTTAGTTTTGAATTTTCTACCCAATTAAGTCTTTCCTATTTTCTTTTATCCACTCAATCATTGTCTTAGCTCTGCTTTCAAGATTTGGTAAATTATCAAAATCAAAATATTGAAGTTTAAGACTTTCACCATCTGTAATTTTTAATTCACCGCTAACATTTTCAGCAAGGTATAAAGATACAACTGAATATAACATATCACCATTAGGGTAAACAAAATAAAAATCTTTTCCTGACAACACAGTAACAAGTGTCATTTTTTCAGCAGTAAGACCTGTTTCTTCTTTTAATTCACGAAATGCAGTTTCTTCTAAACATTCACCAAGCTCTAAGCCACCACCGGGGATACCCCAGGTTTCTGTATCAGAACGAAGATTTAAAAGAATTTTACCATCTTTTATTACAAGAACAGTAGCACCGGCAGAAAGTAGGGGTCTGTGTCCTACAATTTTACGAAGTTCGCTTAAGTAACTCATAGTTTTTCTCCTTTATCATACCAAACTTAATTACTATTGTTTTTGATACTCTGCAAAAAAGAATAATGGCAAATCATTGTTCTTAGTTGTACCGTCATAGGATGCAGGTTCTTCAATATGTTTTAAAACAAAACCTCGTTCCGCACCAACATTCAAATAATACGACAAAGAACGGTGAAAATGTTCCGTCTCACCCCAGAACTCATTTGTAAAAGAATAAGGTTCAATGTATGATTTGATTGTTTTACCATAACAAAATCCTTTTTCATCCTTAACCCATTCGCTATCATAAAATGCCGGGTGTACTATAGAGTAGTAAAAAATACCATTTGGTTTTAATACTCTATAACATTCTGAAAATACTTTTTCGATATTCTCAACATCCATTAAAACCTGATTGCAAAAGATTAAATCAAAACTTTCATTTGCATAAGGAAAATTTTTTGTAATATCACATACAGCAAAGTTACAATCTTCATAATGTGAACGAGCAATATCAATCATATTTTCAGAACCGTCAACACCTATTACTTCAGCTCCGATATTTTGAAAATAATTTGTGTAATAGCCATAGCCACAACCCAAATCTAAAACTTTTTGTCCTGTCATATCCTTAAAACGTGCTTTTATAATCTGCTTGTTACTTTCAACAAAATCTGACTGTTCTTGGTCTTTTGTGTATTTCTTTGCTGCTTTATTCCATTGGTCAACTAATTTTTTCATAATTCAACCTCAGTAGTTTATTCAATACAAATCTCTGTTTTAAAATATTTTTCCTGAAACTCAACTTGTTTCATTATTTCTTCTTTTGTAAATGTCATATTTTCTGGAGCGACAACCCATTTTTCTTCAACATCGTCAAGTCTTTTAATTATAGCAATTATTTCACCTGTAAATTCGCTTATCGGTTCATTAACTCCGAGAACATACGCATCCTGTTCTTCACCATCTGGTGCAATAATACCTTCGATATAACCATAGTTCACAGAATAAAATATATCTTTGTGTTTTGGGTGATAAGTTCCTAAAGGTCTGTCAATCATAACTTTAACTTTTTTACCTATCATTTTAATTATTCTCCCTTTTACCACTCATTCTTTACATAAATCTGCCCATTCTCAAAAAGATAATAAGGCGAATCTCCAATAACTTCAATACAATTATCACTTACAAAAAGTGTTACTTCTTCTGGTAAGGCAACTGATGTTCTGTGCTGTGATAATTCCAATAAATATTGTCTGCTTTCTTCATCTTTTTCAGGAGTACCGTTTGTATAATGGCAAAAAATTGATACTCCGTTCAATATATCAAACCCATTTATATCTTGCAAATTAACTTCATTAGCATCTGCAAGTTTATAGGCTTCTAAATCTTTACCGAAAATTATAGCACCTGCACTACCACCAAAAACAATACCATCGGTATTTATGTATTCTGATATTTTTTCAAACGAACCACTTGTTTTCAAGTCGTGCAACAATTTGAATGTATTACCACCACCAATAAACAGGAAACTATAATCGTTCAAGTTTTTTGTGGATAGTTCTTCGGCACTTCTCACCATATCAATACCTGGTACTTCGATTGCTCTCAATTCACCAGTTATCCATTCATAGCAACCATCATATTTCTCCTGTTTCATTGCTAACGGAATATAAAGACAAGGTTTTGTGTGGTCTATAATTTGATTCAGTTTTTTGTAGGCTTCTGTTGCCTGAATATCTGCACCGCCACCATTCAGAAATACTTTCATTTTATTTCACCTTTTTACATCTCTCAATAGTTCTTCGTGTTGTTTGCAGAACAACTCCGGCATATCATTTAATGAAAAGAATTCAAGCTCTAATGTTTCATTTTCATCACAAATTAACTCACCGCCAACAATACTCATTTTATATCCAATGCAAATACTGTGAACTTTATCGCCATTAGCACAGATAACATCTGAATCTGTATAAATTCCAATGAGATTGTCGACTTCAACATCTAACCCTGTTTCTTCTTTGACTTCTCTTATAGCTGCCATTTCAGGTGTTTCATTGAGTTCTATAGCACCACCTGGAAACCCCCATTTATTACAATCTGCTCGTTTTTGAAGTAAGACTTCACCATTCTTATTAAATATGCAACCACCAGCATACACAATAATAATTTTCTCGTGACCTACTTTGCCACGAATCCATTTTATGTAATCTTTATTCTCCAACTAAATCACCCTTGATTTTTTCACATTATAAAGTAATCCAAAACCTCTTTAAATTTCGGTTTCTGTCTGGTTCACATACAGTTGATTCATAAACTCCACCATTTTTGAGTATTGTTTTCTCGCTACCTATGTTGCCATCAATACAAGAGATAAGTATTTTTTCAAGTCCAAGTTCTTTACAATATGGCAGAATCGCTTTAAGCATTGAAACTGCGTAGCCTTTTCTTCTTTCAGTAGGTCTTATTGCATACCCAATATGTCCACCAAATTCAGAAAGATAATCATTAAAGTAATGTCTTACCTGTATCATTCCCACTATACGCATATCACTTTTTCGCACATATAAAAACTGTGTTGAAATAACAAAGTCATTTGGTACTGTTTCTTTCTTTGTATATTTTTTGCATTCTGCTATGTATTCAATTGGATTTTCACATCTTCTGAGTGGACCACAACCATCCATAGAAGAATCGGCATCTAAAAACTCTTGTCTGTATTCACTGATTTGTTCAGCATATATTTCACTTGGTTCTACCAAAAAGAAATCGCCTGCATCTATTTCAATCATAATAGCCACCTGTTTAATGTTTATAATATACTTCAATTTTATCATTAATCTTAAAGAAATGCAAATAAAAACACTATACTTTCTCAATATAATAACACATCTTCATTCTTCTTTTTCGCCTCAATTTTTAACATCGGAACAAGAAAACGAGAGCAGGTGATGACCTGCTCTCAAATGACCTAAATTGTCAGATTATTAGTCTATCTGAATTTACAAACTTAATTTTCTCGATAGGACAATGTGTAACTATTGATGATATCGTTACTTCGTAATCTATATTGCATTAATAGATTGTTTATTTTGTTTACATCCAACCAGTTATCATTTTGTGATACCGCAATAACAAAATCATTTATATTTTTCTTAAATGATTCTAACTTGTCATTGTTTATAATTCTCATATTTGGTACAGCTGTTGCTTGTCTATCTAAAATTGTTGATTTGTGTATCATTATTGGAACCGCAGAATATGTATCACCATACTCTTTGTCAAACCATCTTATAGAACCACCCAATTGGTTACAGTAATCCTTGGAAATTGTATCGGTAACCGCTGCGTTTTTACACTCAATTACTAAATATTGATTATTATTCATTGCCCAAAGGTTATCTGGTCCTTCTCCATAAGTATCTTTATCTGGGCGAGTAGAAATAAATCCTATAAGTTGTCCGATGTTTTGTAGTGAACTTTCAAACTCATCGGCGTCTTCAGAAAATACGAGCAATGAAGCTATTGCATTAGCATGAATTACATAGTTATTGGGGTTCATTTCTTTTTGGGTTATGTATTTACAAATGGCTTTTGCTTGTTCAGTAGTATTAATGGTTTTATCGTACCTAATACCACTAATAGGAGCAAGAATTCTCATGTTCATAGCTCTTCCAGATAATAGAATTTGCTGTGCATTTGCCCTGTCAATAAAATTAGTGAATTTTGATTTTATCTGTAGTAAATAGCCTTTAGTTGTATCTTGTTTCTCTTTATTAATTGCATCATCAAGTGCATTTATCGCTTTTTGCCATTGTAACAGCATCGATAAATCATAAACATTACGTAATGTTAATGCATTATTGTCAAACTGTGGTTCTGAAGTATATACAACTGTTGACAAGCGTTCTTTACTTTTTTGAATCCATTCTACCTCTCGGTTAAGAGAATAATCTGCCAACTCAAAAACATCATCAACACTGGGTTTAGAGTTTTCTTGCATTAACAAATCCCATAATTCTTTTGATAAACTATATTGTTCTCTTGTAGCATTACTAAAGAACGATACTCCATTATTGCGTAGCAAAACATCGCCAAGATTATCGCCCATTAGTACGACACAACAAGAATCGCTATTTGATCTAACTCCTCGACCCATGCCTTGCTCTATTCGCTGTATCTGTTCTCGTCTAAGTATAGTGCTAGCTGGATCCACACTTTGGATATATTTATCTTTCTCATTTCTTAATGGAGGTAAACCATCAATAACTAGCATTCTGCAAGCATCATCTGGTAAATCAACTCCATCATACCTGTTGACAAAAACTAAAAGTCCAACAAAATTATTTTTTAAGGAGGATACTAATTTTTCGATATTATCTTTTGTTATTGTTCTAAAGCCTTGTGGATCCCAGTATTTTGCTCGCTCAAAAGATGGTACAATGACAACAACATTATGTTTTTTTGAAATTTCAACAACTTTATTTTTGATATCCTCATTGGTTATTTCATTGTTAAGATGTCTTGGGAAAAGAATGAGCCTATCTCCAATATCATTTGCGTTATCAGGAGAAATAATGCTACGAACATCATTCTTGTGTAAGCCGATTGCTGAAACAAAAACACTGTCATCAGATAGTGTTGCGCTCATAAAGATTCTTCTTTGGGCATTAACAAAACTTGTGATTTTAGAGATGGAAATTCCCTCAGGTATTATTTCAATACCTCTAGCTGATATAAAGCAATCGCAAGTTGCTAATGCATCAGCAAGTAAAGGAAGATTAAAATAAATGCAATGATTATTTTCTTCATCGGTATTGTATTTTGAAAGTAAAGAGTATACCTCTGTTAGCTTTTCTTGCCATATCCAAAATGGGATTATGGCAGTTCTTGCAAGATCACAATTTTCTACAATGTTGATATATGAATTACTGTTATAATCCTTCCACTGTTCAGCAAACAAACTAACTAATTCTTTATAAAGCGGATGTTTTATTGGTATACTAATAGAATATTGTGTTGTGATGGTATCAAGACAAGCATGTACATCGTCCATTAAAATGCTACCAATGGGATAGTTGTTTGTTTGTCGCATACCAAAAACACTGTGTCCATTAACCAAAGAATAAATAGTCGTTACTAATATTGCTTTGTTTTCTGTGTAAGAATAATCATCTCTGTCTGTTGCTACAAGTATTCCTAATTTTTTAGCTTCTTCACAAACTTGAGATACCAAATAGTTGTCAGGTACTACATACACAGCAGGTCCTTTCCCTTCGTTTAAACAGCTTTGTAATATCATTAAACCAACAACTGTCTTACCACTACCTGTATTCATTTTTATGATACAGTTTTTGTCATTTCTGACAGCGAACCATTTTTTCCATACATCTGACTGTACATCTCTAGGATATTCATATCTTTTATCTTTTTGAGGTAATGACATAAATATTTCCCTAGGTTCTATAGGTGCCATTTTCTTTGTACCACTTAATTTTGAAAGTAATGAAGCCATAAATATACACTCCTAAAAATATTTCTCACTTATATATGACAAAAAACACTAAACACTTCACATCTTTTTCAAAATTTTTCAAACTTCTCTGTTTTGCACTGTTTTTCGACAATGGTTTTGGTGAAAAAGACAATAAAAATTCAAACTTTTCCTTGACAACTAAAAAAACTTGTGTTATATTGACAAAAAATACAAAACGAGGTAAAGGTTATGAAAACATATCTTCTTCAAAAACACGATATGCTTAATTCCTGGCTTGCAAAGTATGATTATGATACTTGCAGGTCTATGCCTCTATACTCATTTCGCAAAAAGTAAACTATTTTTAACGATATGATTATACCGGTGTAGGCTTACTGCAAAGCTTACACCGGTTATTTTTATTCAAAGGAGAATTGATATGAAATTATTTGATTTATTGAAAAACAAGCTTTTTAAAAAGCAACCCAAAGCTACAGGAGATTACCTTGTTGATTACTACAACACGCATAATGAAGATGTTCGTCTTTTATCTAAACACGGCAGAGTTGAATTTTTAACAACTGTAAAATACATTGAGAAATATTTGAACAATGAAATGAGAATTATAGAAATCGGAGCAGGAACAGGCAGATATTCTCATTACTTTGCTCAAAAAGGTTTCTCAGTTGAAGCAGTTGAGCTTATTGAACACAACATTGAAGTATTCAAAACTAAAATATTGCCTGGTGAAAAAGTCAGTATAAAACAAGGGAACGCCCTTGATTTATCAGAATATCCTGATAGCAGCTACGATGTAACACTTTTACTTGGACCTATGTATCACTTATACACAGCCGAGGAACAACAGAAAGCTCTTTCAGAAGCAATCAGAATCACTAAACCCCGTGGATATATATTTGTTGCTTACTGTATGCTCGAACCTTCAATGTTCTGTTGTTTTAAGAATGACAGAATAGACAAACTGATTGAAGATGGTGAATTCGACCCTGTTTCACTTGAAGCATACTTTCCGCCACACGGAATTTTCAAGGTATATACAAAAGATGAAATATTTGATTTAACAAAGATTTTAAATGTAGAACGGTTGCATTTCGTTGCTACTGATGGCTATTCTTGCCATATGAAAGAAGCTATTGATAAAATGGATGACAAAACTTATGATTTGTATCTCAGATATCATTTTAAAACTTGTGAAAGGCAGGATTTAGTCGGCATATCACACCATACACTTGATGTGCTGAGAAAGGAGTAAAACTATGATTAAATATCCAGATTACGACAGAAGCATACTTTCGATTGCTTCGTCTGTTTTAAACCATTTTGGTGTTAAAGACTGCCAACACAAGACCTTGCCCGAGTTTGATAAATTACTCGAAAAAGACTACAAGAATATTATAGTAATTCTTTTTGACGGATTGGGAACTTCTACACTTAACTACCATCTTACTGAAAATGATTTTTTGAGAAAACACCATGTAACCGATATTTCTTCCGTTTTCCCATCAACAACTGTTGCTGCAACTACATCAATTTTAAGTGGCTACTCCCCTTTGGAATGCGGATGGCTCGGCTGGGACTTGTACTTTGAAGAAATCGGAGAAAACGTTGCAGTTTTCAAAAACACTTTGCAGAGGAACGGTGAGCCTGCTGCAAAATACGATGTGGCTCACAAATACATTCCTTACAAAAACATTATGCAAAGAATTGAAAAGATCAAGGGCAGAAAAACTGCTTACTGTGTAGCATTCTTTTCAAAATATCGTGTCAAAAGTGTTGAAGATATTTGCAAGACCATTTATAAGCTTTCCAAAAAGAGAAAGAAGAAATACATATACGCTTATTGGAATCAGCCTGACGGAGCAATGCACGGTCACGGAGTAACAAGTAAAGAAGCACACGAGCAAATTTTACATATTAACAGAGAAGTAGAAAAACTTTGTGGCAAATTGAAAGATTCACTTGTAATTATTACCGCTGACCACGGACAATGCGATGGTGTTACTAAATATTTAGAAGATTATCCAGAACTTGTAGAGTTATTAAAAATGCCACCATCTATTGAACCGAGAGCATTAAGTTTCTTTGTTAAAGACGGAAGAACAGAAGAATTCAAAACCGAGTTTGAAAATGCATTTGGAGAATCTTTCAGATTGATGACAAAAGATGAAGTGTTCAAAGAAAATCTGTTAGGATTTGGCACACCACACCCAAAAACCGCAGACTTTATTGGTGACTTTTTTGCTATATCTCTTGATGAAACTTGTATAGAGTATAAACGAGGCGATTTTGAAATGGTTGGTGTGCACGCAGGACTTACCGAAGAAGAAATGACTGTTCCGTTTATTGCTATTGAAACGAAAAGAAAAAGGGGTGATTAAATTGAAATTAAATCATATTGATAATGGGAAAAACTTTGATTTTGGAAACACTTCCAAAGAATATGCTAAATACAGAGATATTTACCCGAAAGAACTTTATGAAAAATTGTATTCGCTTGGTATCGGTCATGAAAACACTACATGGCTTGATATGGGTACCGGTACTGGTGTTATACCTTTTAATCTTTGTGAATCTGGTGCTGATATAAAAGCTATTGATATTTCAGAAAATCAGATTTTAGCAGCAAAAGAAATAGCAAATGAAAGAAATATTAAAAACATAGAATTTATTGTTTCAGGAGCAGAGAAAACACCGTTTTCTGACAATAGTTTCGACTGTATTACAGCGGCACAGTGTTTTTGGTATTTTGAACGTGAAAATGCTATAAACGAGATTAAAAGAATAATAAAACCAAATGGAACTTTTGTAAAAATATATATGTCTTATATGCTTGCAGATGAACTGGCAAATGAATCGCATAAACTCGTAAAAAAATTAAACAAAAACTGGACACCTGGTGCTTCTGGTTCAAGGGATATTTATAACCATCCTTTTGAGAACGGTGAAATAGAAACATTTGAATGTAATATTCCTTTCACTCGTGAAAGCTGGCACGGAAGAATGTTAGCGTGTCGTGGTACTATGGCATCTATGGACGAAGATACATTAAATAAATGGAACAAAAAGCATTTAAAATTACTCGAAAAATATCCGGAGGAATTCGAGATAAAGCATAAAGTATATGTTGCATATTATAAAATTAAAAAATAAATAAAAGCACCTTGAATAAATGAAAATTCAAGGTGCTTTTTGTTATAATTCCTCTGTTTTAAATGTTGTGTAGCCTTCGTAATAATAACTATGGTCAATGCCTTTCATATAAACTTCTCTGTCATCAATTTTATCAGTAAGTGCATTTTTTAATATATGCTTAATTTCAATATCTTTAATCGGGCTACGCTCCATAGCAAGAAGATAATCTTCTTTATCCACCTGACTCCAGTCAACAACTTTCCCAAGTTCTTTCTTTAAAATACAGTCAAGCCAGATTCTTGTGCTTGGCAAGGGCGCTAAGGCGCTTAACCAGAACGGACTAATTTACACCGACAGCAATATAGAAAATCTCCTTTTCACCCGTTTTATAGGCAAAAAGGAGCGTATGGCAGGCAACAGAACCAAAGGCCCGAAAAAACGCACCGACCAGAACGATGCAGACTTTTTGAAGGCGCTGTTTTTGTGCCTTGAATAGGATGTTCAGATATAAATTCGTTAGTGTTATAATATTTCATAATCAAAAGTCAACCCTAATTCTCTTTGGGCTGTTTTAACATCTTCAAATACTTGAATCACTTTAAGAAAATATTCTTGTAATTCCTTTGTCATAGTATCAACACCAATTACAGTTACTTTTGCTGACAATGGTTCGCTCAATAAATCCCACAAGGCATCTAGATTTTTTCCATACCATTCAGGGAAATCAAAAGCCACTCGTACTCTCTCGTGAAAATCTCGGATATATTCACAATCACATAAATCTAAAGTTATTTCTCTTAATTCATCCATCTAAGGTATCTCCTAGTTAAATAATTTCATAAAATTCTCTGTAATGATCATATGTAACAAAAATCAAACCATCATCAGAATATAAAATCCGTTCTTTATTTCTTTTGCCGGAAACATAATTAATATCTGCTTCGTACCAAGTTCTGCCTGTGGGTAGGTGTCCATTATAATTTTTATAAATACCTTTTGCAAGCATTTTGTTTGGTGCATATTTAGATAATTTTTTACCCGAGCGCCATCCCAAAGCAGCTGCTTCCTTAAGATTAATATAATAATCGGGAAGAGTTTTAAAATTAAATAGGAAAAAATCAGCACCATCTTGTTTTTTATCAGTTGCTGTTCCGTGCAATATAGTTTTAACTTTTTCGATGAAGCAACGGCAAAAAGGATGCCATACACTGATTTGAATAACTTTGTCAGAAAACGATAGTGGGTATATGTGCCCATGTTCTTCATCACAACGTACACAAACTTTTGCATCATCCTCACTTAACCTGTTTTTCCATTTTGAACTTTCTCCGTGAATATTTATAATTTTTATCCTCTCCTTTGAAATGATTTTGCAGAACATTTGTTCTGTTGGCGGTATTGTAACACAAGTTTTTTTAGATTTCAACCCTATTTTGAAAGTTTTTGGAATTTTTGGGAAATATAAATAGCGATTCAAATGTTAATAATTAAAAATTGTTTAACGCAACCTGGAATCTCTCGGGTTGCATTTCTTTTATATCAATGGTAGAATTGTTGTAGTATTAATAGAAAGTGAAAAAATAATATGATTTTTACTTGGATAGATTACAACCCCGAAACGATGGTATAGAGAACGCCAGCCACCATTACACATATCATATCGCAACAGAGCGAGAAAAAACATATTGCAAAAAGGTAAATAAAACCGGCGTTGTGTTCTTGCGAGCACAACGCCTTTTTTGTAGTGTTTTTTATAAAAGCTTTTCTAACTCCTCAATTTCCGCCTTGCTTGTTTCGGGTGTATCGGCAAGAGGAAACGGAAGCCTTAGCTTTTCATATTTTTCAATGCAGAGCTTTTTGAATGGTAAAAGCTCTGTTTTTTTTATGCAAGGATATTTTTGTTTCAATTCTTTTAAAACTTTCACAGAAGCTTCGTTGTTATTTAAATCCTTAATAATAACCTGCCTTAGCCAGGTATCAATATTCTGCGAATTAAGATAGCTTAAAAATTCATCTACCTTAGCTTTTTCTGTGCCGACAAATTTTTCGTACAGCTCATCCGTGGCATATTTATAGTCTAAAAGCACGGTATCGGTAAGGCTCAGCACTTTTTTGACGTTATCGTTTAAAACACAGCCCGAGGTATCTATTGCCGTGCTTATTCCGTCGTTTTTGCAAAGAGTAAAAAGCTCCGTGATGAATTCAGGCTGCATAAGCGGCTCACCGCCTGAAACGGTAACACCGCCGTCCTTGCCAAAATAATTTTTAAATCTTTTAAGCTTTGCAAAAATTTCGTCGGCAGAAGCCTCTGTGCCGCCTGAAAAATCCCAGGTGTCAGGGTTGTGGCAGCAGGCGCACCTTAAGGGGCAGCCCTGCATAAAAACTACTGCTCTTATGCCGGGACCGTCTGCTGTGCCAAGGCTCTGAAACGAGTGTATTCTTCCCTTTGCCATAATTATACAGCTTCGTGGAAGGTTCTCATAATAACTTCCTTTTGTTGCTCTCTTGAAAGCTTGCAGAAGTTAACGGCATAGCCGGAAACACGAATTGTAAGGTTTGGGTAATCCTCAGGGTGCTCGTACGCCTTAAGGAGTGTTTCTCTGTTTAAAACGTTTACGTTTATGTGGTGAGCGTTATTGAGGAAATAGCCGTTAAGAATACCTACAAGATTTTCTATTCTGTCCTCCAAGGAATTGCCGAGTGCCTCGGGAACAATGGAGAAGGTGTTAGAAATACCGTCGCGTGCATCACAGTAGGAAAGCTTTGCAACAGAGTTAAGTGAAGCAAGTGCACCGTTTACCTCTCTGTTGTGCATTGGGTTAGCACCCGGTGCAAATGGCTCGCCCTTCTTTCTGCCGTCCGGTGTTGCACCGGTTTTCTTACCGTAAACAACATTAGAGGTAATTGTAAGAACAGAAAGTGTGTGAATTGCATTTCTGTAGGTCGGAGTTTTTCTTAATTCTGTAATTGTATCACGAATCAGGTTTTGTGCAATTAAGTCAACTCTGTCGTCATCGTTACCGAATTTAGGGAAGTCGCCTTCTGTTTTAAAGTCTACAATAAGACCTGTTTCCTCATCTATAATAGGGGAAACCTTTGCATATTTAATTGCAGAAAGTGAGTCCGCAATAACTGAAAGACCTGCAATACCGAAAGCCATAAGACGCTCCATGTCTGTGTTGTGGAGTGAAAGCTGTGTTCTTTCGTAAGCATATCTGTCGTGCATATAGTGAATGGAGTTCATTGTATTAACGTAAAGTCTGCAAAGCCAGGAAAGGTAGGTTCTGAAGCGCTCCATTACCTTGTCGTAGCTGAGAACTTCGTCGTTCATAACCTCCATTTGAGGTCCGACCTTTGTGCCGAATACGTTGTCTACACCGCCGTTGAGTGTAAGCAGCAAGAGCTTTGCAAGGTTTGTTCTTGCACCGAAGAACTGCATTTGCTTGCCTATTTTCATGGCGGAAACGCAGCAGGCAATAGCGTAGTCGTCACCGTAGTCGTTTCTCATTAAGTCGTCGTTTTCGTACTGAATAGCATCTGTTTCAATAGAAAGCTTTGCACAGAATTTTTTAAAGCCTTCAGGTAAACGGTAGCTCCAGAGCACGGTAAGGTTCGGCTCAGGTGCAGGGCCTAAGGTGCGGAGCGTGTTAAGCATACGGAAGGAGGTTTTCGTAACAAGAGTACGGTTATCCTCACCCATACCACCAACGCTTTCTGTAATCCACATTGGGTCACCGCCGAAAAGCTCGTTATACTCAGGTGTTCTTAAATGACGGCACATACGAAGCTTTAAAACTAAATCGTCAATAAGCTCCTGAGCCTCTTCCTCGGTAAGAATACCTGCGGCAATATCTCTTTCAATGTAAATGTCAAAGAAGGTGCTTGTTCTGCCGAAGGACATAGCAGCACCGTTTTGCTCCTTGTTAGCGGCAAGGTAACCAAAGTAGGTCCATTGAATTGCTTCTTTTGCAGTTTGTGCAGGTCTTGAAATATCAAAGCCGTACATTTTGCCCATTTCCTTAAGCAGACCTAAAAACTCAATTTGCTTGTGAAGCTCCTCAAGTAAGTTCATATTTTCAGCAGAAGCGTTTTCTAAGCCGAGTGTGCGCTTGTCCTCTTTTTTCTTTTCAATAAGCGCATCTATACCGTAAAGCGCAACTCTGCGGTAGTCACCTATAATTCTGCCTCTGCCGTAAGCATCAGGAAGACCTGTTAAAAGGGCGCAGTGACGTGCAGCACGCATTTCGTCGGTGTAAATTCTGAAAACGCCGTCGTTGTGAGTTGTTCTGTACTTAAAGTAGTCCTCAACCTTTTGTGAAAGCTCGTAACCGTAAGCCTTACAAGCCTCTCTTGCCATTCTTATACCACCGAATGGGTGAACGCCTCTTTTTAAAGGCGCATCTGTCTGCAGACCTACAATAAGCTCGTTTTCCTTGTCAAGATAGCCCGGCTTATAGCTGCAAAGTGAGGATACGTTTTCGGTGTCAATATCAAGCACACCGCCGGCTTTTTTCTCCTCCTCACAAAGGTCAAAAAGCTTTTTAGTTAAATTTTTTGTTCTTTCGGTAGCAGAGGCTAAGAAAGCGTCGTCACCGTGATAAGGGGTGTAGTTTCTTTGAATGAAATCGCGCACGTCAATTATGTGGCGCCATTCACCGTCAACAAATCCGTTCCATTGTTCAAAATTCATAATTTTCCTCCTTCGGAAAACTCCAAAAACGTTTGTAAATCGAGCCTTGCGCTATGTGACTTTTGCACAAAATGAACGCCCGATTTTTGCTCTATTAACTAAAGTATAAAACAGTATAAATGTTTTGTCAATAGAAAAAGGTGTGTTAAAAATATAAGGTGACAAGAATAATCCGAACCTGTTTTAAAAAGGCGGATATTTTGCTCACTCTTCGTTAAAATACTCGTTAATCCGAAAGGATTAACTGCGTTTTGTGCCTTGATTGACCAAAAATTCGCACTTTTTAAAATCTCC
>JAZNET010000003.1:0-8639 GCA_045588735.1 Acutalibacteraceae bacterium | reverse complement strand
ATTTGGTTCAAATACACTCACTCTACGGTAAAACATTTCCTGCGGCACGGTAAATTTCGTACCATTCCTCACGTGTTATTTTAACCTCTGCCGCCTTTAAGCACTCGCTAAGACGACTCGGTTTTGTTGTGCCCGTAACCGGCTGCATTTTTGCAGGATGCCTAAGAATCCAACTGAACGCCATTGTTGTTTTTGACACTCCGTATTTTTCACCGATTTTTTCAAGTGTCTTGTTAAGCTCCGGGAATTTTTCGTTATCTATAAAGCAACCCTTGAAAAAGCCATGCTGCATTGGTGACCAGGGTTGAATTGTAATATCATTGAGTCTGCAATATTCTATATTACCTGCGTCTCTGTTTACGCCTGCAGCATTTTGCATATTTACGTTTACGCCAAAATCTATCATAGGTGTGTGCATAACACCGAACTGCAGTTGATTAGCACAAACAGGCACGTTAAGATATTTTTGTAAAAGAGCCATTTGGTGTGGATTCTGATTTGAAACACCAAAATGACGGACCTTGCCTGAAGCCTTTAAAGCATCAAACGCTCTTGCGACCTCCTCAGGCTCCATAAGAGCGTCGGGACGGTGAAGCAGAAGCACATCTATGTAATCTGTGCCAAGGCGTTTTAAGCTGCCGTCTACCGAATTTACAATATGCTCGTAGGAAAAATCAAACAAGCCCTTGCGAATACCGCATTTTGTTTGTATTAAGAGCTTTTCTCTGTCTAAGGAAGCAATTGTCTTACCGAAAACCTCCTCACTTTTTCCTCCGCCGTAAATATCGGCGTGGTCGAAAAAGTTTGCGCCGTTGCTGAGTGCAGTATCAACAAATTCAGATACATCCCTTTGACTCATATCACTTATGCGCATACAGCCGACTGCAATTGTGGGGACTTTTATGCCACTTTTGCCAAAATCAATGCTAAACATAATGTTTTCTCCTTTTACGTTTTTTCCACGTGTTTAAGGTTCAATATAAACCGCCTGCTCCATATCTGTCGGCAAGCTCTGCTACACATTTTTTTGCAAGCGCAAGCTGCTCCGAAGGAATTTCCTCATCAAAGCAATTAAAGGTGTTATTTTCAACGTCCTTGCCCGTTAAAAATTTGTACCACAAAAGACCTAAGGCGTATCTGCCAAGCCCCAAGCTCGCGTGGAAGGTGTCACGGTGCACCTTTTCAATTCCGTTTTCAAGCAGCGCTGAAAAAAGCTCGCCCGATGGAATAATACAGTCTGCGCCAATGCTTTGAGCTGCCGCCGTGTAGGCTTTTTTCACGTTACAAAGCATATCACGATAGTCGCAATAGCCCAGGTTACTTAAAAGCTCGCCGCCCTGCTCGTATGCCCACGTTTGATGAATAACTATTTTTGCTTTTGGCAGACAATTTTTTACGTATTCAACTACACTATTGAGATATGGCTGATAGGTTTCATACCGCGGAGAATCGTGACTTACCTGCTGAATGGTTACAACGTCCCACTCACGATTCAGAAGAGCCTCTTTAAGCGACACGTTAAAGCCCGTGCTCTGCCCGTTCATTTCAAGTGTATATTCTCTTTCCTCGGAAACCATATTTCTGTGGTGGCGCTCAAGTGAGCAACCGCCAATAAACAAGTTGAATGAATTTATTTCTACTCCGTCAGCCTTTGCAATACCGTGCAGATATCTTTGTGCATCCTCCGAAAAGCTGTTGCCTATTGATAATACGTTCACAGAATCATCCTTCCAAAGTCATAATAACATTTAATCATACACATTGCAAATAAAATACTTTTGAATTTTTACACGTTAAAGCTTTTAACCCACGTTACTAAAGAGCCGTGATGCGTGTTTTCCCTTACGGTACCTAACATATAGTCGGTTACTGCGCCGTTTTTCCTCATTTTTTCGAGTATAGCCTCCTGAAGCTCCTCAACAGACATTTCTTCATACGGTTTGTTAAGGTCGAGCGCACGCTTCTCAGCAGGTGCTTCTTGCACCTTTATTTCTTCAAGGCTTTTAGTCTCAGGAGCTTTTTGCTCCTGTGCTACCCTTACAGGCTCAATTTTTTCAACTGTATGACCCTCAGAAACCCAGATTTCGCCATAATTTGCAGGCACCTGCACCTGAATACTGCCGTCAGCTACAAAAGCCCTTTGCCCCGACAACGCTCCAACGTACTCCTTAAAGGCACCGCAATTAAGGCTCATAGCTACGTCGCTGTCACCGTTATTCACCGTAACAATTACAGATACTCCTTCATATGACCTCTCGTATGCAAAATGCGTTGTTTGCAGCTCCAGCTCCTTGTAATCGCCGTAGCAAAGCGCAGGGGTGCTTTGGTGGAGTTTGCCGAGTGCAGAAATAAGCTTAGTGCAGGAATTTGTATTTATAAAATCCTTGTAATCCTCGTAATTCAGCATAGGTCTTAACGAGTCGTCCGAGCCCTGCTCCTTTTTACCCTCTATTAAAAATTCAGAGCCGTAATATATAGACGGAATTCCCGGAAGAGTATAAAGCATAACGTGCACAGGCACAAAATGTGATTTGTTTTTAAGCTTTGTATATATTCGCTCTACGTCGTGATTATCTACAAACGTATAAAGCTTAAGACGGTCCCCAACCATATTGTTCACGTACTTAATTGTGTGCGCAATTTCAAAATAGTTGTGGTCGTTGTGAGCAGAATACAGCGCCTTGTGAAGCATATAATTCGTTACGGAATGAAGCGTGCCGTCGTTTGCCCATTGCGAGTAATTGCCGTGAATAACCTCACCCATAAGCCAAAAATCAGCTTTAACCTCATTTGCCGCCTGACGAAGAGTTTTCATATAATTAAAATCCATAACGTCGGCGGCATCAAGACGGATTCCGTCGATATCAAACTCCTTTACCCAAAATCGGATTACGTCACAAACGTATTCTCTTACCTCGGGATTGTGCTGATTAAGCTTTACAAGCAGGTCGTACCCGCCCCAATTTTCATAGGAGAAGCCGTCGTTAAACGAATTGTTTCCCCAAAAATTGATGTTACAATACCAATCCTTATACCGTGATGACTCTCTGTTTTTCTTTATATCCTGAAAAGCAAAAAAGTCACGGCCCGTGTGGTTAAAAACGCCGTCTAAAATTACTCTGATTCCTGCCTTATGACACTCAGCAACAAAATTTGTAAGGTCCTCGTTTGTACCAAGTCTTGAGTCTAATTTTTTGTAGTCAGTTGTTTCGTAGCCGTGACCTACAGACTCAAAAAGAGGCCCTATGTAAAGAGCATTACAGCCTATTTTTTTAATATGCGAAATCCACGGCAAAAGAGTATTAAGCCTGTGCACAGGCTCATTGTAGGAATTTTGCTTAGGTGCGCCCGTCATTCCCAACGGATAAATATGATAGAATATTGCCTCGTCATACCACGCCATTTTTTTCACCCTTGTAATTTTATTGCGCTTATTATATCACAAATAGTGCCTGAAGAAAAGATGTTTATTCCCACTGCACTTGAGCTTGTTGAAAAACAAAATCCTGCTTTTCAAAAAGCAGGATTTTGTTATTTTTATAATTTTTATTATTCTGTGGTTTCTATATTCTCTGTATTCGTACTCTGAGTTGATTCAACCGGCTCGGTTGTCGGCGCCTCTTTTACCGTGATTGTAAAATGTGTTACGGTAAGGTCGGTGTAAAAATCAACGTATTCAATTTCAACCGTTTTTACCCCGGGAGTTGACATATTCTCCTGATATTCACGTTCCCAATAATCAAAGCACACGGACAAATGATTAGTTATATCCCTACTTGTTCCGTCATCAAAATACGCTACGATTTTTATTCCTTCAAGCGAAAGCCTGTCACCTACGTAATAAGTTGTTTTATTAGGTAGACTTGCAATTTCTATTCGTACCGCATGAGGAGGCTCAGTGCTTGTTTCGGGTGAATTATTCAGTGTTGTTTCGGGTGAATTATGCAACGTTGGTTTAGAAAAAACAGGCTTTTCTGACTTTTCTCCCTCAAGAGTTGTGTTTTCTTCCGAATCTGTCTGTGCAACCTTGTCAACAACCGTATCTGCCGCTACGTCTTTATTCGTAACAATAAACGTCATTCTTTCCTGAATGCTTTCATCTCCGTGACCCGTTCCGATTCCGCCGTGGTCAGAGGTTATAATAATAAGCCAGTCCTCTGTTGCGTAAGCTTCTCTTGCCTTAATTGCGTTAATAACCTCAAGGCCATATTGGTCGGCGGTCTTAAACGCCTCTTTGTATTTTGGGTTGTTTATTGTAAATCCCAAATCATGGCCCGTACCGTCAGTCGGCTCATAAATTACAAAAACAAAGTCGGCGCAGTCGCTCTTTTTAACTTCATTTAACGTGAATTCGTGAGATGCTGCATCATCCTCGCATCTGTTAAAGGCAACGTTAAGCTTATTTTTTTCACAGTACGCCTTTTCGTCGTTATACGTAGCATTTTCTCTGTCAAAATGACCCTTCCATCTTGTAATAAATGAAGAGCTTTCAATTGTTTTTTCTTCAACAAGAGTTGTAAGCAGAGTTTTGTATTCAAGCGATTTTGTAACGTCATTTTCAGTAACGCCGTGCTTATCTGCCCATACACCCGTAAGAATTGAACACCAGCCGGGTGCAGTTGAGGTATCCTGTGTGTTAGGGTCGGGGTAGTTCACACCGCCGCAATACGAAAGCTTTATTGAGCCACCGTCATCCAACAAGGCATCAACGGCACTTTCCCCGTCAACCATTTCCGTAAGCACGTCTGCGCGGCAGCCGTCATAGCCTATAACAATTGCTTTCTTTTCAGTTTTTCCTTCGGGAAGAGCGTTCTCAAAATGAGTTTTAATAATATTATAAAGCTCGGTTTGCGGAATAGCCGTTTCAATAGTATTTTCATAGCCTACCGAAGCCGCGTTTTGTCTGAACAGCTCTTCAGTATCCCCCGAATCCTTTGCGTATTTATATTTAGGAATTAAAACGGAAGCTGCAACAATTCCTGCAACCAAAACAAGTGCCAAAGCAATAATTAAAGCCTTCTTTTTCAAAAAAGCCAACTCCCTTCATAAGTCGATAGTAGCATAAATCACTGTATAAAGCAACCCATCAACAATGCGTTTTTAAAATTCTGTTGATTTCTGTACATAAAATGAATTTTTGCAACTCATTTCCCCAATTTTTATGTACTATATAATAGTGTTTTTTTATATCAAAAGGTTGACACGTTTTTTATATTTTTTTAGTATATTTTAAATACACATGAACATTTTATTGTAAACGCCTTAGAATGGGCAGTTATTATATAATCAGGGTGTATTGAAAAATAGGTTGTGAGTGTGATATAATTAGTTTCACAAGCTCCAACTTGTTTAGTAATTTCAATTTTGACAAAAATGAGTTGCAAGTACAAAAGGCGGGTTTTAACAGAAAATGAATTGGGGGAACAGATATGAAGAAAGCACTCAAAACAATATCAGTTGCAATTGTCCTTACTCTTATTATGAGTATTACCGCTTCCGCTGAGCCGGGCTTCGCGTACAAGGACGAAGTGCTTACAGAATTTTCACCGAAATGGTCACAAATACAGACTGATAACACAGTAATTTCTGTTACACCGGGCGCCACAATCGGCGAGCTTCGGTTTGCGTGGTTATCAAGCGCAACAGACAGCAAGCCTTCCTTTAAGGTTTCGGAAAGCAGCAATATGTCTGATGCAGTAGAGCATGAGGTCATTACTGCCGATGCCATCGAGAGCCTCAGGTCCAACAAGGTTACCGTAACAGGACTCGAGCAAGGTAAAACCTATTATTATTCATATACTGAAAATGGTGCCTGGAGCGAAGCGCAGCCCTTTACGGTTCAACCGGCGGATAATTTCACCGTACTCTATATTTCCGATGCACAAATCGGTCGTTCCGGCGACGAAACACTTGAAGAAATACTTATCCGTGACACCTGTGGCTGGAACTATACGGTCGAGAAAATGCTTACAGCTTACCCAAATGCAGCTTTTGCAATTTCAGGCGGTGACCAGCTTCAATCGGCTGACAGCCTCGTTCAGATGAAGGCTTACCTTTCTCCCAAAGCATTACGCTCTCTGCCTGTTGCCAACACTATCGGCAACCACGACAATGATTCTACACTTTACGGCGAAATTTTCAACAATCCGAACCGGGTTGACGAGCTTAATCCCGGCGAAGCAGGAACGGGATATTATTACACTTACGGTGACGTGCTTTTTATTACAATCAACTCAAACAACAACCTTATGATTGACACTGCAAAGGTCTTGCGTGAAGCGACACAGGCTCATCCCGATACAACGTGGAGAGTTGTCACAATGCACCACAATCCTTATTCAGCCTCTTTAAGTGACGATGATTTTTCCGAAGAAAGGCTTTTCTTTTCATCACTCTATGATTTATACGATATAGACCTGTGCCTTAGCGGACACGACCACTTTTATTCACGCACAGACACTATGTATGCAGGCGAAGTTTCAGACGAAGAAGGCACGGTATATGTTCAGTCCTCCTCAGCTTCAGGCAGTAACTACGACCCGCTTCCCGAATCAACTGCTTCATTTACTGTTTCTGCATTTGATGTTCGTGTTCCTACATATACAGCGTTTAAATTTACTGACGGAGCGATTATCGGCACGACTTATCGCACCGACACAGATGAAATAATTGATTCTTTTGAGATAACCGACAATACAACGGACTCAAACGTCAATTTTTTCACTGTAATAAGTTTATTCTTCAAAACACTTTTTTCTATGATATAAGATTAAGTGTGTTAAAACCAAATACAGCCGCTTTCAGGAGATGATTTAATGCACGCTATTATCAAATTTATATTTACAATTTTTACAACCTTTTCGATTCTTTGTTCAGAGTTTTTCTTGCCGGCCAACATTTCCCCCGAGAGCAAGAACTTTGAGTTTTCATATCTTGAATATCCTGAAGAAGCAATTATTACCCTCGAAGAAGCAGGGCTTACCGAACAGGAGCTTGTGGGGAGAGCATCGGCTGAGCTTCCTGAATATGTTCAGTCAGGCGGATATGAAGATATAAACGGCATTACCATATCTCCGTATTACACGGCAAAGGTAAACGGAAAGGAAATTCCTGTTTATGCTTCAGTAGTTTTTATACGTGTTGACGATACGGGAACTCTGCATTCTTTTTCTGAAATTTATGTTGATACAGATACGGATTTCTCATTTAACATTGAAATAACGGGTGCTGATGCAGAGCTTAAAAATGCAATTGTGCTTCCTGAGTCACACGGAATAAAGACTGTGTGTGAGAACAATACAGTAACTGCATCAATCAATAAAACAGGAATCTATACCTTCCTTTTCAACAATGCAAACCAGTACTACGGCTACACTCTTATGGTTCGTGAAAAGGTTGATGAGGACAAAGAAATTGCAGAATACATAGAAAAATACGGAGAGGATAATGTCTGGGTTCTTGATAAAGGCGTGTATCAATATGACTACGTTAACCTTGTTGCACACAATAATCTTGTAATTTATCTCAAGGAAGGCGCTTATGTTATCGCCAACCATCTTTTTGACATTGACTGTGCCGAGGATGAAAACAAATATCTTGAGCCTACTGCACCCGGCGACAATGCTTTTGGGCTTACAAGATATCCGTTTATCAATTTTTATAACTGCAACAACATAACGCTTGCAGGCAGGGGCGCAATAGATATGACCCGACTTGACAGGCGCGAACGCCGAGGTGTTGTTTTTACCAATTGTACCAACGTTAATGTGCGAGATGTAAAAATCATTAACTCACCTGAATGGTCATTTATTTCATATTGCTGTACAGGTGTAAGCATTAACGATGTAGATATTATTGGTAACCGTGGTAACTGCGACGGCTTTGCAATCTGCAACAGCCATAACGTTACTGTTGACAACTGCTTTGCAAGAGTAGCAGATGACACATTTGAGGTAAAGGCTCTCGGCGGTACAATGGACAGCAAAAACGTTACCTTCACAAATTGCATTGCCTGGGGCGGATACGCAAGGTGCTTTGGCATTACGGGTGAGGTGAACAAAAAGATTTCAGACATCACCTTCCGTGACTGTGCCGTAATTTACCGTGACGGCATCTGGGATAACGACAGAATTGGTTCTCTTGTTGTTGTAGCAGAGCAGACCGAAGGCAGTATTGACGGCGTGCTTTTTGAAAACATTGAAATATTCCGTGATGAAGGCAGACCAATTCTCGTTAAGATTTATGATGAAGAAGCAGAGAATTTTGAAATCAAAAATATAGTTTTCAGAAACATTTCCTTTACCTCATATATGATGCCAAAAATCGCAGGAACAGACAGTGACACCAACACAGTACAAGTTGAGCTTGACGGCATCACAGTCTGTGGTAATAAGCAGTTATTCCCAAAAGCACTGTTCACTATCGGTAAATATTGTGACGTGACTTCAGTTTAATTAAAATTAAAATTTAATATCGCAAAACAAAAAATCTGCTACCCTTTAGCGGAGTGTTCGTAAGGACACTCCGCAGTTTTATTCGCCTTACGGCGAGTTTTATTGCTTCACAGTTATATTCGGCTGATGCCGAGTGTTATTGTCCTTCGGACAGTTTTGTGCGAATAAAATAACACTGAAGCCGTA
>JAZNET010000002.1:0-188220 GCA_045588735.1 Acutalibacteraceae bacterium | reverse complement strand
GTGAAAATTGATTCTTCTTTAATGAATATTGAATAACACAAAACAAAAAAGACACCCTACTGGGTGTCTTTTTTGTTTGGCGGAGAAGGAGAGACTCGAACTCTCGCGCCGGTTTCCCGACCTACGCCCTTAGCAGGGGCGCCTCGTCACCAACTTGAGTACTTCTCCATTGGTAACCTTCTTCGGTTATTATTAAATTAGCCTTTCATGAAGAAAGGCTGTGGCGCAGAGGGTGGGATTCGAACCCACGGTACGTTGCCGTACGACGGTTTTCAAGACCGTTCCGTTATAACCACTTCGGTACCTCTGCAATTATTACGGGTGATATAATAGCACATCATTTTTAAAATGTCAATGCTTTTTCTAAAAATTTTGTTCCGCATTTCGAACAAAGACTTCCCGTTTTCCTTAAATTAAATATTGCATTTCAGCATAAAATAGTGTAAAATAGTATAATCTATTATTTGGAGTGGTATTATGAACTATAAACTTACAAAAAAACAAGCCAAGGAAATGCTTGAGAACAAGCTTCTTCATTTCTTCGGCGTCTCAACTGATAATGCTACAAATGAGCAATATTACAGAGCAATTGCTATGATTCTCAGAGATATGATGACAGAGGGCAGAGGCGAAACTGTAAAGAAATCTGATGAGCAGGGTAAAAAGAACGTTTACTACCTTTCAATGGAATTCCTTATGGGTCGTTCTCTTAAAAACTCTCTTTATAACCTTAATCTTACAAATACCTTCAAAAGCGTACTTAAGGATTTTGGTATTAGCCTAGACAGCCTTTATGAATGTGAGCCTGATGCGGGTCTTGGTAACGGCGGTCTCGGCAGACTTGCTGCCTGCTACCTTGACGGTCTTGCAACGCAGGGCTATTCTGCAAGGGGTTATTCAATTCTTTACGAGTTCGGTATTTTCCGTCAAAAGCTCATAGACGGTAAGCAGACAGAGCTTCCTGACAACTGGCTTCCCGGCGGTGACGTGTGGCTTGTTCCGAGAGAAAGCAGCTCAGTAGATATTACTTTTGAGGGTCACGTTCGTGACACATGGGATGAGCAATATCACCACGTTGAAATAGAAGATGGCACGGTAATTAAGGCTATTCCTTACGATATGTTTGTTCCCGGTAAGGACGGTAAATGTGTAAGCATTCTTCGACTTTGGACTGCTCGTGCGCCTGAGTTCGATATGAAGCTCTTTAACCAGGGTGATTATATCCGTTCAATGGAGCGCCAGGCTATGGCAGAGGTTATAAGCAAGGTGCTTTACCCGTCAGACAATCATCCTGAGGGCAAGGCATTAAGACTTCGTCAGCAGTATTTCCTCGTTTCTGCTTCCGTTCAGGATATTGTACGCCGTCATTTAAGAGTTTACGGCACACTTGAGAATTTCTCCGACAAGGTTGCAATTCACATTAACGACACGCACCCTACAATGGCAATTCCTGAGCTTATGAGAATTCTTCTTGATGAGTGCGGCTTTGGTTGGGATGCTGCATGGAGCGTTGTTACAAAAACAATGGCATACACAAACCATACCGTTATGAGCGAGGCACTTGAGTGTTGGAGTGAGGAGCTTGTTAAGAGACTTATTCCTCGTGTTTATGAGATTATTAAGGAAATTGACAACCGCTTCAGAGCATATATCTGGGAAACAACTCACGACGCAGACTACGTTGAAAGAACAGCTGTAATTTCGGGCGGTGTTGTTCGTATGGCTAACCTTTGCGTTGCAGCTTGCCACAGTGTAAACGGTGTTTCTGCGCTTCACAGCCAGATTCTTAAGGATACACTCTTTAATGATTTTTACCGTTTAATGCCGGATAAATTTACAAACGTTACAAACGGTATTGCACACAGACGTTGGCTTTGTCAGGCAAACCCGAGACTTACAGAGTATTTAACAGAGCTTTTGGGTAGTAACAAGTTTGTTTATGATGCAGATAATCTTTCAAAGCTTAACGATTTTGCAAACGATGCCAAGGTTCTTGATAAGCTTGCGGAAATAAAGCTTGCAAACAAAAAGGATTTTGCAGACTATATATTTAAAACAACCGGTCAGAAGCTTGATGTAAACTCTATTTTTGACGTTCAGGTTAAGCGTCTTCACGAGTATAAGCGCCAACACCTTAATGCCTTTAATATTGTCCTCGATTATCTTACAATCAAAGAAAATCCGGATGCAGAGTTTACACCTCACACATATATTTTCGGTGCAAAGGCAGCCCCCGGCTACCACGTAGCACAGCGAATTATTTCGTTCATTCTTGCACTTGCAGATTTAGTGAACAATGACCCTGACGTAAAGGGCAGACTTAAAATTCTTTACGTTGAGGATTACAACGTAAGCAATGCAGAAAAGCTTATGCCTGCCGCAGACGTTTCAGAGCAGATTTCTCTCGCAGGTAAAGAGGCAAGCGGTACGGGTAATATGAAGCTTATGATGAACGGTGCTATTACCATAGGTACACTTGACGGTGCAAACGTTGAAATTCACGAGGCTGTTGGTGATGATAATATGTTCCTCTTCGGTATGAAAACAGATGAGGTTAACACGTTAAGAGCCCGCGGCTACGACCCAATGAGTTTCTATAATAATAACGAGGATATAAGAAAAGTTCTCGATTTTATTTCAAGCGGTATTAACGGACAGAATTTTACGGATATAAGCGGTACAATTATGCACCACGACCCATATATGGTTCTTGCAGATTTTGCTGATTACAGACGTGCTCAGCAAAAAATGGTTGAAACCTTCAAAAACAAGAAAAAATGGAATCAGATGATGCTTGCAAATATTGCTTCTTCAGGCAGATTTGCTGCTGACAGAGCTATAAACGAGTATGCAAAAAATATATGGAATGCACAAAAATTGTAAGAGTTATTCGGCTTTTTGCCGATTTTAAAAAAATATTTACAAATCGGCAATGAATTACTCGAAAAAATATTGACTTTTTTGTGAATTTAATGTATCTTTATTCTGTAATATAAAAAATATGTGGATGCTTTTCCAATATTGAAAGGGGTATTTTTACCAATGAAAAGTTCAGACTTAAAAGTGGTAGCTATTATTCTCAGTATTGCATTGTTCTTCACAATCATTACAAGCAATGCTGTTTCAATAGCTTCAGTTGTAATCCTTGCAAAGGGCGGCACAGGCGCTCCTGCTCAACAACAGCAGCAGAGTACAGACGTTAACCAACAACAGCAGAACAACAATAACTATGTTGACAATTCAGCTCAACAGCAACAGCAGCCGGGTACAGTAACTCCAACACCTGATGCTACACAGCCAAATGGCACTAACACACCGAATACACCAAATAACAACACACCTACAAACAAGCCGGCAGATGCTAACGACCCGATTATAGCTGACCCGCTCGGTGCTTACCAAAAGGCTGCTAAGGCTATTAACCAAACAGGTGCTGCAGGCTACACCAAAAAGGGCTGGCAGTCAGTTGAAGGTGCACTTCAGCTCAGCAAGTTCGGTTTCCTTGCAGGTACTCTTACAGACCTTATCGGTGGCTTTATGACTCCTGAAGCAGAGGCTGAGGAAAAGGTTAATGCTAAGGGTTCAGACGATGCTAAAAACCGTATGCCTCCAAGTGATTGCTCAAAGAGCCACGTTAAGAGTGCAACAGCTGTTAAAAACGGTGACGTTTATACAATTACTATCGTAATGAACGATGTTGTAAACCCATCTTACACAGATACTGACGGTCTTGTAAAAATGTCTAAGGAATTCCTTGATATTAAAGACGTTCAGGATACAGTTAAGAACGACGCTACAGTTTCAAAGGTTGTTAGTAAGCTCGACGGTACAATTAACTACCAGGCTTACACAATTACAGCTAAAATGAACGCTAAGGGCGAATTTATTGAAATCACTCACTATTGTGTTGGTGATATCAATGCAGACCTTACAGCAGTTGCAATTGGCGACCTTTCAGCTTCAGGTAAGCTTGCATTCCACGCTAAATACTACGATTTCAAATATTAATAGTAAATCGAAATTACATAGACCAATTCGCGTAAGCGGATTGGTCTTTTTTGTTACATTTAACAATATGTCAAATATGCTATTGACTTTTTAAGGAATTTAAGGTAATCTATTACTATTGAGAAATATGCCTTGACAAAAGGCAGATATTGAAAGGGGTATAATACCTATGAAAAGCTCAGATTTAAAAGTTGTAGCTATTATTCTCAGTATTGCATTGTTCTTCACAATCATTACAAGTAATGCTGTTTCAATAGCTTCAGTTGTAATCCTTGCAAAGGGCGGCACAGCTGCTCCAGCTCAACAGCAGCAGGGTACAGACGTTAACCAACCACAGCAGAGCACAAATAACGGTGGCTATGTTGATAATTCAGCTCAGCAACAGGGTACTGCAACAACACCAACACCGGGTGCTACACAGCCAAGTGGTGGTAACGACACACCAAATACACCAAATACACCAAGCACTCCCAATACACCAAACGCACCGCAAGGCCAGACAAAGTCTGCAAAGGAATGTCTTGAAATTTACACAAGAGTAATGAACAAGGCAAAGAAAGAGGCACCCGGTTACACAAAGGTTGAATATCAAGAGCTCCCAAGTGATGCTCAAAACCGCGTTATTTCAAAGGGTGAAGGTCTTGTAGGTACACTTCTTAGCTTGGTTGACTCACTCGGCATTATGACCTCTCCTGAGGATGCAAAGGCAGACCCTGAGGTTAACGAGAAGGGCACAGATATGAGATGGTTCCCTGTTTACAAGTGCGAAAACGGTTGCTATCTTACAGACCCGAATGCTCTTCAAGAGTATAAGTATGAAGATTTAGGCGGCGGCAAGGCAAGAGTTACTCTCGTTCTTAAGGCTGAAAAGAATCCTGAGCCAATGGCAGAGGGTGCTACTACTTCTCCAAGTAACACAGGTGCTATGTTCTCACCACTCGCTCGTGCAGATATTGATAACACAATTAACGGCGGTGCAGTTCAAGCTGTTATTAAAAACGTTACTTATGACCTTACATATCACGATTGTAAAGCTGTTATTGAGTACGATACAAAAACAGACAGACTCATTAAGGTTGAACAGTATATGAACGTTTCTATTTCAGGCGGCGGTAAAATTTTTGGCGTTTCTGAAATTAAAATTGACAAGCAAGAGCTTTGGAACACAGTTCTTATTACAGATTTCAAGTATTAATCTACTGCGTAAAACAAATAGTGGCTGTAAAAACTCAAGGTTTTTACAGCCATTTTTTGTGTTTTGTCTTTTTTCAAAATGCACTTTATTTTTTTGTTTTGTTATGGTAAAATAAGGTCATAAATATATTAGGTGGGTTCGTTATGAAATTAAAAATATTAGCCTTAATACTTACGCTTATGAGCTTATCCCTGCTTTTTGTTCTTCCTGCAAGCGCCGGTATGAATATTGAACTTCCAATAGACGTAGAAGAAAGATATACTGACATAGAGTACGAGCAGGAGGATATAACAAACATCTACGGAGAGATAATTGACGAAGAGGTTCAAAAAGAGTTAGAAACCAAGAAAACAGTTTACATTATTGTTTTAGTGGTACTGCTTATTATTTCTATAGTAATTCTTGTTGTAACCATAAAAAGAGCAAAAGCTGAAAAGGATGCAATTGAAGATTAGGTTAAAAGGGAATTAAAAAACGGGTGTGAAAATGAGTAGTTTTCACATCCGTTTTTGTTTTTACTCTTTTATTTCGCCTGCTTTTTTAAGGCAGGTTTTTGCAACCGCGGGACCTACAAGCTCGTAAACCAAGGTGCCGCAAAGAATTATTGTTC
Source organism: Acutalibacteraceae bacterium (assembly GCA_045588735.1). GTDB lineage: Bacteria > Bacillota > Clostridia > Oscillospirales > Acutalibacteraceae > DTU089. The sequence continues at coordinate 182,407 of JAZNET010000002.1, read as the reverse complement.
TTATTTCCTTTGCGTGCTCAGGCAAAACGCTTGAGGCTGCAAGTGAAAGACCTATTGCAACACCTGCCTGGGGAATAAGCGCAGGGCCTAAATATTTTTTTATGTTTTTATCTGCTTTAGAAATAACAGCACCAAGTGTAGCGCCAAGCATTTTACCAAATACTCTGAATACTATGTAAATAACACCTGCAGCGCCTACGGCAGGGAGTACAGAAAGCTTTAAATCTGCACCGCTTGCAACAAAGAAAAGCATAAAAATCGGCGGGGTAATTTTATCGCAAAGCTTCATAATATGCCCTACGTCGTTAGACATATTCGCAATTATTGCACCCATTGCCATGCAAAGTAAAAGTGAGGAAAAGCCTGCAAGCTGTGAAAGTCCTAAGCCTACAAATATAAAGCCCACTATAAGTGCCATTCTGTTGCCATCTTTTTTAAAGTATTTAAGCGGAATTAGGAATAAAAAGCCTAATATAGCACCTACAACCAATGCTCCGCCTATTTCAATAACAGGGGCTAAAAACAGCTCCTTTGCAGAGGCACCTTTGCCCGAAATAGCTGTAGCAAGTGCAATTGAAAGCGAGTATATAATAAGTGCGGTAGCATCATCTATGGCAACAACTGAAAGCAAGGTTTCACTTACGGGACCCTTTGCCTTGTATTGTTTGATAACCATTATGGTTGCCGCAGGGGCGGTAGCCGCCGCAATAGAGCCTAAAACTAATGAGAAGGTAGCGTCGTGCCCGGTTGCCATAAGAGCAGCAACAACTACTACAACGGCAAACAGAGATTCAAGTGAAGCAATAACAATTGGTGTAGCACCAACTCTTTTAAAGTAGCTTATTTTGAATTCATTACCTATTGAAAATGCAATAAAGCCCAAAGCACAGTCAGAAATAATTGAAATTTCTGCTACGGAATTTTCGGAGAGCAGACCTAAAGCGCTCGGACCTAATAAAAGACCTGCCAAAAGGTAACCGGTAACGTTTGGCAGCTTTATGAATTTCATAAGCCTGCCAATTATAAGGCCCATAAAAATCATAATGCCTAAATTTAAAAACGTGTTGAGGGAAATAGATGTAAGCATTAGTGTGAAAGTCCCTCCAAATAATCAATTGGTAAGGTGAAGAGAATTCCTGTGTCGGGCTTGTCAAGTCCACCGGTAACCTCGTTTGTGATTTTGGAGATTTCTTTAATTCTTTCTTCCTTTGTAACCATTAAAATAGTTTTATTTTCGGTGTGCTCAGGGTTGAAAAGGTTTCTTAATGAGCCAATGAATCTGAATTCGTCGTGCTCGTATAATTCCTGGAGCATACCCTTGCTGTCAATAATGGTAGCGCCGGAAATGTTGTTTTCGGTAAAAGCTTCTAAAAGCTCCTCTAGGCACTCCGTCTTGTTTAAAATTATAACTAAAAGCTTCATAATAACGTTCCTTTCGTTATGCAGTATCGAAATAAATTGTAGCATTTGGGTTAACGTTTTGCAAGAATATAATTGTATAAAGTTGATATTTTTGGAGCTTTTAATTTAGTAAAAATAACAAACCAGACATTTAAAAGCTTTTTTAATGAATACACACTTCAACGCGTTAAAGCGGTAATGTAGTAAAGTTGCATAAACAAAATGACTTTTTCAAGGCTTTGTTGTCAAAATCTACAAAGATTACGTATTCTTGAAAAAAGCGCTTTACTTTAGCGTGCTAATGTGATAATATGATAACACAAAACAAAACGTATAATCGTTTTAAATTTGGAGGTAAATAAAATGAAAAAAGTATTAGCATTAGTTTTAAGCCTTGTTCTTGTTGCAGGCGTTGTTACAGCTCTTGCTGCTTGCGGTGGTAAGGATGCAGACGAAACAAAGAAAACAGTTATTGTTGGCTACACAATTTATGAGCCAATGAACTACAAGGATGAAAACGGTAAGCTTATTGGTTTTGATACAGAGCTTGCAGAAAAAGTTTTCGGTAACCTCGGTTACGAAGTTGTATTTACAGAAATCAACTGGGATAACAAATATTCAGACCTTAACACAGATACATTCGACTGCGTATGGAACGGCTTTACAGCTAACACTGCAGACGATGACGGTGTTGCACGTGCAGACAAGGTTGACTTTTCTTACAACTACATGGAAAACCGTCAGGTAGTAGTTGTTAAGAGTGACGCTGCTATTGAAAAGGCAGAAGACCTTAACGGTAAGCTTGGTATTGCAGAAAGCGGTTCTGCAGGTGAAACATATGCAAAGGGCTTTGAGGGTTCAACCTTTAAGGGTTTCACAAAGCAAACTGACTGCTTAATCGATATTAAAGCAGGTACAGCAGATTTCGCAGTAGTTGACGCACAGCTTGCAAAAAGCTACGTTGGTAAGGGTGACTATGCAGACCTTAAAATTGTAGATGCTCTTTCAAGCGACGTTGAGTATTATGCAATCGGCTTTAAAAAGGGTAGTGAGCTTACAGCACTGGTTAATGCACAGCTTGCAGCATTGGGTGCAGACGGTACAATTGCTGCTCTTGCTGAAAAATACGGCGTTGAAACAACAGCAATTACAGATTTCTCTGACCAGAAATAATTTGGAGTTAATTTTATGACTTTTTTAGAAGTAACATCTTTCTTGTTTGATGGCTTCATAATATCGTTATTAATCTTTGGGGTGACCTTAATTTTAGGGGCACCCCTTGGGTTGCCTATAGCGTTTTGTTCTATGAGCCGTTTTAAACCTTTAAAATATCTTTCAAAGGTAATAGTGTGGATTGTCCGCGGTATTCCTTTGATGCTGCAAATTTTCATTATTTATTACGTGCCCGGCCTTGTTTTCGGCTTTCAGCTTTTCGGTCAGGTAGACAGGTATTTCCTGTTAGAATACGGAATAATGGATGCAGGCAGAATCACTGCAGTTTTAATTGCCTTTACAATTAACTATGCTTGCTATTTTTCTGAAATTTACAGAGGCGGTATTGAAAGTATTTCAAAGGGTCAGTACGAAGCGGGCTATGTTTTAGGTATGACTAAATCTCAAATTTTCAGAAAGATTATTTTAAAGCAGGTAATACAAAGAATTGTACCGCCAATGAGTAACGAGATTATTACACTCATTAAGGATACAGCTCTTGCTAACTGTATTATGGTGTGCGAAATTATTAAGCAAGCAAAGGAGCTTGCCGCAACAAAGGCTTTAATTTGGCCGTTGTTCTACACAGGTGTTTTCTACTTGCTGTTTGTTGGCTTGCTTACAATTGTTTTAGGCAAATTAGAAAAGAAACTGAGTTATTTCAGGAGTTAAGCTATGGCAATTTTAGAGGTAAAAAATTTAAAAAAATCCTTTGGCAAAACCGAGGTTTTAAAGGATGTAAGCTTTACCCTTGAGGAAGGCGAGGTATTAAGTATCATAGGCTCCTCAGGTAGCGGTAAAACTACAATCCTCCGTTGCATAAATCAGCTTGAAACTGCTGACAGTGGTTTTATAAGGGTTAACGGTGAGGTCTTTTTTGACGGCGAAAACAAACCTAAGAAAGAGGACCCTAAGGAGAAAAGAAGAAAGCAGCTTTTGGTTGGACTTGTTTTTCAGAATTTTAACCTTTTTCCACAGTACAACGTGTTAGAAAACGTAACGCTTGCAGCAAAGCTTCAAGCAAAGGAATTGCCGAATTATAAAGAGAATAAAGCACAAATAAATGCAGAAATTGACGCAAAGGCAATGGATATTTTAGGTAAGGTTGGTCTTTTAGATAAGCTTACCAACTATCCTTGTGAGTTATCGGGCGGACAGCAGCAGCGTGTTTCTATTGCGCGTGCCTTGGTGCTTGAGCCAAAAGTTCTTTTCTTTGATGAGCCTACTTCTGCACTTGACCCCGAGCTTACGGGCGAAATATTAAAGGTAATAAAAAGCCTTGCAGATGAAAAGGTTACAATGGTTATTGTTACTCACGAAATGTCTTTTGCAAGGGCAGTTTCTTCAAAGGTTATTTTTATGGATAACGGCGTTATTGAAGAGGCGGGTACACCTGAAGAGGTGTTTGACAACCCTAAATCGCACAGAACAAAAGAATTTATTTCAAAGTTTGAGGATTAAAAAAATCCGTGAGAATTTTCTCACGGATTTTTATTTTTATCATAGTATGTAGTAAGTGAAATTCGCATAAATCAGGGGCGGTGGCAGTCCTTTAAAATAAGTCTGCCCGCAGAATAGCCACCTCAAGCGATTTTTGCTTATTATAAAACCTCGGCGGTAAAAATCGCCGAGGTTAATTTCTTATATGTTTTCAAGAACCTTTAAAATGATGTCTGAAAAAGCGGTTAAATCACCGTTTAATGAGTTTGTATATTCATCTGTTGCAACGTCGTCGGCGCTGTCAGAAATTTTTCTGATGCTTACAAACGGGATTTTTCCTAAAAGGTAGCAGACAGCTGCTAAGGCACCGCTTTCCATATCGAAGGATTTTATGTTGAACAGCTCCTTGTAATTGTCACGTCTTACCTTATCCGTCAAGAAAAAGTCACCTGTACCAAGGTTGCCGTGGGTAAAACCATCAATTGCTTTTACTTTATTTGCTAAATCGGAATCACATTTGTATACGTATTCATCCTGACCGGGCTTCTGACCGGGTAATCTGCCAATTGGGGTTAAGTCAAAGTCACATTCCACGCAGGAGTCAGAAACGATAATTTCGCCCTTTTTAACACCTGAAACAGCTCCGCTCCAGCCGGTGTTAATTACGCCGTCGTAGTCTGCTACGGTAAGAGCAAGCGTAGCACCCATAGCAGCGTTAACCTTACCTATGCCAAAGCAAACGGCTGTAACCTCGTGGTTATTGCAGCAAAAATCAAATGCAGGCATATGCTTGATTTTGTATTCCTTTTTTACTAAATCGCCAAGAGAATTTTTGCAAGGGTTGAATTCGTCAATATCAGCAATTAAAACAAGATATTTCATTTTGTTACGTCCTTTCAAAATTTGATTGATTCAAAGCCTCGTGTAAGGCGTGTGCTAACTGGTCAGGGCAGGAGGTTGATTTAAAGCCGCAGGTAATACCTGAAATGAGCGGAATAATTTCCTCTGCGCTTTTTCCTTCTACAAGTGCGGCAATGCCTTTTAAATTGCCGTTACAGCCGCCTTCAAACTTAACGTTTTTAACGATACCGTCCTCTAAATCGAATGAGATTTGTCTTGAGCAGGTGCCTCTTGTTTTGTAAGTGTAAGTCATTTTATTCTTCTCCTTTTTCTGTTGCTTCCTTTTGCATAGCAGCCAAGGCTTCGGTAATTGCATCTATTGGTGATTGGGTCGGCAGAATTTCCACTGAAATATACGGCTTTGCGCCGGCAGAAAGCACTACTCTGTTACCTAAATGCACTCCTAATATGCCTACCTTTGCCATATCTACCTTTTTAACGTAAAGTAAAATATTGTCTGCTCTTTGTCCTATTTCGTAAATACCTAAATCAGAGGCAACGTTTCTTAAAAGTGAAACCTTAATAAGCCCCTCAACGCTTTTTGGCGGGTCGCCAAAGCGGTCTATAAGCTCATCTAATACGTCTGAGGCGTCCTCCTCGTTTCGTATATCTGCAATTCGTTTATAAATTGCAAGCCTCTGTGGCAGGAATTCAATATATTTTTCAGGAATGTAAGCGTCAATTTTTACATCAACAAGACATTCCTTAACGTATGCCGTGGGCTTTTCGCCTTTTTCCTCTGTAACCGCCTCGGCAAGTATTTTCATATACATATCATAGCCGACGGTTTCTATGTGACCGTGCTGCTCTGCACCTAAAAGGTTGCCTGCGCCTCTTATTTCTAAGTCGCGCATTGCAATTTTAAAGCCTGAGCCGAATTCGGTGTATTCCTTAATAGCCTCAAGTCTGCGTGTTGCTATCTCTGAAAGATTTTTATCCTTTCTGAAGGTGAAAAAGGCAAAGCCGCGTCTTGTGGAACGGCCTACACGTCCACGAATCTGGTGCAATTGGCTAAGTCCCATATTCTCGGCACTTTCTATTATGAGGGTATTTGCATTTGGCACATCTACACCTGTTTCTATTATAGTGGTACAAACCAAAATGTCAATTTCACCCTCTAAAAGAGAGCGCCACACGTCGGAAAGGGCAGCCTCAGACATTTTTCCGTGAGCAACCTCAATGTTTGCTTCGGGAATAAGCTCTTTTATTTTTAGTGCTGTGCGCTCAATATCCTCTACCTTGTTGTGTAAATAATAAACCTGACCGCCACGGCGAAGTTCCTTTTTCATAGCCTCGGCAAGAATTCCCCAGTCGTGCTCTAATACGTAGGTCTGCACGGGGAAGCGGTCCTGTGGTGCTTCCTCTATAACAGACATATCGCGTATGCCGGACATTGCCATGTTCATTGTACGGGGAATAGGCGTAGCAGAAAGGGTAAGGCAGTCAACCTGCGGATACAGTTCCTTAAGCTTCTCCTTTTGACCTACGCCGAAGCGCTGCTCCTCGTCTATAATTATAAGACCCAAATCACGGAATTCTATATCCTTAGAAATAAGTCTGTGAGTGCCTACAATAATATCTATTGCGCCGCGTTTAAGATTTTTTATGATTTCCTTTTGCTGCTTTGGTGTCCTGAAGCGTGAAAGCATATCTGCGTTTATGGGGAAGCCCTCAAAGCGTCGCATAATTGTGTTGTAGTGCTGCAGGGCAAGAATTGTTGTAGGTACTAAAATAGCACATTGCTTGCCGTCGGCAATACACTTAAAAGCGGCTCTTAAGGCTACTTCTGTTTTGCCAAAGCCGACGTCACCGCAAAGGAGTCTGTCCATTGGGTGAGGCTGTTGCATATCTCTTTTAATTTCTCTTATGGTGCGAAGCTGGTCGTCTGTTTCCTCGAATTCAAAGCGCCTTTCAAAGTCGTTTTGCATATCAATATCTTCTGAGAATTGGTAGCCCTCTGTTTTTAAACGCTTTGAGTACAGCGCAATAAGCTCCTTTGCCATATCCTTTGCAGAGGCTCTTACTCTTTGCTTCGCTTTTTCCCAGTCTGTACCGCCAAGGCGTGAAAGCTTTAAGGTCTTTAGGTCATCCTTGGGTCCAATGTATTTAGCAAGAAAATCGAGCTGTGTAACGGGTACGTAAAGAACGTCTCCCTTTGCGTATTTTATTTTAATGTAATCCTTTGTAAGTCCGCCTGCTTCAATTTTTTGTATGCCCTCAAAAATTCCTATTCCGTGTACGGAGTGAACAATGTAATCTCCGCGGCTTAATTCCTCAAGGGTTTGAATTGCATCTGCTGCCTTGAATGCCTTGCGTTTTTTTGTTGCTCCTGCACCTGCGTTCCTACCGTAAGTAATAATCATAAATTTTTCAGTAGGGTAGGTAAAGCCGTTTGAGATTGCACCTGAAATAACGCTTATGGTTTTTTTGGGGAATTCTGCCGGCAAGGCGCCTAAATAAATTGCCTGCAAATCCTCTGCCTCAAGTGCTTCTACAAGCCCCTTTGCAGCCTTCTCTGTGCCGGCATTTACTATGCAAGTGACGTTCTTTTTGAGTGCGGGACGTAAATCGTCAAGCAAAACTGAAAGCGAGCCATTCCAAGTGGGAAGCTGCTGCGAGTTAAAGGTTGTAAGTGTTCTTACGGGGGTGTCAAAGCTACCCCTTGGAAGGCTGTCAAGGTAAATGGCTTTACAGCCTTCGTAATAGCCAAAAAATTCAGTAATATCAAGGGTTATACGGTCTAAGCCTTTTGTCAGAATGCCGTTTTCGAACTGTGCTTTTATCTCTTCGAGCATCAATTTGTGTGTGTTTACGGCACTTTCCTTTACGCCCCCTGTTTCACAGATGTAAAGCATATCCCCTTTACAGTAATCAAACAGGGAAGCGGGCGTTTTATATGCTAAATTCAGGTATTTATCTAAGGAAGCAATTTTTGAGCCTGCACTTAAGGCATCAATATCCTTTAAAAGATTTTGCTTGACCTTTACAGAGCCCTTGCCCGAGGTTTTGCTGTAAAATTCCTCAAGCTTTTCTTTTAAATCAAGGTCGTTGTCAAAAAGAATTTCGGTAGCAGGAGCAATTTCTGTTTCCTTTAAAATATCTGTTCTTCTTTGTGTTGCGGGGTCAAATTCTGAAATAGCGTCTACAGTGTCACCCCATAATTCAATTCTTACGGGCTTTTCTGCATTAACGGGGAAAAAGTCAACAATACCGCCACGGCGTGCAAACTGACCCGTGCCCTCTACTATATCCGCGCGCTTAAAGCCTGCGGCACAAAGCACTGAAACTAATTCCTCGGGGGAAATAACAGTATCGCTGTTTATTGATTTTGTTTTCTTTTTTAATTCGTCTGCAGGAATTGTAAGCTGCAAAGCTGCCTCGGCAGAGCAAGCAATAACAGAATAATCTTCGTGTATTATTTTGCAAAGAGTTTTAATTCTTGCTTGCTCAAATTCCCTTGACTGTCCTTCATTAGAATTAAAGGAATAATCTCTTGCAGGGAATAAATACGCCTTTTTTCCGTGATAGGCAAATTCGTTTATATCGGAAACGAGTCTTGTAGCAAGTGCCTCGTTCGGCAAAATGACAAGAGCTCTGCGAGAGGTATCCTCGCAAAGCGAATGTATTAAATGAGCCTTTGGAGTCGGCGGAAGACCTGTAGCACCTGAGGGCAGCAGGTCAGCGTTTATTGCCTTTAAAAGCTCATTGTATTCAGTTGATTCTTTAAGTAGCTTTGAATAACAGGACATATAAACCTCAGCTGTTAAACTTTGACATAGCGGCATCTATGTCGCCTGTCATAATAATTTTAATGGCGTTGTAAGCGTTCTCACAAGCCTCGTTTACTAATTTTAAATCTTCTTTTGGGAAAGAGCCTAAAACCCAGTCAACCAGGTCGTAATCGGGGTGAGGCTTTGCACCTACACCGATTTTTACCCTCGGGAAGCTCTCCGTGCCTAAATGAGCAATAATGCTTTTAATTCCGTTGTGACCGCCTGCAGAGCCTTTTCTTCGTATTCTTAATTTACCGGGCTCTAAGGAAATATCATCATAAATGACAATTATGTTTTCGGGTGCAATTTTGTAAAATTGCGCGCATTCCTTTATTGCAAGCCCGCTGTTGTTCATCATAGTTTGCGGCTTCATAACTATAACCTTATGTGAATCTATGTAGCACTCGGAAATAAGTGCGTGGAATTTAAGCTTTTTAACGTCTGTGTTTTCTTCCTTTGAAAGTGTATCAATACACATAAAGCCTGCGTTGTGCCTTGTGGTTTCATATTTTTTACCGGGATTTCCAAGACCTACTATTAAAAATTCTACGTTTCCTGTTGCTTTGTTTTTCTTGAAATTGAACATTTATTTTATCTCCTGATGCTGCCATTTATATGGTCTTTTTATATTTACCCATTCTTCCTTGTTGGTTTGCCTTGCCCTTGCTACAGACAAAGCGTTGTCGGGTACGTTTTTTGTTATTGTGCTGCCTGCCGCAGTAAAAGCATTTTGGCCTATTGTAACCGGCGCAATTAAATTTGTATTACAGCCAATAAAAGCACCGTCCTTAACAATTGTTCTGGATTTTGTTCTGCCGTTGTAGTTAACGGTAACGGCGCCGCAGCCAAAGTTTACGTTTTTACCTACGCTGCTGTCACCCACGTACAAAAGGTGAGGCAGCTTGCTGTCGTTACCTATTTTTGAGTTTTTAACCTCAACAAAATTACCAATGTGAACGTTGTCGCTTATTTCACATCCGGGTCTTACGTGTACAAACGGACCCGCAGAAACAAATGAGCCTATTTCGGAATTATAGCACTGTGTGTTGTTAAGTGTAGTGCTGCAGCCAATTTTGCTGTCCTGCACGTAGGAGTTAGGTCCTATAACCGAATTCGCTTTAATTTCGGTGTTGCCCGTTATTATGGTGTTGGGCAGAATTTTTACGCCTGCCTCTATTTTTACAGTATCCTCAATTATAACTGAAGCAGGGCACGGAATAATAACACCGTTTTCAATTAACCTTTTAATAGTGCTTGTGCTGTCAGCGTAGCTTTGCATAATAAATCACACCTTCTGAAAAAATCATACTCACTATAATTTATTATTTCAAAACTACCTTTTAATATAACATAATTGCAGGAAATTTTCAACAGAATTGAATAAATCGTTTTTCCTTTGCGAGAATAAAACGAAAATATTTCGTGAATTTTTTATTGATTTTAATTCTTTTTTGTTATATAATGAAAAAAGAATTGTGGTAAGGGGGAAGCTTATGGTCAGTAACGAACGAAAAAAGCATTTGAGAGTACGTTTTATTGTATTTACCTTAAGCGTAGTAATTACCGCAGGAATTGCATTCTATCTTCCTGCAGTGTCGTATTTTATACCGCACTATGCAGGGAATTTAGGAATGGATTTTTTGAATGACCAAAAGCCAACCTACAGTTTGTTTTCAGATAAGGCTGTTTACGTTACTGATGATTGGGAGTTTTACTGGAATGAGCTTTTAATAACCGACGGTAAAGAAAATCTTAAAGCAGATGCGGTTGTGGATTTGCCCTCCTCCTGGACGACTTATGAAATAAACGGTAAGCATTTAAATAGCGGCGGGTATGCATCCTATAAAAAAGTTGTAAAAAACGTTTCTCCTGATGTGGAGAGCGTTATAACGTTGCCGAATTTACCCGGTGCATACAGAATTTACGTGGACGGAAAGCTTATTTCCTCTAACTGTGGTGTAACACAGGATATCCGCAAGGTGGATATGTCTAATAGCAGAATTCAGAATTACCCGATAGTTTTTAATTATGCTGAGAATGGTGAATACGAGGTTGTAATTGAAGTGGCCTGCGAGCATTCAAGCGGCATAACGGTGCTGCCGATTTTTATGGAAAATGCATTGTATAAATCGAATATGACCTTGCTGCTTGTTTTCAGATATTTTCTTATTGGCGCGGTTGCAATGTTTTGTATTTCGATAATTGCAATAAGCATAGTAGCTTTTAAGGATACACGCTTCTTCTGGCTTATGGTAATGTGTATTGCCTTTATATTCAGAATATTGGTAACGGGTAACGGCTATGCGGCTTCAAGTATACTGTTCTTCGGACTGGATTACGAAATAATACTAACGCTTATTTATGCAACGACTTACATAATTAAGCTTTCGCTGTTTATGCATATAGCAAAGTCTTTGAATCTTAAAATCTCGGAAAACTTTATGGTGTTTATTTCAGGCTTGTTTTTAGTGTGCGCATTTATACCTCAGTTTGCAACCGAGATTATTTACGATTCCTCGCAATATATGCTTCTACAAGCGGTTTCTTATATACTCGATTTTTATCTTGTTTATAAGCTTTCTGTTGAGGTTGCGTACAAAAAAAAATTTGCAAAGGCATTTTTGTTAAGCTCGTGCATTTTAATAGGAAGTCTTGTTATAGATAACTATTATATTAACGGCTACATTTCCAAAAACGTAGAATTTGTTTTCCCGTTGGCAGGAACTGTTTTTATAATAATGCTTCTTATAATTCAGGTTGTAAGAATAGGCGAGGCTTACGTTGCAGAAAAGCACGCGGCTGAATTGACCGAAGAGCTTGCCGATATAAATATGAGGCTTATGCTAAGCCAGATAAAGCCGCATTTTTTGTACAATGCGCTTAACACTATTAAATATCTTATTAAAAAGGACCCAAAAACCGCAGAGCAGGTGGTTGTTAAATTTTCAAAATATTTAAGGGCTAATATGGACTCTCTGACACAAAAAACACCTTTGCCGGTGGAAAAGGAGTTAGACCACGTAGCCAATTATACAGATATTGAAAAGCACCGCTTTGGTGACAGGCTTAACATTGTTTACGATATAGCCTGCAAGGATTTTGTTATTTTACCGCTTACTATTCAGCCTATTGTAGAAAACGCTATTAAGCACGGTATAAACCAAAAGCCTGAGGGTGGTACGGTAACGGTTAAAACCTACGAGGATGAGAGCAGCTTTTACGTGGATATTTCTGACGACGGTGTCGGCTACGATATAAATATGAAGCCCGACGAAAACGACGAGCGCTCCCACGTGGGTATAAATAATATAAAAATACGACTTAAGGAGATGCTGAAAGCCACAGTAGAGGTAGAAAGCGCTGTGGGCGTAGGCACAAGAGTTCTTATAAAAATCCCTAAAAACGATGAAACGAGGTTAGAGCAATGTTAATAATGGCAGTAGATGATGAGATTCTTGCACTTGAGGATTTTGAGGATACCTGCCGAGAGGTCGGTATAAATGATGAAATTGTTAAATTCAATAACCCTATAGAGGCGTTGGGCTTTGTTGCCTGCAACAAGGTGGATATTGCCTTTTTAGATATTGAAATGCCTGTTATAAAGGGTCTTGAGCTTGCAAGGAGAATTAAAGAAACCTCGAAAAACACAAGGATTATTTTTTCAACAGGCTATTCCGAATATGCGCTTGATGCGTTCAAGGCAGATGCGGTGGACTACATTTTAAAGCCGTATGAGCCTGAAAGAATAAGACAAGCCTATGACAAGGCGTTGCTTGTTAAGGACGTGGAGGTTAAAAGCCATATTCTTATTAAAACCTTTGGCTATTTTGACGTTTTTGTTGACGGTAAATCAGTAGCCTTTACAAGTGCAAAGTCTAAGGAGCTTTTAGCTTTGTTGGTAGACAGAAACGGCGGCACGGTAAGCACCGAGCAGGCTGTAAGCATTTTGTGGGAGGGCAGAGAGTACAACGAAACCGTACAGTCTCTTTTCAGAAAGGTGTTAAAATCATTAAGAACAACACTTGAGGAGGCAGGCATTTCCGAAATTCTTATTGACAGCAGAAACCAAAGAAGTATAGATAAAACTACCTTTTCTTGCGATTACTATGACTTTTTAAACACAAGGGACGGCAGTAAATATTTTGGCAAATATATGGAGCAGTACGACTGGGCAGGAGTTACCCAAAACGAAATTGAAAATATGCTTAAAAGAAAATAAAATAAAGGCTCTATCATTTTAGTAGAATAAAATGATAGAGCTTATTTTTTTGTATTATAAATTTTACTGCTTAGCGCTTTTCAGCTTTTTTATTAACGAGTATATTATAACGAACACAAGCATACCCGAAATAATTCCTGCAAGGTCTACAAGCATATCCTGAAGCTGGCAAGCCCTGCCGGGTATAAAAATTTGGTGAATTTCATCTGTTATTGCGTATAAAAATGAGAGCGAACAAGAAATAACGGGGCAAAGCCTTGTTTTGTACGAAACAAAAAGATTGTTCACAAAAAATGAAAGGCACGCAAATTCCGAAAAATGCGCAAGCGTTCTTATAACGGCTTCATCAGCCTCAAAGGGTAAAAGAAAACTTAGAAGCTCTGTGAACCAACCGCTTGTCTGAGAGGAATCCTCACCGCTTTGATGAGAAAGATAAAAAATCAAAACGAGCAAGGAAAGAACAATTATTAAGGATATTGAAAAGTAAATTTTATTTAACTTAGCTTTAGCCTGCACTCTTTTTATCACCCGAATTAAAATAAATAGCATTTTTAGCGGTTGTGCTGTAAATTCCTTTTACACCGTCGTTAAGGTAGAGGTCAGTTGAGGAAACGTAAAGCGGCACAATCACTCCGTTTGAAACCAGATATTTTTCGCACTCGTTAATGGCGGCAGCCTTTTGCGTTTCCTTTAAGGAGGATTCTGCCGCTCTTACAAGTGATTCGTAAGCGTTATCTGTAAAGTTACAAGGTGCAGAGCTTATTCCTCTTAAAACAGAAACGGCTGTTGCTGAATCTGAATGAATGGGGAGAATTGCAATGTGGTATTCGTTTTCCTCTATAACCTGTTCGTATTCGTCAATATCGAAGGTAACAACGGAAGCAGTTACGTTTGAGCCGAAAAGCTCCTCCCAGCCGTCACAAATAATATTTGCAGAGCCTTCAAGAGAGGTTGGCACGTAAATCTTAAGGTTTATAGCCTCATTAATTTGTGTGGATGCCAAAACCATATATTCCGTTGCCTTGTCAACGTCAGAATCAAAGCCTACGCTGTCAGCGGAATACTTGCTGTAATGCTTTTCTGTTACTATGTAATCGGGTGCTACAACTCCGGTTGCAATACCCGTTGCAAATTTTGGTGTAGAAATAACGGAGTAATCTATAGAAGAAAGCAGAGCCTTTCTTAAGTTTTCATTTTTCATTATTTCTTTTGAACAGTTTGCAACAATTCCCCAAACAGTATTGGTAACAGAGGCTACCTTGCCGTTTGGATTTTCAATTCTGTTTGCGCTGTCAGTAAGAAGCATATCGTAAGAGTTACTTGCATATTTTTCAACTATTGTCTTTTGTTTTTTGTTAAAGTCAAGGTTAATTTGAGCGTTTTCCGCCCTGCTTCTGCCCTTGTACTTGGGGTTTCTTTTTAACACTAAGCTTTTGCCCTTGCTGCATTCTGCTATGTAGTAGGGGCCGTTGCATAATACAGCGGCAGCCGTTGTGCCGTAAATACCCTCTGCAAGAGAGGCGAATTTTTCGCTTGACGGAGCACCTGCGCTTTGCGCTAAGGTGCTTAAAATTTCTGAGTGTGGCTCTGTTAAAATAATTTCTAAGGTTAAATCGTTAAGAGCGGTAACTAAAATTGAGTCTAAGTCGCCTGCGCCCTCGTAATATTCTTTAACACCTCTTATGTAAGAGTAGTTTTCAAAGCCGGGAAGCCTTTCCGCTATAACCTTTTTTATGGAGTAAACGTAGTCGTGCGCGGTAACTCTGTTGTCAAAATCTGTTTCACCTATAATACCCTCGTTTAATTCGGCTACGTACCACACAGCCTTTGGGTTAAGGCTGAAGGTGTAGGTGAGTCCGTCACCGCTTATGGAATATTTGGTAGCTCCCGCAAGCTGAATTTCGCCGGCGTTGTTGAATCTTAAAAGTCCCTCAAAGCAGTTTACTGCGGAAATTGTTTCTGCATCGCCCTTTGCTTTGAGTGGGTCTAATGATTCTATTTCATCGGCAAAGCCTATATTGAATTCTGCATTATTAAAAAGTGAGCAGCCTGTAAGCGTTGTTACAAGCAGTACAAGCACAAGCGATAGCGCAATTGATTTTTTTATCATTTTTTATCCTTCTTATTTTTATTGTTATAGCTGCAAATATTGCTTAATATACATTCATTACATTTAGGTCTGCGTGCTATGCAAACCTTTCGGCCGTGTAAAACAATTCTGTGACAAAAATCGTTACTTTCCTCAGGCGGAAGAATTTTTTTTAGGCTTAGCTCAACCGCTTTCGGGTCCTTGCTGCTTGTAAGCCCTAAAAGATTTGTAATTCTTATAACGTGAGTGTCTGCAACAACGGCAGGCTTTTTATAAACGTCACCAACAATTAAGTTTGCAGTTTTTCTGCCAACACCGGGGAGAAGCGTAAGCTCCTCTATTGTGTCGGGCAAAATGCCGTTATATTTTGTTTTAACCATTTCTGCCATACCTACTAAGTCCTTTGCCTTAGCTCTGAAAAATCCGCAGGAATGAATTAAAGCTTCTACGTCTTTGACGTCTGCTTGAGAAAGCTCGTTTTCCGTAGGGTATTTTTTGAAAAGGTCAGGGGTAACAAGGTTAACTCTTGCATCAGTACACTGTGCAGAAAGTCTTGTTGCAACGAGTAACTGAAAAGGAGTTTCGGCATTTAATTGGCAAATTGCTTCAGGGTAATCTACTTTTAAAAGCTTACAGATTTCTGCTGCTTTTTCCTTTTTAGTCATTTCGTCACCACCGTTTTTCAATAAAATACACAATACCTAATAAATATACTCTTTTTTTTATAAAAAAACAATATATAAAAAGAAAAATATAAAAAACTGCCGAAAACTCGACAGTAAATTTTACTTTGATACTTTATTTTTTATAAAACTAATGAAATCTTTTATAAGTGCAGAAAATGTAAATTCTCGTTCGCTGATTATTACTTTTTTTAGTTCTCTGCATCCCTCACATAAGTCTAAATCTTCAGAAAGAATAAAATCGCTTTCACTATATTTCGTACCATTTAATTCGTTCCAACACTCAACACAAAATTCAGCCATAAAATCAACTCCTAATCAAACACCAACGATTGTTGGTATATCGAAGATTTTAATACACTATACTAACATTGTCAAGAAAATTACGAACGAATGTAGGTGTTTGTGTGAGGGCGATGTTGGCAAACCGCTTGCGACAATTACGAAAAGAAAAAGGTTTAACACAAAATCAAGTCGCTATTTATTGTGATATAACAGAAAAAACATATCAGAACTATGAACTTATGACAAGAGAACCTAAAATAGAAATTCTTGCAAAAATAGCTGATGTATATGATGTTTCAATAGATTATCTCGTTGGAAGAACAGATGAAAAATAATTACTGCATAGAAGTTAGTGCTTCTGTGCAGTTTTTTGTTTGTGAAAATTTGTGGGATGTGTTATTATGAAAAAAATTGTAATAAATCTCTTTTTTGTGTTTCTAATAATTGGAATCACAGAAAGGGGGGAGAATGTGAAATATATTTTCATTTGGGAAAGGGGTGACGGCTTTGGATGACTTGGAAAAAATGTGTAATCTGCATTATAAATATGTAAAGAGCTACGCTTTGTCATTATGTCTTAATGAAACGTTGGCAGAAGATATAACTCAGGAAACTTTTTATAATGCAATTAAGAAGATAGACACGTTTAAAAACGACTGCAAAATTGAAACGTGGCTTTGCAGTATTGCGAAAAATATTTTCTTGAATTTAAAACGTAAAAAACAGACAGAGAATATTTTCGATTACCCCAATTTAGTTGCAGACAGTAACATTGAAGAAAATGTTATTAAAGACGAAAATGTAAGAAGAATTTTAACCGAAGCCGTTAAATTGGAAACACCCTACAAAGAGGTTTTTTATATGAAGTCTTTGGGTGATATGCCATACTCGACTATTGCAGATGTATTTGGTAAAACTGAAAACTGGGCAAGAGTTACATACTATAGAGCGAAAAAACAAATAGAGGAAAGGATGAGTAGTGATGAGTAAAATAAATTGTTCTTTAATAAAAGATTTATTACCACTTTACATTGATGACCTTTGCAGTAAGGAAACAACCGAAATTGTAGGTAACCATCTTGAAATCTGCGAGGAGTGTAATAAAGAGTACGAAGCACTTAAAACCGAGCCAAAAGTAAAACCGCAGCAGGATAATTCACAAGAGTTAATTAAAAAGGTGAATAAAAAGTTTGGTAAGGATAAAAAATGGGCGGTAATTAAAACAGTTTCAATTATTCTTGCGGTAATTATACTTGTTTCAATAGTTACACTTTTAAAGCTGCCGTTATATATGGCAAACAAGCTTTTTGTGAATGAACCGTATCATTATATGTCTTGTAATTATCAAAAGTGGGAAACCAATAATACTGAAAAGAGCAATTACGAAAATGATTTAATGAAATTATATATTGATGATAAATATGGTGAATATAAAGAGGAAAAACATGAAACGGTAACAGAGCTTATCTTTAGTGATGAAAAGAAAATTCAGATATGCGATTTTTCAACACCGCCGGAAAAATCTGGTTATAGTAAAGAAAGTGTTTTTTATATACCTGCAGAATATCCTATTTTAACATTTTGTGTTGAAAAAGGATTGGAAAATATGGGTTTTGATACGAGTGTGTATCCTGGTTATGATATGAATGTTTATTACACATTGATTACCCGTGATGTTCCTTGGTTCGAATTTTTTTGTTCATTGGAAGAATATTATGATATGTGTGCTTATTATGCATTGTATTTGACAATAATGCCTTCCGGAAATAGTCAGGATTATTATATAGTTAGCGAAACAGAAGACTTAATAGCTTGGGGTAGTTCATTGACAGGTGAAGATAGAAATGTTTATGTTATGTATTTTCAAACCAAAGGTGAGTATGGAGAAGAAAGAGCGCTGATGGTTTCAGGCTTCACAAAAGAGGAAGCGCAAGAAATTTTTAAATATGCAGTTATAAAATAAAAAATCACCCAAGGAACTAAAATTCCTTGGGTGAAAATTTTTAGCCGATAAACTTAAGTGTAAGAATCTTCTTGCCTGTGATTTCAAAATCAACGAAGCCATCAGCTGACATTGTGAGTTCTTTTTCGTCAAGCTCTTCAAGTGTAACAAGCTTAACCTGTGACCACTTTTTGCCTGAGTACTGTGGTAACTCGAACTCTGCTTTTTGTCTTTCTACAGGGGACTGAACCTCTGTAATTGGTGCAATACCGCCGTTAAGACGAATTGAGTTTTTAACAGCCTTGTCAGATGGGTTGAAGAGACGAACAACGTAGCCTTCGCCATCTTCACTCTTCTTAACTGCAGAAATGTTAAGATTTTCGTCTTTGAGTTCAATGAATGAGTGAGTTGTCGGGTTTTTACCGTGAGCAGTAGGAGCAATCTGACCTGCTGCAAGGTAAAGGTTGAAGCGTTCGCTTTCTTGCCATACGTTGCCTTCTTCCCAGTTGCCCTTGTGTGGCATAAAAGCATAACGGAAGGTGTTTTTACCAATGCACTGTGAGCCCTTATCCCAGTCGTTGTAGTTCTGCATATCCTTAGTAACGCAAATTCTGAGTGGGTAAGCACGAAGGAGTGAGAGGAATACTGTGTTTTCCTCGTCATCTGCTGCTTCATAAGCCTTAAGACCTGTGTTAAGAAGTGCAACACCGTTTTTGCCGTCTGTAATGCTTACAAAGGAGTTCATTGGGTGCTCTGTCATTGGTGGCTCATCATAAAGTGAGTAGTCAGGAGCAGCAATCGGTCTCTTAACAACGTCAAACTGACCTTGAGCATCAGCGTGAGTTGCCTTAATACCTGTTGGGAAGCCAACCTGTAAGTAGTGGTCCTCGCAACGGTTGTTAATAGTTGTTTCAATCTCTAAATATCTTGAACCCTTTCTTAATGTAACAACAGATTCAATATCAACAGGAAGCTTATGCTCACTTCTTGTTTTTTCGTCGTCTGCCTTCTTTTCAGGAAGAAGCCAACGCATTTTAATTCTGTAGCTTGTTTCAAACTCACCCTCATAAATACGGGAAACAGTTGCCTGCTCACCGAGAGTGGTATAAACCTCGTCAATTTCAGGTGCAATGTGTTGCCAAGGATTACCGATTTCACCGCTATCCTTAAAGTAGCCTAAGTTCTTGTATTCTTTACCGGTTTCCTTATCAATTACGTTGTAAGTACCGTTGTGGTTGAAGGAAACCTTTAAGAATTCATTTTCCATAACGTTTGTTGTCTTAACAAGTGTTACAGGAGTTGTAGCACGAACGTTGTAAAGCGGACGGATTTTAAGTGTTTTGTAACCCATTGCAGGTACACTGTTTACCTCTACTGCAATATAATACTGCTCTGTGTGAAGCACGTTAGCGGTATCGTTAGGATTTTGAATAATTTGTGCATTTGCCTTGTTTGTAGAAATAACCTGGTATTTAAGCACGTTGTTTTCGTCATCAGTAATCTGGAAGGAGTCTGCTTTCCATTCTGCAGGAATTTCCACTCTTAAATTAACTGTTTCAGTTCTCTTGAACGGTGCGGGATTAAAGAGAACAACAGCAACGTCGTTTCTATCCCATTTAGAAAGGTCAATGTCACCGGCAACGTCCATAAATGCTCTTTCGTAAACGCACATTGAAAGCTCGCGTGACTGTCTGTAACGGGACATAACGTCCTCGTAAACAACGTCACGACCACAAGCGCCGATACTATCGTGACCGTGGTTCTGAAGAAGATAGTTATATGAAAGGTCAATAAAATTCTGTTGGTACGGTGCGCCGCAAAGAGCAGAGAATACAGCAAGCGGCTCAGCGTAGTTAATAAGTCTTCTTTCTGTGTCAAAGTTTTCCTGCTTAATGTAAGTTCTTGCAGAAAGAATCCAACCGCAAAGCTCACTAACGCTACCCTTTGTATATGGGTCGCGCATTTCACCCTTTAATACAGGAGAATCTGCCTTAAAGTTGTCAATAATGCCTTGTTCCATTTCCTTTAAGGTGCTGTGGAATACGTTAGCATCCGGGAGAGAATCGTTTAAGTCCTTAACTAACTGTACCTCTCTTTCGTCCGGGCAAGAGGAGTCGTGACCAATTGACCAGAAGCGGTGATTTGTTGTCCAGTCGTTGTCTTGTTCTTTCATAGCCTGCTCTGCGCGAGCCTTTACGTTTTCCTTGTGGTATTCATAGAATGGGTGAGTATACTGGTAGTCTAACTTCCAGTCACCGTCAATGAACTTGAATACACCGTTGTTGTCGTTCCAGACCATATCTCTGTTGTTTTCATCTGTCTGATTAAAGTAAACAGGTCTTTGAACAACGTACCAAATGTTGTATCTTGGTCTTTTTGCAAGACGTGAAGCATAAATGCGAGTGCCGTCAGGGCTTTCCCAGAAGAATTCTGATTTTGGTGCCTTGTACTCGTTTATACCACGGTAGAAGGAAGCAAAGTTAATACCAAAGCCTGAATAAATTTGAGGAAGCTGAGAAATTTGACCCCAACCGAAGGGTGAGTAGCCTGTTTTGCTTATGCCGCCCATTTCCTTACCGATTTTGTGACCTAAAAGCAGGTTTCTTACGAGTGCTTCGCTGCCTACTGTGAATTCATCAGGGAGACAGAACCAAGGACCTACTGCAATTCTGCCTTCCTTTATGTATTTTTGAAGCTTTTCCTTTTTCTCGGGGTAAACCTCAAGGTAATCCTGAACAGGCATTGTTTGTGAGTCTAAATGGAAATGCTTGTAGTCGGGGTTTTTGTCTAAAATATCAAGAAGCATATCGAGCATATAACCGAGCATATACTGTGTTCTTCTTGCGCTGAAACGCCATTCTCTGTCCCAGTGTGTGTTAGATATAAAATGGCATTGCACTTGTTCGTTCTTTTTGTTATCCATAACTATCTCCTTATTATTTTCATAATATCAGCAAACGTATCGCAGAAATGAGTACAAACAGCCTTAGTACCGCTTGATTCTATGTTACCGCCTGCAATACCTATTGTTGTGTAGCCTGCAAGTCTTACTGAGCAAGCACCTGCGCCGCTGTCCTCAATGCCTATTACCTTGCTTCTGTCTGCGAAAGCCTCTCCAAGACCTACAATAGAGGTTTCAGAATAAAGCCACGGATGCGGCTTGGGAGAAAGCTCGCCTAAGGTACCAACTGAGCCTTTTCTTAACGGGAAGCCTGCAGAAATAATTGCATCATAAAAGTCTTTAGGGTCACCCATACCGAGAGTCTTGAATGCAGAAAGAATTTCCGGCCAAGCTTTTTCGTAAAGACCTGAGGTTACAAGGCCTATTTTAACACCCATATCCTTTAATTCGAGTAAGAAATCCTTAACACCCTCAGTCGGTGTGAAGGCACCGTCCTTACCTCTGCCCTGCATAATTTCTTCCATTTCTCTGTGAGTGTGCTCAAAGTAGAAGCTTCTTGCTTTTTCAAGAGATTCACCCGGGCAGTATTTATCAATACAATATTGCAAATGTTCAGATACGCTGTGACCTGAAACGAACGGAATGTCGCTTTCCTCTAACTGGAATTTAGGGTTGCCTAACATGCTCGCTGTGGTCATTTCAATAATCCAAATCCAGAATTCTTCGCTTCTTACTGTTGTACCGTCTAAATCCATTAAAACAGCGTTTAACGGGTACTCTGTTTTTACAGGGTAAACAGGGTAATAAACAGGGTACGCAATAGCCGATTTTACACAAGCTAAGGAGTGTGTTCCGAAGGAAACGAACTCAACCTTTTGGTCACCTGTTGCAACAACGAATTCTACACCGTTTTTGCCTGCAACAAATTTGCCGTCCTCAGTAGCAGGAAGAAGATGAAAACCGCTTGTTGCATCTACCTCACCAAGGTCGGGAATATAAAGTTTTTTGTCCAGTAGCATAATTAAAAAGTCCTTTCAACATAGATAGGTTCATTCTATCACAACTCTTTTAATATGTAAACTTTATTTACTAAAAAAATTAACAATATTTTTAATTACCTATTATTTTGAAAGGTACTTGACAAAAGCAGGAAAGCATAGTATTATCTGTTTGTCTAATACATACGACAAAATTATATTGGAGGAATTTATAATGAAAAAACTTTTAAGCGTTTTATTGGCAGCATTAATGCTTTCTACCTTAATTATGCCATTAAGCGTATTCGCAGCAAATGGTCCGTATCCTACAGATTGGGAGAATATTACTCTTGACGAAGTAAGCGATCTCAAAAATGTGTCCTTTATTGCTTTGGTTGATTATACATCTGGTGAACTTCAAGTGATTTATCCTGAAACAAACTATACAACCTTTTTTAAACCATTTATTGTGTACAATGAAAAAACAAACACATTAACGCTCAATCAGTTTGGCTCACGTGATGGGTTATTATTAGCAGGTATGGGTGATGATTTTAAAATTAAGCTTGTTGGTAAAAGCCAATTAGGTTACATTGCGTCAACAGATGTAGCTTGGGGTGGCTCTGTAACAGTTACGGGTAATGGTCATCTTTTGTTAAATGAAAAATCAGAAAATCCAGTAGCAGTAGAATTAGATGTTTCTGGTACTGGTAAAGGATTTTTTAAGGTTGAGAAAAGTGCTTCAATAGAAGCGTATGGCTATACTGACCCTAAAACAAAAAAGAAAGAACCTGCAATTGCAGTTTATGGCTCGGGGGATACTGATGTTTCAAAAACAATTATTTTTGAAGGTAAGGTAGAGGGCGAAAAGTCAGTTGCTAAAGAATATAATGCAAATACCTACGAAACAGCAAGGGTTTACCCTGTAACTAATGTTCGTGATTATATAAAAGATTATATATGGGAGAAAGATGGAGAAATTTATATAGGCACACAGGTGTCTTTTGATACTTTTGATGTTGCTGAAGTGGTTTTTGATGAAGCGTTGAATAATTATGTTCTTCTTCCTGTAAAACCTGAAAATCAAAATATAGGGAATTATGAGTTTTGGCCTTTGGATGAAGATAAAATTCCTGAAACCATTTTAAGTATTAGTGAAGAGCCAATTTCTATGGATGTTTGCATAGATGAGAATGACAAAAAATGTGTATTCCAGGATTTTTCTAATGATTGCACAAAAATAGAAGTTTATGAAATTCTTGAACATGAAAAATATGGTGATTTAGCTCTTTTATACAACCCTAAAAATACATACAAGGAGTTAAAAATAGTTTCTACAAAGATTGCTTATAACCATGTAAATTATAGTGATGTAATTAAAATTCATTTTGATACAGAGCTTCCCGGCACCGTAAAGATGAAGAGTGCAGCTAATGCTTATGGTGGTATTAAAGTGACTTGGGAGCCTGTTGAGGGTGTAATACAGTACAATGTTTACAGAAAAGATATAGAGAATGGCTTCGGTTGGGAAGTAGTAGAGGTTACAGAAGAAACAAGCTGGTTAGACAAAAGTGTAGGCGAAGGTAACCGATATCTTTATACTGTAAGAGCTGAAAATACACTTGGTTTAGGTGGCTTTAACAAAAATGGTATGGGTGGAATGTATATTCAGGCACCAAATGTTAAGGCGAGTGTTGCTGAAAATGGTATAAAGGTCGAGTGGAGTAAAAAACCACTTTCATCTGCTTACGAAGTTTATCGTGCAGAGTTAGTTGGTGGTAAGTGGTCTGGTTGGACTAAAATTGCTAATATCACCGCAAACAAAAGAACATATACTGATACAAAAATAAAAGCAGGTGTAACTTATAGATATACTGTAAGAAATGTCTTTGAAGGAAATGTTAAAAGTGGTTTTAAAGCAACATCAGGCGTTGTGTTTCTTTCAGCACCAACAGTGAAAATAGCAAATGCTTATGGTGGTGTAAAGGTTAGTTGGTCAAAAGTAACAGGTGCAAAAAACTACGCGATTTACCGTGCTGAATACAAAAATGGTGTGTGGAGTGATTGGACTGCAGTAAATGTTGTAGGTGCAGTAACCAGTTATGTTGATACAACAACCAAAAACGGTGTTAAATATGTTTATACTGTTTTTGCAATAAATGGAGATTCAGTAAGTACATATAAAGAATCACCTGAAATGGTTTATATCGCAGCACCTACTGCAAAAATCGCCAATGCATCTAATGGTATCAAAGTTTCCTGGAACAAAATTTCAGGCGCAACAGGCTACACAGTTTATCGTTCAGAATATACAAATGGTAAATGGTCCGGTTGGAAAAATATGGGCACTGCAAAAGCAGATAAATCTTCATGGACAGATAAATCTGTAAAAAGCGGTACACAATATCGTTACACAGTCCGTACAGTAAGCGGTAAATTAACAAGCAGCTTTAAAGCAACAGGCGGTTTAGTTTACCTTTCAACACCTACTGTAAAAATTGCAAATGCTTCTACAGGTATGAAGCTTACCTGGAGCAAGATTACAGGTGCTAAAAGCTACATTGTTTACCGTTCAGAATACACCGGCGGTAAGTGGTCAGGCTGGAAGAAGATAAGCACAGTAGGTGCAGTAACAAGCACAGTAGATACAACCGCAAAATCCGGTGTGAATTATAAATACACAGTAAAGGCTGTAAACGGTGCTTCAACGGGTGCATATAAAGAATCTGCAAAATTACTTTATTTAGCAGAGCCTAAAACAACAATTTCAAATGCATCTAACGGCATAAAGGTTTCTTGGACAAAATCAGCAGGTGCAAAGGGCTATACCGTTTACCGTTCAGAATATACAAAGGGCAAATGGTCAAGCTGGAAAACAATGGGTACGGCAGCAGCAACAAAAGCCTCTTGGGTAGATAAGAGTGCAAAAGCCGGTGTTCAGTACCGCTACACAGTTCGTGCCGTAAATGGTAGTGTTAAGAGCACGTATACAGCAACGGCAGGTCTTGTAAGACTTACTCAACCTGCAGTAAAGGCTACTCTTTCAGATACCTCGGTAAAGGTTACCTGGAATAAAATCACAGGTGCAAAAAGCTATGTTGTTTACCGCTCAGAGTTAGTTGACGGTAAGTGGTCAAGCTGGGTAAACGTTTCATCAGTAACAGCTCTTTCCTTCTCGGATACAGCAATTACAGAGGGCGCAACCTACCGCTACACAGTAAGAGCAGTTAACGGAAAATCCTTAAGCTCTTTCGTAGCAAGTGCGGGCGTTGAAATTCCTGTTACAGAAACAGAAAGCAACGAAGGCACAGAAGCTACAGCATAATAAAAAGAAAAAGCCGCAGTAGTAAGCTACTGTGGCTTTTTTGCAATTTGACAAAAATTGCCGTTTTATTGTATTATTAAAGTAACGTAAATATTATTCTTTTCTTTTAGGAGTGACTTAAATGAAAAAAATATTATCTGTAATTTTAGCTTTTGTACTGCTTTTAACGGTGGTAATGCCCGTTATGGCTTTTGCGGGTAACGGTCCGTATCAAAACAAAGGCGGTGAGGGTGAAGATATAGCTCTTATAAGCTTTCAGGACAGCGAAAGCGGAGCTATAAGCTATTTATATAATTCTGCGCTTAAGCCTAACCCAAATGCACATAAAATAGAAAATTCGGCGGCTTTAAGCTATGACGTTAAAACAAATACACTTACTCTTAAAAATTTTAAGAGTGATGATATTATGGTTTTAATCGCTATGGGTGATGATTTTAAAATAAAGCTTAGCGGCTACAATGAATTGGGCTGTATTATTGCGGCAGGTCTTAATTGGGGTAATTCAATTACAATTACCGGTAAGGGTGTGCTTGTGGTAAATAAGGCTTGTCATTATGCAGATGCAATTTTTATTGATGCAGGCAGTACGGGGAACGGATTTTTGAAAATAGAAGAAACAGTCGGAGTCAAGCTTCATAAGGGTGAGTCCTCCGCTGTTGGAATTTACGGCGTTGCAGAGGGAGATTCAAAAAAGGTTATTACCCTTGGCGGCAGCGTTACCTGTGATGCAACAGCAAGCAATAAATACACACAGAACGTATATGAGCAGGAAAAGGTAAAATTAGTTACTCACTACAAGGGTGCGGGTATATTTTGTGCTAAAAAAGGTGCGGGTAACGAAAATAAAGTTTTCATTGCTGAAATAGTTGATACCGAAAGCAATACGTATAACGTTGCAGAGGTGGTTTACGACGCTGAATTAAAAAATCACGTGGTGCTTCCCGTTGCAGAGGGAAACAAAAATATTGTGCTTGAAGCAAGCGGCTTTGTAGATTTAGAAAAGGAAAAATACCCGGCAGACGTGCTTTGCATTGAGTCAGAAACAACAAGCATGAATGCTTGCATAGGTGAAAGCGGCAAGACCTGTGTGTTTATTGATTTTTCGGAGGCTTCAAAGCCTGAAACGGATATTGAGGTTTACAACGTTTTAGAGCATACAAAGTATGGTAAGCTTGCACTTTTAAACGTACCAATGAAGGGCTACAAGGAATTAAAAAAAGTGCAGAGCAATACAAGGTATAACCACGTAAACAAAACAACTGTAATTAAGGTGAACACTACACCCGAAAGCTTACCTGCAGCGGTTAAATTAAAAAGTGCTGCTTCTGCTGTCAGCGGTGTAAAGGTTACTTGGAATTCTGCCGCTGGTGCAGAAAACTACACTGTTTACAGGGCAACAAAGCTGAATGGTAAATGGTCCGGTTGGAGCGTTTTGGGTACGGTGAATTCGTTAGAGTTTTATGACAAAACCGCAAAAAATGCTGCTGAATACAAGTACACTGTAAGAGCAGGCAATCTTTTAGGACTTGGCGGTTTCGATAAAAACGGCGTTTCGGTACAATACGTGACGGCACCAACAGCAACCGCTTCAAACACCTCAGCGGGAATTAAGGTGACCTGGGGCAAGGTAGACAAGGCAACAAAATATATAGTTTACAGAGCACAGCTTTCAAACGGAAAGTGGTCCGGATGGAAAAACTTAGGTGAGGTAAAAACTACTGCTTATGCAGATAAATCTGTTGTAAGCGGTGCAACTTATAAATACACGGTGCGTGCCGTAAATAAGAACGTAAAAAGCAGCTTTACAGACAGTAACTTTTTAACTTACCTTTCAGTGCCTTCGGTAAGCATTGCTAATTCGCAAAAGGGTGTAAGGGTTACGTGGACAAAGGTAACAGGTGCTACGGGCTACACCGTTTTCAGAGCAGAAAATGTTAACGGCAAGTGGTCGGGCTGGAAAAATCTCGGCAAGGTTTCTGCAGCTACAAGCTACACAGATAAAACAGCGGTTTCAGGTGTGAATTATAAGTATACAGTCCGTGCTTTTAATAATGTGTCAAGCAGTACGTACAAAGCTTCGGCTGTGCTTCTCTTTTTGGCAGAGCCTGCCGTAAAAATTGCAAACGCAGTAGGCGGAATTAAGGTTTCGTGGAGTGAGTCAAAGGGTGCCTTAGGTTACACCGTTTACCGTTCAGAACTAACAAAAGGCAAATGGTCCGGCTGGAAAACAATGGGCACGGCAGCAGCAACAAAAGCCTTTTGGGTAGACAAGAGCGTAAAAGAAGGTGTTACCTACCGTTATACCGCACGTGCAGTAAACAAGAGTGTAAAGAGTACGTTTACAGCAACTACGGGTCTTGTGAGACTTGCAGCACCAACGGTAACGGCTTCGAACGCTGCAACAGGAGTTAAGCTTACATGGAATAAAGCGACGGGTGCTTCAGGCTATACGGTTTACCGTGCAGAGCTTGCAAACGGCAAGTGGTCCTCGTGGCAAAGAATAGCAAAGCTTAACAACGTAAATTCCTACGTAGATGCTACTGCCGTAAGCGGTGCTGTTTATAAATATGCTGTAAGAGCTTACAACGGAAACTCTCTTAGCCCCTACAAGGAAAGCGGCAAATTGCTTTACTTGGCAGCACCAAAGGTAACTGCTGTAAAGGCAGAAAAGGGTGTAAGTGTAAGCTGGGGCGCAGAGCTTGGTGCAGAAAGCTATATTGTGTATCGTTCAGAATATAACGCGACAACAAAAAAATGGACTGCCTGGAAGGTGCTTTCAACCGGTGTAAAGGCAGACACGGTGATTTATGCAGATGAATCGGCAGCCGCAGGAAAAACCTATAAATATACAGTAAGAGCTGTTGCGGGTGCAACAAAGAGTGCCTATGTTTCAAGTGCTTCGGTAAATAAGTGAAAAACAAGCTCTGTCATTCCGGTGGAATGACAGAGCTTTTTAATATTTTTGTTTAATTACCGCTTCTTCTTGCGGCTAAATCCTTTTCTACCATTGCTCGTTTTTCGGGTGGATATTTTATGAAGAGTAACGGAACAATGTAAAGAATGCTTGCTACAACAGGGGTGAGCATAACAAGAGGCCAAATCCAGGTTTCGAATGCCTGGGACTGTGTGCCTATAAAAGAGGTAGCGGTATCGTCAATAGCCTTGTAGCCTAAAATTGAAAGTGAGAGCGTAGCAAGACCTGCGGTTACACCGCTTGAAACCTTTGTAAAGAAGGTTTGCATAGAGAAAGTAACACCCTCGGTCCTTTTGCCTGTTTCCCATTCCATATAGTCAACGCTGTCGCAGAAAACAGAGGTTTGTGCAATGCTTAAGGCACCCATTGGGATTGAGCCTAATGCTAAAAGCCCCATGCCTATCCAGAAATTAGCGCCCTCAAAGCCGATGAAGTACGCTATTGTTCTTACTATTGCATTTGTTGCTTGAATAAAAATGAGAACGTTTACGTAGCCCTTGAAGAGTTTTTTGAGCTTATCGGCAAAAATCATACCAATAAACTGAGGAACGTTTGTAATTGCAAAGTAAATTGTAGTAAGCCCCAAAGCCCCTATAAGACCGTTTGCACCGGGAAAATCTACGGGTAATTTGTACTTGAAGAAATAAGTTACAAGCTGTGTGCCGAAGCCGAGTGCGCCGAAAAGATTTGCAAGCGTTACAAGAAGCATCATCTTGTTTTTGAAAAGCAGAGAAAAGCTTTCAGCCAAGGATTGCTGTTGTGTGTTAGGATTTATTTTGATTCTTTCCTGCACCTTGTAGGAGCGATAACTGAGCATACCGCCGCCAAGACCGAAAATAACGGCGAAAACAAGTGTAACAAGTGCCATTTTGTTTTGCGTTTTTAAAGCTATCATTTCTATAAGCATAGGAATAGCCATATTAAAAATGCCGTAAACCAACGAGCCGATTGTTCTTGCCCATTTTATAAACGAGTCTCTTTCGTTGCTGTCGGGTGAAACGGAGGCAGTAATGCCCCAAATTGAAACGTCTTGCAGCGTGTAAGCTATATCCCACGCGATATACATAATTATAAAATATGAAACCCTTAGCCACAAAAGACTTTCTTCGGTTGAAAATACAAGGAATATTAAAACTGTAAATACACCGACAGGGAGAGGGGTGTAGCGCAAAAACGGTCTTAGCTTTTCACCGTTTTTAAAGCTGTGTCGGTCAACGTAGGAGCCGACAATTGGGTCGTTTATGCCGTCCCAGATTTTCATTGCCATAAGAATTGCGGAAACAATTGCCGCAGGGAACATGGCAATATCCGTCATAAAATACGTGAAGAATGAGCCGCCAATGAGCGAGTAAACTAAATTCTGACCCGAAAGGCCTGCTAAATAGTTAATCTGCTCTTTTTTAGAAACGTGCTTCATAAGTGCACCACCTTTTATTTTATGTAATAATTATACTATAACCGCTTAGACTAAATCAACTGTAAAATATTTTAAATTTAAGTAAATACTTATTGAAAATAAAAGGGGATAATGTTATACTTAAAAGGTATGAAAATAAGACCGCCTTGCGGTTTAGGGAAGGAAGATTTTTTTGGCAGAAATTAAAAATATGGATGCTGTTGCGGCACTTGACGCTATGGATGCTCACGTTGATGATTGGCGTGACGCTACAAAGGGTAAGCAAAGAGGTATTTTCTCATTTGATGACGTTGCAGCTCTCAAAATTAAAAATCTTAAAAAACGAATTTATACAGATATCGAATCAATCCCTGCATGGAAGATGAAGGAGTGCATCTACAAGGGCGTTGATGATTACGAGTATCTTTACGACGAATGGAAGGAGCTTAACGTTGGTGACCGTTGGGGTAATAACGGTTGGAGCGCATTCTTCAAAAATTCATTCGATATGCCGGCTCGTTTTAAGGGTAAAAAGGTTACTCTTAACGTTTATTTTGGCGGTGACTCACTTTTAACACTTAACGGTGAGCCATACCAGGGTCTTGACCCATTCAGAAACTCTGTTTTACTTACTGAGTGCGCAAAGGGTGACGAACACTATGACGTAGATATCGAATCATACTACGTATGGCACTCAAACGAGTCAACAGTTAAAACACTTTCCTGTTCATTCATTGGTGTTGTTGACCCTGTTATTGAAGAGATTTACTGGGACTTTAAAGCAGTGTTTAACGCACTCTTTATGCCTGTGCACGACACAGGTCTTCAGGAGCTTATAAGAGCAACCTTAAAGGAAGCATTTACATACGTTAACTTTGACCTTGACGGTGAAGAATTCAAAGCAGGTCTTTTAGAGGCTCAAAAAATTCTTAAAGAAAAGGTTTACAATAACCCTAACTATAAGTCAGAGGGTAACTTAGCATTGGTTGGTAACTCTCACCTTGACATTGTATTTATGTGGGCTTACAAGGAGTACGTAAGAAAGTTAGGCAGAACACACGCTACAATGCTTCGCCTTATGGAGCAATACCCTGACTTTATTTTCTCACAAAGTACTGCACCTACATATATCGAAATGGCAAAAAGATACCCTTCTCTCTACAAGCAGGTTCAGTCCCGCATTAAAGAGGGCAGATGGGAATACATCGGTGCTATGTGGGTAGAGCCTGACTGTAACCTTGTTTCAGGTGAGTCCTTTGTACGTCAGCTTCTTCACGGCGTACGCTTTGCAGAAAAGGAATTTGGCATTACACCAAAAACCTGCTGGGTGCCCGACGTATTCGGTAACGGCTACGCAATGCCTCAGATTCTTAAAAAAGCAGGCGTTGAATATTTTGTTACTCATAAAATGGGTATCTGGAACGACACTAACCCATGGCAGTACAACACCTTCTGGTGGGAAGGTCCTGACGGATCAAAGGTATTCTCAATTGTTCCGCCAACACACTTTATCGGTACTGTTGAGGCAGACTCACTTAAGGTTAACTGGAAAAAATACACAGACAAGGAAACAATTGGTGAATCTATGTACTGCTACGGCTGGGGTGACGGCGGTGGCGGTGTAGACACCGAAATGCTTGAATACGTAAAGCGTTATAAAAATTTCCCCGGTCTTCCAAAGACTCAGACAAGTAAAATTGAAGATTCTCTTGCACGTATGAAGGCAAACGCAACAGAAACCAATATTCCTACCTGGAAGGACGAGCTTTATCTTGAGGAGCACCGCGGTGTTCACACTACAAAGGCACTTCTTAAAAAATATAACAGATATTGCGAAAATCTTTACAGACAGGCAGAAATGTTTGCAAGTATTGCTATGAAATACGGCTACAAGTATCCGCTTGAAAAGCTTAATGAGGGCTGGCAGATGATTTTAACAAATCAGTTCCACGACTCTCTTCCAGGCTCACACATTACAGAGGTTTTCGCAGACCTTTGCGCTATTTATGAGGATATTATAAAAATCGGTGAGGGCGTAAGAAGCGAAGCACTCGACGTACTTGCAGGTAACGTAGACGGCAGTGAAAAATACGGCAAGCCATTTGCACTTTTCAATTCACTTGGTACAGTTGCTACAAGCAAGATTGAACTTCCGTACAAAGAAGTTGAAATTTATGATGCTGATGGCAACAAGGTGCCTACACAAAGCTACACAAAGCTTGACGGCACAAAAGTACTTGTATTTATTGCAAAGGATATTCCTGCGGTAGGCTACAAGGTATTCTATACAAAAGAAGCTACTGTGGGCGAGGCAACTTCTGTTGCACTCGTTGGCAATACAGTTGAAAACGACAACTTTAAGCTTACACTTGATGAGAGCGCAGAGCTTGTTTCTATATTCGATAAGAAAAACAACCGCGAGGTGCTTGACGGCAAGGGCAACGTATTCCGTCTTTATGAGGACCTTCCGGGTAAATATGATGCTTGGGATATTGTTGCTTCTTACGTTGACAGAGAGTTTGATACAGAAGCAGGTAAGGTTACAGGCATTACAACAGGTGACGTATTTACAGTAGTTTCTATTGAAAAGAATATTAACAAATCTCTTCTTAAGCAGAATATTATTCTTTACAAAGAGCTCGATAAAATTGACTTCGACACCTTCATCAGCTGGCACGAGCAGGAAAAGCTTCTTAAGGTTGGCTTCGACGTAGACGTTAAAGCTCAGAAGTTTACAAGAGATATTGCTTATGCAACTATTGAAAGCTCAAATTACCGTCATAATCCTTACGATAAGGCAAAGTTCGAGGTTTCTGCTCATAACTTTATAGATATGTCTGAGGACAATTATGGTGTTACAATTCTTAACGATTGTAAGTATGGCTACGAGGTTGATAAGCAGAGAATGATTATCACTCTTCTTAAGGCACCTATGAATCCTGACCCGATGTCTGACCGTGGAGACCACTACTTTACTTATTCAATTTATCCTCATAAGGGTAACTGGAAAACCGCAGAAACCTTAGTACGCGGTCTCGAAATGAATAACCCTGCAGTTGCAGTTGACGTTAAAGCAGATGCAAAGGGTGACGTAAGCGGCTCATTTATTAAGGTTGACGGTAAAAACGTTACTCTTGAGGCTGTTAAAAAGTGTGAGGATGAGGATGCTTACATTATTCGTTTTGTTGAAAAAGCAGGTGCACGCACAGACGTAACAGCAGAGCTCTTTGCTGAGGTTAAATCTGTTGCAGAGTGTGATTTACTCGAAAGAAATGACGTTGCAGTATCTATTGCAAACGGCAATAAGCTTTCATTCACAATAAATCCATTCGAAATTAAGTGCTACAAGGTTAAGCTTTAATAAATAAAAATTCGACCTATCATTCAAAGCGTTAAGCTGAATGATAGGTCATTTTTTGCTTTATTCTGTTTTTTCATCAGGGTTAATTACAGGAGTCGGATTTTGCGCTTCTGTAAATTGAGGCATAACCGGCTGTTGATAGCCTTGATAGTACTGTGGATTAGGCTGCTGTTGGTAGCCTTGATAATATTGTGGATTAGGCTGTTGCTGATAGCCTCCCTGGTAATACTGTGGATTACCTTGCTGCTGATATGGGTTAGGATAATATTGGTTAAAAGACTGTGGTTGTGTATTGTATCCCATACCGTTATAAAAATTATAAGGCTCCTGCTGGTAATACGGATTTTCGTAATCGGGCAAATCCATAGGAGTTATAATGCCATTCATTATACCCTTTGCTCTTACACAGCAATAAAATTCAGCGTAAGTTGCATACCAATAAGGGTTAACGTAAACAAGATTTAAAATTCCAAAGGTAGGTATAGCAAGAATGTACCAGCCTATAAACGAAAGCCCAAGTAAAAAGGCATCTGCTTTGTAGCCGTTCATAAGTCGTTTGGACATTGCGAAGGCAGATTTTGAGTCAATATCCGGTCTTACTGCAAGAATGTAGTCCACAAGTGAATACTCAATGCTTTTAATTATACCCGGAATAATAAACAATAAGGTCCAAAAGAAGAGCTTTATGTTTTTGAAAAAATAAATTTTAACGATATTCCAATAGTTTCCATCCTTAAAATTGCCGGTTAATTCACCAAGACCTGTAGGTAAATTTTTCCTCAGCTTTAAAAAGTAACGG
Source organism: Acutalibacteraceae bacterium (assembly GCA_045588735.1). Lineage (GTDB taxonomy): Bacteria > Bacillota > Clostridia > Oscillospirales > Acutalibacteraceae > DTU089. The sequence goes on along the minus strand of JAZNET010000002.1, from coordinate 148,729 downwards.
CTGCCTCCGACAGCAAGAATCGGATGAAGAAAAATGGTCAGTACAAAAGTAAGGAAAAAAGCAAATGCTAATAGCATAGAGACAAACGCGACAACCTCTTGGGGGATATTTTCAAGCTCCTCTAACCACATTTCGTAGCCCTCAAAAGTTGTCGTAGCGGTGCCGTTGTTAGTGGTTTGTGTATAGGAAATACTACTGCTACCGGAAAACAACGTTATTAAAAATGCTACAAAAGCCGATTCAACGTGCTTTCTTTTAAAGCTTGTGCGCGCGTTTGATTTTAAAAGTTTAAAGTCCATATTGCTCATTCCTTTGCTTTAATTCTATAAACCGCTACACCGTGCGGTGCAACGCTTGCAGAAAGTGTGCCGGTAAGAGAAAAACTTTCATTTGTCCAAAGATTAGTTGCTTCGTATTCCTCAACAATAGGCAGGGTTACGTAAACGTCGTTGTGAAGCTTTTTAAGGCTTATGCTCATTTCACGCTGAGTGTTACCCTTGTTAAAGAAGCAAAGTGCAAGCTCGTTATTTTCAAGCGGCTTAACAAGTATATCTGAAACGCCGTCTGTAAAAATTCTTTTTGCCTGCTTGCCGAGCTTATCCTGGTCAATTGCAATAAGTTCTTTGTTTGTTAAAATTTCTAAAACCTTATTTTCTGTGTCTACCGAGCCGTCATCTTTTAAGAATTTTCTTACGTCGTTTCCTAAAATGAGCGGAGCAGCCATCATACACCATAATGTAAAGTGTGACTTGTTTTCCTCCATTGTAAGTGAGCCTACGCCAACTTCAAGCATATCGGGGTCATTCCAGCCGCCCGGTACAGCGTTTTTGTAAAGGCGAACGTTGAATTCATAGCAATATAAAAGAGAGGGGTAGTTAGGCTTAATATCCATTGTAGTACGCCAAAGGTTACCTGCCTTTGCGCCCCATTTCCACGGTTGATTCATGCCCCATTCGCAAATAGAATAGCAAATAGGCTTTTCTGCTACGCCGTTTTTCTCAGCGTATTCTCTTGTTGCTCTTTTCAGCTCCTGACCCATGTTCGTGTACTGTCTTGCAGCGGAGTCCATACGAGAGCCAACAGGGTTGTTAAGCTTAATTGTGTTAAAGCCCTTGTTGAGCTTGATTCTTAGCTGAAGTCGTCCGTCAGGGGTAAAGCCCTTTGATGATGGAAAATAACAGTCGTATTCATCTGTACCGTTAACGGTGCAAACAAGGAATTTTTTCTGAAGACCGCCTTTTTTGAATACTATTGTTAAAACGTATTCATCTGTTTCGGGTGCTTCAACAGTATCAAAAATCAAAGCGCCGTTGTTTGCACAAAGAGCACCAACAACAAAGCCACTCTTGAATTTTTCATCCTTGAAAACCTTTGCTCCGCCAACAAGTGTACCGTGCTCTGCTTCAAGTGTTATAAAATCCTTGCCTTCTTTTGTGCCAATGCAAATTTTATCTATACTTGGTGCAACAGAGGGAATAACCTCATTATGACAAAAATCGTATTTAAAATACTCAACGCCCCACTCGGCAAGAGTGTCGGCATCCTCTTTTTCGTGGTAAAGGCTTGCAGGTAAATCCTCGCAGGTAAGAGTACCGTTTGAGGTGTAAAGACCTACCTTGAAGCCTTCCCTGTTTAAGTCCTCAACAAGCGGTTTAATTCCGTTGGGGAAACGTGTTAAGTCACCCTGAAGCTTGCCCTCTGCCGTGCGAAGAGAGCTCTGCCAGCAGTCGTCAAGATTAACGTATTGATAGCCTGCAGCTAAAAGACCTGTCTTTTTCATTGCATCGGCAATTTCTTTAATTAAGCTTTCATCAATTGTGTGTCGGAAGGTGTTCCAACTGCTCCATCCCATAGGCGGTGTAAGCGCAACACCGTTGTTGTAAAGCTCCTTTTCAAGCGGCTGTACCTTTGTTGCGGAAATAACTTTGTTTACAGCGCATTTTGGGCAGAAGTCCTGCTTTAAGAGCTTTTTGCTTGCTACGTAGCCTAAAGCCGCGCCACCTGCTAAAGCAATTACTTTTTTAATACTCATAATGTTCACCTCATAAAATATTTAATAAGTGCACCAATTCCGATTACGCTGCCCAAAACAAGCATTGCGCCGATAATTTTGTTGGTGTTAATAAGTGTTCTGTCGCTGAAATGTCTTTGAATAAAGCCTAAGCTTTCGCTTTTTAAGCCGAAATCCTTAAAGTGATGAATTTCTGTATTTATAACGTTAGGTGCCGACTCATCAATTGTAATTGTTCTTATTGTAGCGCGGCAGCCGTCTGTATATGCGTGAAATCCCGAGGTTTTGTTCTGCCCTAATATTATGTCATCTACAACACCCGTAAAGTCGTTAAGGTGGTCGTGACCGAAGAAAGCGGCTTTAATGTCGCCAACCTTCTTCCAACTTGCGAATTGACCTTTGTCAATGGCAGGGGAGCAAGGACCTTCACCTAAATAACCCTCAACACCGGCTTTTTTTACAAAACGCTTTTTTTCTAAGGGCCCTATAAAACCCGGTACAGACCAAAAATATTCATAAGGCTTTGCTTCTCTCATAAGCTCATATTCCTGAATAACGGGCATATGCTGAAAAAGAATAGCGGGAAGTGTTCTGCCGCTGTGATTATCTTTAATTTCCTGTGCTTTTTTTTCGTACCATTCAATTTGCTCCTCGTGTACCCAGTCATATTTAGAAATACTCTGGTCTTCCGCTAAATTGTTCGAGTCAATAAACCAAAGATTTAAAATGTCTTCCTCACCCTTTGAATCTTTAACTAAAAGGTTACAGTTAAAGTCACCGGGTGCGGCTTCATCATTTTCGCCTATAAAAGCATCTATCATTTCATAGGCGGCAACTATTTCTTTTTCCTTTTGCGCATCGTGCTCGTGGTTACCAAGGCAATAGCACATAGGGATTTTTGCATCTAAAATGGGTTTTAAAATTCTTTCAAGAGCAGCCTTGTGGAGCGCGACGTAGTCCTCGCATTCAACGTATTCGCTGCAGGTGTCACCTAAAAGGACAACTAAATCGGGCTTGAATTTTTTAATGCCGGCATTAAAAAGCTTGTGCGCATCCTTTTGTCTCAGCTCGTCCTCGGTGTTATCAATTATGAGTCTTTCGTGAATATCACCGAGCACCATTATTTTAAATTTTCCGTCATTGAATTTAAGCTGTTTGTTCATGAAAATGCCTTCTTTTTTATAAAGCCTCCCCAGTATTTTGGGAAGGCTTACGGTTTTTATTATTTATTTGCTTTGCTGATTTCTGCAATTTCGTTAAGAATATCTGAGCCGAGGTCAATGTCCTCAAAAATTGAATCGTTGAAGGAAACGGTGTCAGTCAGAATTTCCTCTTTTGGTGCAGCCTTTGTTGTCTTAGCTTTTGTAGACTTAGCCTTTGTTGTCTTAGCAGTTTCAGCGGTCTCTTTTTTTGCTTTAGGAGCCTTCTTTGCAGCAGGCTCTTTTTTCGCTGCAGGCTCTTTTTTCGCTGCAGGTTCTTTTGCTTTGGTAGCCTTTTTTGTTGAAGCAGCTTTTTTTGCGGGAGCTTTCTTAACAGGCTCTTCAACTACAATTTCCTCAAAAACAGGAAGGTTTTCATCAACCTCGTAAACGGGAGCTTCTTCAACAGGAACCTCAATAACAGGCTCTTCAACTGCAATTTCCTCGAAAGCAGGAAGGTTTTCATCAATCTCGTAAACAGGAGCTTCCTCAACAGGAGCCTCAATAACAGGCTCTTCTGCTGCGATTTCTTCAACAGCAGGAGCTTCAACAGGAATCTCAACAACCGCGTTAGGTGCAACGTTAACGTTTACAGGAGAGTCGTCTGTAAGACCCGGTAAAACACCTGCAGGGGTAGGAATAATAGGCTCTTCAACAGGAGCAACTACAGGATTTTTCTTTGCTGCCTTTTCTGCCTCTTTTTGTGCTTTTGCAAGTGCTTTTTGCTCTTTTTTGAGTTCCTTCTTTGATTTTGCAGATTCAGCAGCTTGCTGTGCAGCTAAAATCTGACTCTCATCAAGTGTTGCGTTGTAAGCAACTGTAAGAGTATTGAATAATTTAAGCTTTTCTATAGTACCTACAACAGGTAAGAAGAAAAGAACAAGTCTTAAAAGAAGAATGTATGAGCCGCCGTGCTTGAGCTCAATACCGTACTTTGGTGCAATTCGGTACATTCTTTCGGAGTGAATGTAGTTCCAAGCGAAAGAATAAATACCAAAGGTGAATATATCAAGAATAAAAACAAGTATGTAGTTTGCACTTTCCTTGCCATCATCCTCGCAAATTTTGTTGAGATCCTCTGTCCAGTCAGACCAGAAGAAAAGACCGTAAATACCAAATGTAACAATTTGCAAAAGAACGTATTTTGCAATTTTTCTTTGTTGAATCATAGGTTAGACCCCCATAAGTTTAAAATAAGTATTATATACCAAATAAAATAATACTATACTGAAAAAGAATTGTCAATAAATAATTATATGAAAAGAGCCTTTTAAAATTGATTAAAAGGCTCTTTTTTTACGAATGTTTAGTTTTTATTGAAGAGTGTAAGCTCGTCCTTTTCCTGAGCTGCCTTGTGAGCTTCAAGACGGTTCTTGATTTTATCTACAGGGTTAAGGAGCACGCTTACTGAACGGTCGTGGTTTAAGGTATCAATAATAAGTGAGCAATATTTACTCATATCAACCTCAAAGTACCATTTTCTTTCTAATAATTCAGGCATTCTGTAAACTAAGTTAGTTGTAAATACGCCGTCAATCATACCTTTTTCGTAAGCCGCGTCAAAGTTTTCGAGACCGTTGCAGAAAAGACCGAAGCAGGTGCATACGAAAATTCTGTTTGCTTTTAATTCCTTTAATTTTGTAGCAACCTCAATCATTGAGTCACCTGAAGAAATCATATCGTCAATAATAAGGCAATCCTTACCTTCAACGTTGTCACCGAGGAATTCATGTGCAAGAATCGGGTTTCTGCCGTCAACAATTCTTGAGTAGTCACGGCGCTTGTAGAACATGCCAAGGTCAACGCCTAAAACTGTGGAGTAGTAAATACAACGACCCATACCGCCTTCATCAGGTGAAATAACCATAAGGTTTTCGTGGTCGATTTTAATATCCTTAAAGTTCTTTGTTAAAGCCTTAATCATTTGGTAGGTAGGAGCAACGTCCTCAAAGCCCTTAAGCGGAATCGCGTTCTGTACTCTTGGGTCGTGAGCGTCAAAGGTAATAATGTTTTCAACTTTCATGTTAAGGCAGAGCTCCTGGAGTGCAAGTGCACAGTCGAGCGATTCACGGCTTGAACGCTTGTGTTGTCTGCCCTCGTAAAGCATAGGCATAATAACGTTTATTCTTCTTGCTTTACCCTCAACGGCAGCAATAGCTCTTTTAAGATTTGCAAAGTGGTCGTCCGGAGAATACGGAACCTCTTTGCCGTACATTTTATAAGTAACACCGTGGTTGAAGCAGTCACAAATGATGTAAATGTCGTAACCTCTGACAGTTTCCTGAATAACACATTTACCTTCGCCTGAACCGAAACGGTTGAAGGCAGTTTTAATAATGTAGCTTTCTCTTTGATAGCCGTAGAAGGCAATTGTGCTTTTGTGCTCGCTATCTCTTTCCTCACGCCAGTTGGAAATATAGCTGTCAATTTTCTGTGCAAGCTCCTCGCAGCCGGGGAGAGCAATAATTCCTAAAGGACCAACAGGGATTGTGTTAAGTACGCCAAATGCTTCAGACACGATAAAAACCTCCAAAATTTTCTCTTTTAAATTAAAAAGTGAGTAAACATTCACCTTGTATATTATTCTACCTATAAAACAAAATCTTTTCAAGGCGTTTTTGAAAATTCGCAATTAGAATTTATTCAACAATATTTGACATAATTTGTGAGAAATTACAAAAATTCCAAAAAAGAAAAAAGACCGTTGTCAAAACGGTCTTAAATGAAAAAATCTTCCTTTGAAAAATTGCTTGCTAAAGAGATAACCTTAGGCTCTCTTTTCAGAGGGTCATATTTGAATTTTTTGCATTTTGAATATGATTGCATAATGCCACCCTGCTTTTTGCAGATAACCGTGGATTTTTCCGCAGTAGTAGTGCCATATTCACAATATGCACATTGTGGGTCAATATCTTTTTTAAAAATGCTACGCATATAAACACCTCTTGCTAAGCATTTTAACACACTTTTTTGCGGTTATCAACCTGTAAAATGAAAAATACACACATAATAAGCAAAATAATTGTCGCGCTTATTGTGTAGGAGATGCCTATTGCGTTGTTTTTAGTTGAGTAAATAATTGCCGTTTCGGCAGCCTGCGGAAATAATTTAAGCAGCTGCGACGTAAAGAATGCTGAGAGAGCAGCGTTCAGAATTCTTGAAGCAATAAAATTTTTAAGCCTTACACCGCATAGCGTAAAGAACGGGGAAACCTGGCATATTACGGAAAAACTCCCAAAACCTAAAACGGCAGAAATAACAGGTAAGGCAGTACTTTCACTGCAAAGCCTGCAGCCGTTTGTAACCTCGAGCACTGCATTTAAAAACAATTCAAAATTGTGGTTGAGGCTGAATTGATTTATAAGCGCAGAAGCGCAAGAAAAAGTGAGCACCCAGGCAGAAATATTGATAATTGCATTAGCTCCCGAGGAAACTGAGTTTATAAATGCGAAGGCTTTATCGGTACTCGGCTTGGGGGAGATTTCAGTAAAATTGTTATCACTTAAAAATCTGCAGAAAAAGCCTATGGTAAGGCTTGTTAAAACGCAGGAGCAAAAAAGAATCAAGCCCGAGTAATAGCTGTGAAGCATACTTACTCCGACTGCGGTAACGGTGAAGGCGGGACCGGAGTTCACAGTAAAATACATAAGCCTTTCAGCTTCGTTTTGTGTAAGTCGCTGTGCCTTGTATAAATCGGCGGTTATTTTTGCACCTACGGGGTATCCTCCGAGGAAACCCATAAGAATAGGAATAAAGGCATCACCGCTCAGCTTAAAAACTGCTTTGGTAGACCTTTCGAAAAATTGCGAAAGCATTGAAAAGGATTTAGAGGAGGCTATGTAAGAGGCAACCACAAGGAACGGGAACAGCGAGGGTATTATTGTTGTAAGCAGGAGGTTAAGACCGCTTTTAATGCCGTTGCTTGCAATAACAGGTTTAACGAGCAGTAAAGCAATAATTGTAACAGTACATACAATTGCAGGCAAATGCAATGCTGTGCTTTTTAATGCACGTTTCAAGATATCACCACACATTCTAATATATTTTATGAGCCCTCAGCATAAAAATATAACAAAATGCGTTAAAAGGTGAGTAGTATGAGAAACGTGAGAAAAAAACAGACGAATGAAGAAAACGTTAAGGGGAGTGTAGTGCTTTACGGGAACAGGCAGGCAATTGTTGAGGGTTGTAAGGGTGTGGTGGATTATTCTGAAGAGTTTTTAAAGCTTGATTTAGGTAAGCTTGTGCTGAAAATAAACGGACGCGACCTCGTAATAGAGTCCTACGTTTACGAGGAGCTTGAGCTTAAGGGTGAAATAGTATCTGTTGAATTTATGAATTAGGTGATTAAGTATGCTTATAAAACTTTTACGGCTTTTTCTGGGATTTGTTGAGTTTGAAGCGACAGACGGCTTTGCCGAGCGCTTTCTTAACCTTTGTACCATAAACGGAATTACCCTGTGGCAGGTGCAAAACACCGGTGTAAAGGTTAAAGCCTGTACACCGCTTAAGGCGTACAAAAATATAAGAACGGTTGCACGAAAATCAGGGATGCGTGTGCGAATAACGAGAAAAAGAGGTCTGCCGTTCTTCATAAAATACAACAAGGTGAGGGCAGGCGTTCTTGTAGGTCTTTTTATTTGCTGTGTGTTTTTGAGTCTTTCATCTTGTATGCTGTGGAATATTGAGGTCAGCGGCAACGAAAGCATTAAAACGGAAAGACTTATGGAAAGTCTTGAAAGTAACGGTGTAAAAGTCGGTGTGCTGAAAAGCAGAGTAGATACAGCGGATTTAGCAAGGCAGCTTCTTAACGAGTACAACGAGCTTTCGTGGGCGTCGCTTAATATATTCGGCACAAAAGCGGTTTTAGAGGTAAAGGAAAATACCGAAAAGCCGCAGATTATAGATGGCAACAGGGCTATAAATTTAGTTGCCAAAAAGGCGGGGCAAATTGTTACGGTGGAGGGTCACAGGGGCTCAAACGCTGTAAAAGAGGGTAGTGCGGTAGTCAAAGGCGATTTACTTGTTTCGGGAGTTGTGACAAATGCCGACGGCAGTGAAAAAACAGTTCACGCTATGGGCAGGGTTATTGCAAAAACGGAAACTACTCTTAAGTCGGAGTCTCAACTTGAGGTGGAGTCCGCTGTTTTGCAAAATGCAGAAAATAAGTACTATTTGTATGCTTTGGGCGCCCAAATACCGCTGTTTCTAAAATGTAAAGGTGAAGAACTTTACAATGGGGAAACGCTTTTAAAAAGTAAGAGCGGAGCACTTCCTTTTGGTATTAAATGGAGTGTTATGGGAAAACTTGAAGAGGAAAGTGTAAAGCTTACGGAAAATCAGGCGCTTTTGCTGGCTCTAACGGATGCGGTAAATGAAAAACGCCGTAATTACAGCGGTGACTGTGAAATTCAAGCGGTAAAGTATAAAAAAGAAACAGGTGACAGTACCGTGAAAATAAACTGCAAAATTACAGCTTTGGAAAATATTGCCGAAGAAAAGGAATTTTTCCTGGAATAACGAAAAAAACTAATACCTTTACACAAAAATTTTTGAAAATTTTAGTAGACATTTACAAAAAATATGCTATAATGAATTTGTATGACTATATAATAAGTATGGAGTTAAAAATGTTCGAACAAATAATAAACGTAGACAGAATGGAGCAGGCTGTAAGCCTTTTTGGCAGCTTTGATGAGAACGTAGTGCTCATAGAGAAGACCTTTGGCGTTAAAATTCACAGTCGCGGCTCAGATATAAAGGTTACCGGTGAGGCGGAGGACGTTGCAAAGGGCGTTAAGGCTATAAACGGTCTTTTAATGCTTATAAACCGCGGTGAGGTTTTAAACGAGCAGAATGTACGCTACGTAATTTCCTTAGTGGGTGACGGCAATGAGGATAAGCTTTCAACCATGTCTAACGACTGCATTTGCATAACAAGCAAGGGTAAACCCATTAAGCCTAAAACTCTCGGTCAGAAAAAGTACGTAGAAGCAATAAAACAAAACACCGTTGTTCTAGGCATTGGCCCTGCAGGTACGGGTAAAACGTATCTTGCGGTGGCAATGGCTGTAAACGCATTTAGGGCAAAGGAAGTAAACAGAATTATTCTCACAAGACCCGCGGTGGAGGCAGGAGAAAAGCTTGGCTTTCTGCCGGGTGATTTACAAAGCAAGGTAGACCCTTACTTAAGACCTCTTTACGACGCTCTTTTTGATATGCTCGGTGCAGAGAATTTTCAAAAATATCAGGAAAGAGGCAATATAGAGGTAGCACCTCTTGCGTATATGAGAGGACGCACCTTGGACGACAGTTTCATTATTTTAGACGAAGCACAAAACACAACCCCCGAGCAAATGAAAATGTTTTTAACAAGAATGGGCTTTAATTCAAAGGTTGTTGTAACGGGTGACGTTACACAAATAGATTTGCCCGACGGCAAGCGCTCAGGTCTTGTAGAGGTCACAAAGGTGCTTAAAAACATTGAACAAATAGATATTGTAAGATTTTCCGAAAAGGACGTTGTAAGACATAAGCTTGTTCAGGATATTATAAAGGCATACGAAAAATATGAGGAGGCAAAGAAGCGAAATGACAAAGGTAATCATCACAAATGAGCAAAAAGAGATTAAAATTCCAACAGGAGTAAGACTTCTTGTAAGAAGGTGCTGCAACGCAGTTCTTCATTACGAGGGCTTTAGTGAGCCTGCAGAGGTAAGCGTAACCTTTGTGGATGATGAAAGAATACATAGTCTTAATAAACAGTATCGTGACGTTGACAGCAGTACCGACGTTTTGTCATTTCCGCTTGGTGAAAACGGCGTGTACGACAAAAATAACGATACGGGCGCGAGCCTTTTGGGCGATATTGTAATATCAATACCTACAGCTGTACGTCAGGCAAAAAGCTATGGCCATACTCTTCAAAGAGAAATAGGCTTTTTAACAGTACACTCAATGCTTCATCTTTTGGGCTACGACCACGTAAACGGCGGAATGGAAGAGGTTCGTATGCGTGAAAAGGAAGAGCGTGTTTTAACAGAGCTTGGCTTAAAAAGAAACAACTCCTATTATATGGATGAGGATGAGGAATAATTTTTTATGAAGGATGTTAAAAGTCTTGCAAAAAGCTTTCTTTATGCCTTCAAGGGTATTATGTGGGCTGTTTGCAATGAGAGAAATTTCAGAATTCATATAACTTGTATGAGTTATATGTTCTACTTTTTGCTGCGGTATGACTTTTTTGTAATACCAAAAGCAGAATTCTGCTGCTTGCTTTTGTCCTGTGCGTTGGTGCTGGGCGGCGAGCTTATAAACACCGGTATTGAAAAAGCAGATGATACCGTATCTAAAGAACGAAGAGCCACAATTGCAATCTCAAAGGATGCAGCGGCGGGCGCTGTGCTTGTGTTTGCAGTTTTTTCAGTAGTAATCGGTGTAATAATAATGCTTCAGAAGGAAGCCTTCAGATTGTTATTTAACCATTACTCATCAGAGCCGATAAGCCTTATATTGTTAGTGGTAAGCTTTGTTCCGGCTTTGTTGTTTATTTTTAAATTTGGAAAATTCGTAAAATTTATTAGAGGTAAGAAAAAATAATGGGAAACAGAAAAACTGCTTTTATTGCTATTGTAGGCAGACCAAACGTTGGTAAATCTTCTATTTTAAACAGACTTTTAGGTCAAAAAATTGCAATAGTATCATCAAGACCGCAAACAACAAGAACAAAAATAATGGGTGTTTTAACCGAGAATGATATTCAGCTCGTTTTCACCGATACCCCGGGCTTTCATAAGCCGAAAACAAAGTTAGGTGAAAAAATGATTAAATCGGTAGATGATGCTATTTCGGGCGTAGACTCCTGCCTTTTTGTCACGGAGAGCCGCGGTGAAATAAGACCTACCGAAATTGAGTTGCTTGAAAGACTCAAAAAAGAAAAAATCCCCGTAATACTTGCAATAAATAAAATAGACGTGCTTTCTAAAAAGGAAGAGCTTATGGAAAGAATTCTTGAGCTTTCACGCCTTTGTGATTTTACAGCGGTTGTACCTGTATCTGCACAAAACGGTGACGGTATGGAGGCTCTTAAGGACGAGCTTAATAAATTAGCGGTGGAGTCAGAGTTTTTCTTCCCGGAGGATACTCTCACAGACCAGCCTGAGCGCGTTCTTGCTGCTGAAATGATTCGTGAAAAGCTGCTTTACAGGTTGAACGAGGAGATTCCGCACGGCATAGCAGTTTCCATTGAAAGCATGAAGGAGCGCGAGGATGCCGATATTATTGATATAGAAGCAATAATTTATTGCGAAAGAGACAGTCACAAGGGAATTATAATAGGTAAGGGTGGCTCAATGCTCAAGGCTGTTTCAACCAGTGCAAGAAAAGATTTAGAGGAATTTTTTGACTGCAAAATAAATCTTCAGTGCTGGGTAAAGGTAAAAGAGGGCTGGCGTAACAGAGAAGGCATAATTCATAATTTCGGTTTAGATATGTAAAAAGTTTACAAATTACAAAGCGGAAATCCGCACATAAAAGCATAGCTTTTGAATAAACTATTGTAATGACAATCGTTATCACGACTATTATAACGACAAAACAAATAGCTTCGAAGGGATATGTTTTTATGGAGGGCAAAGTGCTTTGGGACAAATTCACCCGAGAGGGTAAGGTGTCGGACTATCTGGCTTACAAAAATCACGTTAAAAGCATTAACGGTATGGAAGCCGAGGTAACACAAATGACACCACCTATGGAGTTGACTGAAAATGGAAAAAATCAGCGCTTCGGGATTAGTAATAAGGGAACAGAGTGTAGGTGAGTACGACCGTTTAATTACTGTTCTTACAGCAAAACACGGTTTAGTTAAGGCGTTTTGCAGAGGTGCAAAAAAAGCGAACAGCAAAAAGCTTTCTGCTACTGCACTTCTTACATATTCCGAATTTACGTTTAATAGAACAAAGGATGCCTACGCGGTGCAGGAGGCAGAGGTAAAAGAGGTTTTCTTTGAGCTTCGCAACGACGTAATAAAAATGGCATTGGCACAGTATTTGTGTGAGTTAGCTTATGAATTTTGTGAAGAGGACTACGAGTCGGAGGAGATTCTCCGACTTTTTCTCAATTCACTGTTTCTGCTTAAGTCGGAGAAAAAAACAGCTTCGTTTATAAAAGCCGTAACAGAATTCAGATTAATGTCGCTTGCAGGGTATATGCCGCAGCTTGTGGGCTGCTTTAATTGCGGTGAGTACGAAACCGCCGTTATGGGCTTTGAAAAAGAAAGCGGCAAAATATATTGCGAGGGCTGTGCACCCGCTTCTGCCTTTAAGGTGTCAAGCTCGGTAATAAAAGCAATGCGGTACGTTGCACTTTCAGATTTTGAAAAAATCTTTTCCTTTACTATTTCGGAGGAGAATTTAAAAGCATTTGAATACCTCGCAGAGGATTATTTGCTTAGTAAAACAGAAAGAAAATTTAAAACGTTAGATTTTTATAACGTAATTAAGGGTTAACAAAATGAACGAAATGAACAGACATTTAAGGGCAATTGAGCTTGATAAGGTGCTTTTAATGGTTGCTGAAAGAGCGTGCAACGAGGACGCCCGCGAAGCAATTTTAAGCTTAAGACCTGAAACAAATTTACAGCTCGTTGCCGATTTACTTAAAAAGACAGAGGATGCCTACGTGCTTTTGGCAAAGTACGGTGGACCTTCCTTTGGCGGCTTAAAAAACGTAAGCAATGCACTTGCACGTGCAAAGGCGGGGGCTATGCTTACTATGAAGGAGCTGCTTGACATAGGCGGCACCGTAAGAGCTGTAAGAGCCCTGCACGAGTGGCGTGACGGCAACGGACAAGACCCAATGAGTATTGATATTTATTTTTCATCACTTATGCCGAATAAGTTTTTGGAAGAAAGAATTTTCACGGCAATTTTAAGTGAAGATGAAATGAGTGACAATGCTTCGGCGGAGCTTGCAAGCATAAGAAGAAAAATTAAAAATCAGGAAAACACCGTAAGGGAAAAGCTTGAGAAGATAATACGCTCGCAAAGTCTTAAAAGCGTACTGCAGGATGCAATAATAACTCAACGCAACGGCAGATACGTTGTGCCTGTGAAAAGTGAACACAGAGCAGCCGTTTCCGGACTTGTGCACGATACCTCCTCTACGGGAGCAACGGTTTTTGTTGAGCCTGCAGGCGTTGTGGAGGCTAATAACGAAATTCGTGTTTTAAAGGGTAAGGAATCGCAGGAAATAGAAAAAATTCTTTACGAGCTTTCCTCACTTGCGGGTAGCTTTTTTGATGAAATAAAGGGAAGCTACGAGTGTGCTGTGGAAATAAACGTTATTTTCAGTAAGGCGCAGCTTGCCTACAAAATGAATGCAACAATGCCAAAGCTTAACGCTAAGGGTATTATAAATTTAAATAAGGCAAGGCATCCGCTTATTGACCCTAAAAAGGTTGTTGCAACAGATATTCGTCTTGGCAAGGAGTTCGACACCCTTGTTATAACGGGACCTAACACCGGCGGTAAAACTGTTGCAATAAAAACACTCGGTTTGCTTTCGGCTATGGCTATGTGCGGTCTTATGCTGCCCTGCGGAGATGAAAGCGAGGTTTCTGTTTTTGATGAGCTTTTAGCCGATATTGGTGATGAGCAAAGCATAGAGCAGTCGCTTTCTACCTTTTCTTCACATATGGTTAACATAGTAAATATTTTAAAAACCGCAAACGAGCGCTCACTTGTTTTAATAGATGAGCTGGGTGCGGGCACAGACCCCGTTGAGGGTGCTGCGCTTGCTATGGCTGTTTTAGAAAAGCTGCATTTGCAGGGTGCAAAAATAGCGGCAACAACACACTATGCGGAATTAAAGGCTTACGCTCTTGAAACCGAAAGAGTGGAAAACGGCTCCTGCGAATTCGACGTGAATTCCTTAAGACCTACGTACCGCCTTTTAATTGGTGTGCCGGGTCGTTCAAATGCTTTTGCAATTTCTGAAAGGCTTGGAATTGAAAAGGGTATAATAGAAAAGGCAAAGGCACTTGTTTCATCTGAAAGCGTGCGCTTTGAGAACGTGGTGGACCGTCTTGAAGAGAGCCGCATTCAAATGGAAAAGGAAAAGAAGGAAGCGGAGCGTATAAAGGAAGCGGCGCTTCAGGAGCGTGAAAAATCACGCGCGGCATTAAGTGAGGCACAGGAAAGACGCGACAAGGAAATAGAAAATGCCAAGGGCGAGGCTTTAAGAATAGTAGAGCAGGCACGAAGAGAGGCTAATTCTCTTTTGGCAGAAATAGAAAAGCTTAAAAAAGAAACAAAGACTACCAAGGATGCAAGTGAGCTTTTAAGAAAAGCACGTGCTACTGTTAATACACACCTTAACGCTATAGATGATGCCGTTAACCCCGTAATGGAAAATATAGATACCGATGAGGGTTACGTGCTGCCGCGTGAGCTTCAGGTGGGGGACGACGTTTTTTGTAAAACAATTGGCAAAAATGCCGTGGTTACTGCTCTTAAGGATAAAAAGGGTAACGTAGAAATAACGGCAGGTATGCTTAAAATGCGTGTAAGTGAGGATTCCTTAAAGCTTCTGGAAAAGAAAAAGGAAAAGCCTAAAAGCAGCACAAGAAGAAATTCTGTTGAAAGCAGAGCAAGCAAGGACGTAAACAACCGTTGCGATTTAAGAGGCTTAATGGTAGACGAGGCTCTTTTGGTGCTTGACAGATTTATAGATGACATTGTTATGTCGGGACTTAATGAGTGCACCATAATACACGGTAAGGGTACAGGTGCTTTAAGGAGTGCCGTAACAAGCTACTTAAGGTCTGACCCGAGAGTGCGTTTTTTCCGTCTTGGTACGTTTGGTGAGGGCGAAAACGGCGTTACCATTGCAGAAATAAAATAAAAGGTGCTCACGAAAAAATAATTCGAACAAAGCAATTTCCACAAAAGTTTTCGAAAAAAATAAAATTTTTTGAAAAAACTCTTTACAAACGAAAAAGAATGTGGTAGTATACAGACAGAGAGAGTTACGGAATATTCCCACTTTCTTGAGGGGAAAGCGCCCCGGCTGAGTATATTAAGGCTTCGGCTTTGGTATATGAGGAAAAACAAAATTTTATTTTTAGAAAAGGAGTTGTTCGTAAATGTTTAAATTTATGAAGAGCAAAAAAGGTTTCACACTCGTTGAACTCATGATCGTTGTTGTTATCATGGCTATCCTCGTTGTTGTTGCTGTGCCGATTTACAATTCAGTTACAGATAACGCAAGAGCAAAAACTTGCCTTGACAACCAGAGAACACTCATCTCAAACCTCAACACCATTATCATGGATAAGGGCGTTACAGGTACAGGTGAACTCGAATTCACAACACAGTATGAGAATGAGAAGCCAAAAATCACACTTGATGCAGATGATGTAACTGCTTTCTCAACTGCATGGTCTGCAACAGACATCACAAATTCATTCCAGACAATCCCTGTTTGCGGTGCTCAGGAAGGTGAAATCACAGTTACAATTACAGCTCAAACAGGCGGTATGCCAAAAATCACAACAGAATGCTCACTTCAGGATACAAATGCAAAGCATAAGCTTACTGCATAATAGTAGTTTGAATTAGTACTTACAGTGCACGGTGCCCGAAAGGGTACCGTGTATTTTCTTTATTAAAAAAACTGTATTTACCTATTTACAAAATTTAACAACTGTGCTATTATTAAATATAGAGTTACGGAAGTTTCTCGTTTTTATAATAGGAGATGTTCGTAAATGTTTAATTTTTTTAAGACCAAAAAGGGCTTCACACTTGTTGAGCTTATGATTGTTGTTGTTATAATGGCAATTTTAGTTGTTGTTGCCGTGCCCATTTACAACTCAGTTACAAGTAACGCCCGCGAAAAAACCTGCCTTGACAACCAAAGGCAAATTTTAGGCGGTATTACAAATCAGTTTTCTATGCATAACATCAGCGGTACGGGCGGTCCTGTAATAATTGAGTTTGCCTCCGGTGCACAAGACGGTGACCCTGCAACCATTACTGAAAAGCAAGGTAGCTTAAGCGATTTTTCCGGTGAGGTTATTACAATTGATACAATAAAAGCCTCCTTCCAGACTGTTCCTGTTTGTCCGGAAAAGCCGAATAAATTAACTGCAACCATAACACAAAATTCAGACACAATTAAGGTAACCGTAAAGTGTGATAATACAGAGCACGCACTTGCAAGTTAATTAAAAAAACTAAACGCTGCATTTGATGAAAAATGCAGCGTTTTTTATTTTGTAATTAAAAAATAAAAAACTTGCAATACTAATAAAATAATGGTAAGATATTTGAGTATTTATTTTTAGTAAGGAGCTTTTTATGGAAAGTAAAAAAGAATTCAAGCCATATATTCCTGCTAATAAAATTACACCCGAAATTACAGTAACCTCTATTATTATGGGTGTCATTTTAGCAGTTGTATTTGGTGCAGCAAATGCTTATTTAGGCTTAAGAGTTGGTATGACGGTTTCCGCTTCTATTCCTGCGGCTGTTATAGCAATGGGTGTTATTCGAGTAATTTTAAGAAGAAACTCAATTCTCGAAAGTAACATTGTTCAGACAATCGGCTCAGCAGGTGAGTCCGTAGCAGCAGGTGCTATATTCACTATACCTGCACTTTTCCTTTGGGCTAACGAGGGTAAAATGGACAAGCCCGGTATGCTCGAAATTACCGTTATTGCTCTTTTGGGCGGTCTTTTAGGTGTATTCTTTATGATTCCTTTAAGAAACGCACTTATTGTAAAGGAGCACAACGTATTGCCTTACCCTGAGGGAACCGCTTGTGCAGAGGTTCTTTTAGCAGGTGAAGAGGGCGGCTCAAACGCTTCTACGGTTTTTGCAGGTATGGGCTTTGCTGCTGTGTTTAAATTTATTATAGACGGCTTAAAGGCTGTGCCCGGTGAGGTTGCTTTACGCTTCAAGGGCTTTGCGGGAGAAATCGGTACACAAATTTACCCTGCTGTTATGAGCGTTGGTTTCATTTGCGGTCCGCGAATTTCTTCCTATATGTTTGCCGGCGGTCTTTTGAGCTGGATGGTTTTAATTCCGCTTATTGTACTCTTCGGTGAAAATATTGTTATGTACCCTTCCGCTACAGAAACAATCGGCGAAATTTACGCAGCGAGCGGTGCTTCGGGTATATGGGGCTCTTACATCCGTTACATTGGTGCGGGTGCTCTTGCTGCAGGCGGTATTATAAGCCTTATTAAATCTCTTCCGCTCATTATAAGCACCTTTACGGGCGCTATGAAGAGCATGAAGGGCGCAGGTGCTACAAGCAACCTTCGTACTGCGCAGGATTTAAACATCAAAATCGTTCTTATAGTTATTGCAATTTTAACCTTACTTGTATGGCTTGTGCCTGCTATTCCCATTTCTTTAATAGGTGCAATTATTGTTGTTGTATTCGGCTTCTTCTTTGCAACGGTTTCTTCAAGAATGGTTGGCTTAGTAGGTAGCAGCAATAACCCCGTTTCAGGTATGGCTATTGCAACTCTTCTTATTGCAACCTTAGTTCTTAAAATGACTGTGGATAATACACCTGCAGGTATTGCAGGCGGTATGGAAAGCGCTATTGCAATAGGCTCAGTTATTTGTATTATTGCTGCTATTGCGGGCGATACCTCACAAGACCTTAAAACCGGCTACCTTTTAGGTGCTACACCTAAAAAGCAGCAAATAGGTGAGGTTGTGGGTGTAGTTGCATCTGCTCTTGCAATTGGCGGTACACTTTATTTGCTTGATACTGCTTGGGGCTTTGGCTCAGAGGAAATTGCAGCACCCCAGGCAACGCTTATGAAGATGATTGTTGAGGGCGTTATGGGCGGTGAATTACCGTGGATTCTCATTATAATTGGTGCTCTTATAGCAATTGTAGTGGAAATTGTAGGTATTCCTGTTCTTCCGTTTGCTATCGGTATTTATCTTCCTGTTCACCTTAATGCTTGTATTATGGTCGGCGGTCTTATTCGTCTTGCTTTCGACAAGCTTAAGGGTGACGAGGCTAAAAAGGCTAAAACCACAAACAACGGTATTCTTTTCTGCTCAGGTATGATTGCAGGTGAAGGCTTAGTTGGTATTGTTCTTGCTATACTTGCTATTTTCGGTTTAGACAAGGTAATAGACCTGTCTGCTAAGTTAGGCTTACCTTCAGGTGTTGCTCAGGTGTTAAGCCTTGTGGTATTCGGTCTTGTAATTCTTTCACTTTTAATGTTTACTGTTTTCAAAAAGGAAAAGAAGGCAAAAAATGGCTAAGAAACAAATAATAGATGAAAATTATCTTGAAAAAAAGCCCCTAAGAAATAAAGGACTTTCTTGGGAGCAAAACGAAGAGGGCAAGGTTACACTTGCGCTCGAAAACACGGGTTTTTTCAATAGGGTAGCTCAAAAGCTTTTTAAAAAGCCTAAAATCTCGTACGTGCATTTAGATGAAAACGGCAGTTTTCTTTGGCCGCTTTTAGACGGTGACAAAACCATAACGGAATTAGGCGTTTTGGTAAAGGAGCACTTTGGTGAAAAGGCAGAGCCGCTCTACGAAAGATTAGCAAAATACTTTAAAATTCTTGAAAGCTACAATTTTATTGAGTTTAAAGATTAAAAGAAAAGCTCTATCATTTTTAGTGAATGATAGAGTTTTTTGTTTTACTTTCAACGGCTTAATATTTTGTAACAAAAAATCATATTAGCATTGAAAAAACTAAAAGAGTATGCTAAAATATCTTTATTGTTTATTTCTTTTAGTAGGTGATGTTTTATGGCGAAAAAATTTCAGAAAATCGGTTTCGTGGGAATAAGCGGCAGAGGTTCGAGTATGCTCGATTTACTTCTTCAGGTAGAAGGCGTAAGGGTACCTGCGGTTTGTGACCTTATTGTTGAAAGAGCAGAAAAAGGTATTGAAATTGTAGAAGGCAGAAACAACAAGGAGTACCCTGTAACTGCTTACCTCGATTATAAGGAAATGCTTGCAAACGAGGAGCTTGATGCGGTTGTAATTTGTACTACGTGGATAACTCACTCTCTCATAGCAGTTGACGCAATGAGAGCAGGCTGTCACGTTGCTATGGAGGTAGGCGGCGCTGCCTCTGTTGAGGAGTGCTGGCAATTAGTCAGAACAAGTGAGGAAACAGGCAAAATTTGTATGCTTCTTGAAAATTGCTGCTACGACAGAAACGAAATGGCTGTTTTCAATATGGTAAGAAAAGGTCTCCTTGGCGAAATTATTCACCTTGAGGGTGGCTACCGTCACGATTTAAGAGATGAAATTGTATTAGGCAGAGAAAATATTCACGGCAGACTCTTTAACTTTATGATGCGTAACGGTGAGCTTTACCCTACACATCAGTTAGGACCTATTGCAAAGCTTATAGGCATTAACCGCGGCAACCGCTTCCTTACACTTTCTTCATTCTCAAGCAAGTCTAAGGGACTTAACGTGTGGATAAAGGAAAACAAGGGCGAGGATTACGACCTTTACGGTACAGACTTTAACTGCGGTGACGTTACAACTACAATTATTAAGTGCGCAAACGGTGAAACTATTACTTTAAATCACGACTGCTGCTTACCAAGACCGTATTCAAGAGATTATATGGTACAAGGTACAAAGGGCATTTACGAGGAAGCTCCTGACGGCTACGGCAGAATTTACATAGAGGGTCAGTCAGAAAAGCAGCACGAGTGGGACAGCTTTAAGACCTGGAGAGAAAAGTACGAGCATCCGTTATGGTTAGCTTATGAAAACGACGGCATTAAAGCAGGTCACGGCGGCATGGATTTCTTAGTGCTTTCTGCTTTTGTGGACAGCCTTTACCACGGCAGCTCACCTATAGACGTTTACGATACTGCTGCTTGGATGTCTATTACCTGCCTTTCAGAGCAATCTGTAGCATTAGGCGGCGCACCTGTTGCTGTGCCTGACTTTACAAACGGTAAGTGGATTGACCGCGAGCCATACAGAAAAGGCACCTACTGCTTAAACGAGGTTTGCGAGGTAAGCGACGAGCATAAAGAAAACAAGTAATTTAAATAATTCGGAGAAATAGCTATGAAATTTTATATTGGTGTTGACGGTGGCGGCACAAAGACCGCATTTGCACTTTTTGATGAAAACAAAAATATGTTAGAGCTTCACGAGGGCCCTGCATCTAACCACGAAAATATGGAGGGCTCATTCCCTCAGGCGGCAGATATTATTACTGCAGGTGTAGATGCTCTTCTTGCAAAAACAGGTAAATCTCGTGATGATATTACTGCAATGCTTATGGGTCTTGCAGGTATTGACCACCCTTACCAGCACGATGCTATGTGCGAGGAATTAACAAAGCGTGGCCTTAAAAACTTCAGAATTTATAACGACGGCTTTATTGTTATAAAGGCAGGCGGCAAAAAGGGTGCAGGCATTGGCTACAACTGTGGTACGGGTACTTGCTGTAACTCAATAGACAGCCGCGGCGATATGCTTCAGATTGGTGGCTTTGACCGCCTTTCAGGTGACAAGGGCAATGGTCACTGGGTTGCTTACGAGGCATTCAGAATTGTTTACGATGACGTTTGCTTAGGCAAAAGAGAAAGCAAAATAACAGCAGCTCTTACAGAAAAGCTTGGCATTAAGGACAGAGAAACTCTTCTTGATTCAATTCAGATTATTGAGGATGAGGAAAAGAGCGAAGCATTCATTCGTACACTTATTGTAAGCTTCTTCGATGCAGCAAACAACGGTGACGAAGCAGCACTTGAGGTTATTGAGGAAATGGCTCAGCGCGGTGCAGATTTCATTGGCGGACACATCAAAAAAATGCAGTTTGATGAAGACGTAGTAAATGTTGTGCTTTCAGGCTCAATGCACACAAAGCTTCCGTCAGACGTTTACATAAACAGAATGAGTGAGCTTTTACACCAAAGAACAAGCAAAAAATTTAACTTTATTAAGCTTACGGCGGCACCTGTAACAGGCTGCATTAACTGGTTGTTAGAAGACTAATCTGAATTTTAATTGAAGGACTGATATAAATGAAAGAAATCAACGTTACGGTTATAGGCTCAGGTAGTACTTATTGTCCCGAGCTTATTTACGGATTTATTGAAGCAAAGGATTCATTAAAACTTAAAAGAGTTGCTTTTATGGATATTGATGACAGAAAAAGAGAAATTGTTGGCTCTCTTTGTGTTCGTATGCTTAAAAGTGCAGGCATTGACTGCGAGGTTGTAATGACAGATGACCTCGATTTAGCATTGCAGGGCGCAGATTTTGTTGTTACACAAATTCGTGTCGGTAAGCTTCCTTGCAGACATATAGACGAGTCTATTCCTTTAAAGCACGACCTTATCGGTCAGGAAACAACAGGTATCGGCGGCTTCTTTAAGGCTCTCAGAACAATTCCTGTTATGGCTCACATTGCAGAAAGAATTGAAGCAATTTGTCCAAACGCATGGCTCATTAACTTTACAAACCCATCAGGAATTATTTCTGAATTCCTTATTAACCATACAAACGTTAAAACAATGGGTCTTTGTAACGTGCCTATTGCTATGATAGACGACGTTAAGGCTGCGGTAGGTGAGGATGCAAAAATTACATATTTAGGTCTTAACCACTTAAGCTGGATTACCTCTGTTAAGGTGAACGGCGTTGAGAATATAGATAAAATATTTGACGACGACTTTGCGCCAACCGTTATGAAAAACATTCACGACGACGGCTTCGATATGGAGTGCCTTAACGCTTGCAAGGGCTTCCCGTCATCTTATCTTCAGTATTACTACAGCCGTCAGGCAAAGCTTCAGCACTTAAAGGCAGGCTCAAAGAGCCGTGCTCAGGTGTGTATGGAAATTGAAGAGCAGCTTCTTGAATTGTACAGCGATAACGAGCTTGTTATTAAGCCTGCACTTCTTGAGGAGCGCGGCGGCTACAAATATTCACTTGCAGCAGTTTCTCTTATAGATGCCATTGCAAACGATAAGCAAGAGGTACACGTTGTAAATATTAAAAATAACGGCACACTTAAGTTCATGGATGATGACGATATTGTTGAAATTGCAGCGGTTATCGGTGCAGACGGTGCAAAGCCTGTAGAAATTGGTGAATTTAATAACCGTCACATTATAAGCCTTATGAGAACAGTTAAATCTTATGAGAAATATACTGTTGAGGCTGCTATTAAGGGCTCAGATGAGGATGCGCTCAACGCACTTATGCTTCATCCGCTCTGTGGTGATTTTGCTCAGGCAAAATCCTGCTACGAGGAAATGAAGGCTGCTCACAAGGCTTTCCTTCCACAATTCTTTAAGGGTGAATAATTATGGCTAAAAACAAAACCAAAAAGCCTGAAACAAATAAGGCTAAAAAGTCTAATGTTGCAGATGCTGCCTTTAAAAAGAAGGTTACCATAATAAACGGCTGTATTCTTTTGGCGTTCATTGTTGCTCTTGGTGTCTTTTTTGCCTACACAGTTGCGCAGGAAAATACCTACCAGGACCGTTTAGAGGCAGAAATAATTGCTGCTAAGGAAGCGGCGCTTGTTAAGGACAGCGACCCGAGCGTAATAGATATTGAGGTCACCGATGAAATGTACATCGACTGGATGCTTGCAATTGAGGAATCTTACCACAAGCACGACCACGAGGGTGAGGAGCACGAAAATACAGGCTTAGTAGAGCCAAACTGCTTTGAGGGCAACACAATTCATTTTGAAGGTGTTATAGAAGCCGTGAGCATTGGTAACGATAAAAAAGAATACTGGGTTTACCGTAAGTATTTAGACGTTGAAGGTGCTGAAAACAGAATATCTATACCGGTGCATTTCGAGGGCGAAATTCCCGAGGATGGTACCTGGGTAGGGGTTGTTGGAACAGTATCCTCCAACTACGGTCTTTCCTGCATTAAGGATGCAACCGTAACCGTGCTTGAACAAAGCGCAAAAAGAGAATTTGTAAAATAGAATTAAAAATGTGTATGAAACGACAGTTTTCATGCACATTTTTATTTCTTTTTTTGTTGAAAATATAGTAAAATTGTGATATCATAGAATAACATAAGTAGAGTAGGTCTATATTTGTATCTTCTTTTAAGTGAAAGGCGTTGAGGCATATAAAATTAGGTATTATGCAACCGTATTTTTTTCCGTATATCGGTTATTTTCAGCTTATGAATGCGGTGGATAAATATGTGATTTATGATGATGTTAATTTTATAAAAAGTGGTTGGATTTACAGAAATCGTATTTTAGTCAATGGTGAACCGAAATATTTTAACTTGCCAATGTCGGGCGCGAGTTCAAATAAGTTAATAAATGAAGTAGAAGTCAACAATGATGAAAAACTAAAGCAAAAAAACATTAGGATTATACAAGATAATTATAAGGATGCACCATATTTTTCAGATGTTTATCCTATGTTAGAAAAGATTATTTTTAATAATGAAAGAAATATTGCAAAATACATAATGAGTTCTTTCGAGATTCTTTTGAAGTACTTGAATATAACAACAGAGCTTGTATTATCTTCTTCAATAGAAAAAAACAATTCTTTGAAGGGTCAGGAGAAAGTTCTTGAAATATGCAGGATTCTCGGAGCAACTGAATATTATAATTCAATTGGCGGACAAGAGCTTTATGATAAAGAAAATTTCAAAAACCAAAATATTGAATTGTGGTTTCTTAAAACTAACGAAATTTGTTATAAGCAGTTTGAAAATGAGTTTCATAGTAATTTGTCGATAATTGATGTTATGATGTTCAATTCTAAAACTGATATACAAAAAATGTTGCAGGAATATGAATTGGTATAAAAGGAGGTTGTTTTATGAAAGAAAAATTAGTTATTGTAGGAATTGGTTCTACAGGTAAGAGAGTTTATGATTTTGTAAAGGATTATGATTTGTTTGATGTGATTGGTTTTGCCGTTAACGATGAATACCGCACAACAGATGTATTTTGTGATTTACCGGTCTATTCAGTTGAGAAGTTGGATGAAATTATTGATAAAAAAGCGGTTAAGGTTTTTGTTGCAATTTTATGGGATCGACTGAATTCTTACAGACGTAGGGTTTATGAGTCTTTGAAAGCACGCGGTTTTATATTTGCTAATATAATATCGCCCCATTCGGTAATCAGAGGGAAAATCAATGGTACTAATTGTTGGGTGAAAGATTATGTAATTGTACAAACAAATGTTGAGATCGAAGAGGATACATTTTTGATGGCAAGTTGCTTTGTTGGTGCAGACACCAAAATTGGTCCGCACTGTTTCATAGCAACAAGGAGTACCGTTGCTGGTTGTTGTGTAATAGGCGAACAGTCATTTGTAGGACTGAATTGCACAGTTTTTGATTATACAACTGTTGGCAAAAAATGTATTCTGGGTGCTTGTACAGTTGTAAAAAGAAATGTTCCAGATTTTTCAGTTGTAAAGACAAATATATCCGATATGATTATAAAGCAACTGTCTGAAGATGAAATTGAAACCAAACTTTTAAGTAGAAAAAATGTAAGATGATAAAAACTGAAGAGAGTTGGCGGTCTTGATGTGGAATATAGAAAAAAAGATTGAATTTGAAAATATAAAAGATGAGGTATTGCTTTCAGGTGGCACTGAGCGTATAGAGAGAGAACATAAAAAAGGTAAGTTGACAGCTCGTGAAAGAATGGAGTTGTTATTTGATGATGGTGAGTTTCTTGAAATTAATATGTTAGTTAAATCACGAGTTGATTCAGGTGATTTACAAAAAAAACACTATTTAGGTGATGGTGTGATTGCTGGTTACGGTAAAGTGAATGGTTTTACAGTATATGCTGTTTCACAAGACTGCACAATAAGTGGTGGTTCTGCAGGTGAAGCACATATACAAAAAATTTGTGAAACTCTTGAGCTTGCAATGAAAACTAAAAGTCCATTTGTTTGCTTGTGTGATAGTGGTGGGGCAAGAATTGAAGAAGGTATAATATCCTCGTCTGCATATAGCCGACTTTTTTATTTGAATACGCAAGCTTCAGGTTATATCCCTCAAATAGCTGCTATAATGGGTAATTGCGCAGGTGGCGCTACATATTCTCCTGCTATGTGCGATTTTATATTTATGGTAGAAAACACCAGCCAATTTTTTATTACAGGACCACGAGTTATTAAAGCACTGACAGGCGAAAGTGTTACTATGGATGAATTAGGTGGTCCTCAGGTTCATAGTGTGAAAAGTGGTGTCGCTAATTTCGTTTGCAAAAATGATGAGGATTGTATAAATTCTATAAAAGAATTGTTGAATTATCTTGAATATAAAAAAGAGACTTTTGATATAGAAAATGATTCCTTATACGAAGAAAATCTCAAAAGAATAGAAAACATAGTTCCGGATAATATGAAACAAGGCTATGATGTAAAAAATGTAATTTCTTGTATTGTGGATGAGAATTCATTTTTTGAGATTTCAAAAGATTTTGCAAAGAATATGGTTGTAGGCTTTGCTCGTTTGGAGGGTAAAAGTATTGGTATTGTTGCAAACCAACCCTGCGTTTTAGGTGGTTCAATTGATTGCGATGCATCTGATAAAACTGCACGGTTCGTAAGATTCTGTGATTGCTTCGATATTCCACTATTAGTGTTACTCGATTCGCCCGGTTTTTATCCCGGTCCAAGTGAAGAAAAAAAAGGTATATTACGACACGGTTCAAAGGTTTTGTATGCTTTTTCAGAAGCTACTGTACCGCGAGTTACTGTTATAACAAGAAAAGCATACGGGGCATCATATTGTGCTATGAACAGTAAGGCTATGGGTGCCGATGTTGTCTTTGCTTGGCCTATTTGCGAAAGTGCTGTAATGGGTGCGGAGGCTGCGGTTAATGTTATGTACAACAAGCAAATAGCTATGGCTCAGAACGCGAATGATTTTAAGCGGGAAAAAATCAGAATATATGAGAAAAAATATTTGAATCCGTATTTTGCAGCTTCTATAGGTATGGTTGATGAAGTTATTTTACCGCAGGAAACAAGAAAAAAACTTGTTTTTGTTTTCCAAAATTTGGAAGATAAGCAGGTAATTAATTACCCTAAAAAACATGGCAACATACCATTATAAATGTAATAAAAGGTAAAAGTTTATGTCTATTAATGTAACTCGCTCTTCAATGCCGGAGTACGAAGAATTTTGTGAAGAAATAAAAGAATTATGGGAAAGTCATATGCTTACCAATATGGGTGCTAAGCATAAGCAATTTCAGCGTGAGCTGGAAAGCTTTTTAAAGGTGCCTTGTGTGGAACTGTTTACAAATGGCCATCTGGCTTTAGAAAGCATTATTGCTGCCTTTGAATTCAAAAAAGGCAGTGAGATTATCACAACACCTTTTACATTTGCCTCAACTACTCACGCTGTAGTGCGAAATGGGCTTGTACCGGTGTTTTGTGATATAAATGATATTGATTTTACAATTGATGTTACAAAGCTTGAAAGTTTAATTACCGAAAAAACATGCGCTGTTTTGCCTGTTCATGTTTATGGTAATATTTGTAATGTTGAAGAAATACAAAGAATCGCTGAAAAGTATAATCTTAAGGTTATTTACGACGCTGCCCATGCTTTTGGTGTGGAATATAACGGAAAAAACATTGCAGAACTTGGTGACGCTTCAATGTTCAGCTTTCACGCAACAAAGGTCTTTAATACAATTGAAGGTGGTGCTGTTGCTTTTTCAGATGATTCATTAGCGCAGAAACTTAATTGTATTAAAAACTTTGGTATGAGTAACTCTGAATCTGTAATTTATTCAGCAGGAAATGCAAAAATGAGTGAATTTCAGGCAACAATGGGAATTTGCAATTTAAGGCATATAGATAAGGAGATCTTAAAAAGAAAAAATGTTGCTCAGCACTACATAAAACGATTAGACAATGTAAAAGGCTTAAAACTTTGCAGTGTGCCGGAAAATGTGAAATCAAATTATGCATATTTCCCTGTTGTCTTTGATGAATACAAGTATTCGCGTGATGAGATGTTTGAAAAATTAAAGCAGAATGATATAAACGCACGAAAATATTTTTACCCATTGACCAATGATTTTGAGTGCTACAGGCATTTAGAAACAGCAGGTAAAGAAAAAACACCGGTTGCAGACTATGTGTCGGGGCGAGTTTTAACTTTGCCATTGTATGCCGATTTGACAATTGAAGAAGTCGATAAAATTTGTGATGTTATTTTGAATTAAGGGGTGGTAAATTTGAAAGGTATTGTTTTAGCAGGTGGAAAAGGCACAAGACTTTATCCAATGACAAAGGTTGTTTCTAAACAGTTGTTACCTATATATGACAAACCGCTTATTTATTACCCGTTATCTATATTGCTTCTTGCAAGTATAAGAGAAATTTTGATTATTTCAACGCCTGAGGATACACCTGTTTATGAGCGCCTTTTGGGTGATGGCAGTGAGCTTGGAATTTCCATTAAGTATAAGGTTCAGGAAACACCGAGAGGACTTGCAGATGCGTTTATTTTAGGTGAAGATTTTATTGGTGATGACAGCGTTTGCCTTATTTTAGGTGACAATGTTTTTTATGGTCAGGATATGACCAGAGAACTTAACAAAGCTATGACAAGAAAACAGGGTGCTACTATTTTCGGATATCCCGTGCAAGATCCGACTTCATTTGGTGTTGTTGAATTTGATAAGGATTTTAAGGTCGTTTCTATTGAAGAAAAACCGGAAAATCCAAAATCAAATTACGCTGTTCCCGGATTATATTTTTATGATAATCAAGTGGTTGAAATCGCTAAAAATGTTAAGCCTTCTGCCAGAGGTGAGCTTGAAATTACTGCAGTTAATAACGCCTATCTTGAAAAAGGTGAGCTGAATGTTTCTGTTTTAGGCAGAGGTATGGCGTGGCTGGATACGGGTACCCCGGAAGGAATGCTCAAAGCATCAATGTTTGTTGAGACAATTCAGGACAGGCAGGGCTTTTATGTTGCTTGTATTGAAGAAATCGCATGGAGAAGAGGTTTTATTTCAAGAAAACAGCTTCTTGAAATTGGCAAAAAACTGAAAATGACAGATTACGGCAAATATCTGATAGCACTTGCAAAGGAAGCTGAATAGCATGAAAAAAACTATTATAGTTACCGGTGGTGCCGGTTTTATTGGTTCTAATTTTATTTATTATATTTTAAATAAATATCCTGATTACAGGGTTGTATGTATTGATTGCCTGACCTATGCAGGTAATATGTCAACTCTCGTTGCTGCTATGAAAAATGAGAATTTTAAATTCTACAAGACTAACATCTGCGACAGAGAGGGAATTTATAAGATTTTTGAAACTGAAAAGCCTGATATAGTTGTAAATTTTGCAGCAGAGAGCCATGTTGACCGTTCTATTGAGAATCCGGAAGTGTTTTTACAGACCAACATTCTCGGAACACAAGTTATGATGGATGCTTGCAGAAAATATGGAATTGAGCGTTATCACCAGGTATCGACTGATGAGGTTTATGGAGATTTACCACTTGACAGACTGGACCTTTTATTTACAGAAGAAACGCCTATTCATACAAGTAGCCCGTACAGCTCGTCAAAAGCTGCAGCAGATTTGCTTGTTCTTGCGTACCACCGAACTTATGCGTTGCCTGTAACAATAAGCCGTTGTTCAAATAACTACGGCCCATACCATTTTCCAGAAAAGTTAATTCCGCTTATGATTGCAAACTGCCTTAATGATAAGCCGCTTCCGGTTTATGGAGAAGGTCTTAACGTTCGCGACTGGCTTTACGTTGAGGACCACTGTAAAGCGATTGACTTAATAATTCACAATGGTAGAGTTGGCGAGGTTTATAATATTGGTGGGCATAACGAAATGAAGAATATTGACATAGTAAAACTCATTTGTAAATATCTTGATAAGCCAGAGAGTCTTATTATTTATGTAACTGACCGTAAAGGTCACGATATGCGCTATGCTATTGACCCAACTAAGATACATACAGAGCTTGGTTGGTTACCTGAGACTAAATTTTCTGATGGTATTAAAAAGACTATTGACTGGTATTTAGAAAACCGTGAATGGTGGGAAACTATTATCAGCGGTGAATATCAGAATTATTATGAAAGAATGTACAGCAACAGATGAAATTCTGTTTGTTAAAGAGGTGTAGAAAATGAAAGTTGTAATTTTAGCCGGTGGCTTGGGTACAAGAATAAGTGAAGAAAGTCACTTAAAACCAAAACCAATGATTGGTATAGGCGAACAACCGATTTTATGGCACATAATGAAATATTATTCGCATTACGGTTTTAATGAATTTATTATTTGCTGTGGCTATAAAGGATATGTAATAAAGGAATATTTTTCTGATTATTATCTTCATCGTTCTGATATTACGTTTGATTTTTCTGATAATAACAATATGATTATTCATAACAATGTTGCAGAACCATGGAAGGTAACGGTTGTTGATACTGGTCTTAATGCACAGACAGGTGCAAGAATTAAGCGTGTTCAGAAATATATAGGTAATGAACCGTTTATGTTAACTTACGGTGATGGTGTTTCTGATGTTGATATAAACGCACTTATAGATTTTCATAAGGAAAACGGAAAAATAGCTACACTTACAGCAATTCAGCCCGGTGGTAAATTTGGTGTGCTCGATATTGATGATACTAACTCAATAAATCGCTTTACAGAAAAAGGTAAAGAAGATGGCGGTTGGATAAACGGTGGATTTATGGTTTTAGAACCGGAGGTGTTCAATTATCTTAATGATGATGAAAATCTTATATTCGAAAGAAAACCACTTGAAGCACTTGCGAAAGATAGCCAGCTTGATGCTTTTAAGCACGAAGGCTTCTGGCAGTGTATGGACACATTAAGAGATAAAATGCTTCTTGAAAGTCTTATTGAGAAGAAAAATGCCCCATGGATGAAATGGGAAAAGTGAGGTTATAGATATGTTAATAAGAGCTAAAACAAAAACACTTTTTCAAGGGAAACCATTGACAGAGCGCCAACAAAAGAATTCTGATTTAAATATTAAAGAAATTGATGAGGGTAAAGAGGTCTTAAGCTCATATCCTAGAAGACTTGTGCTTGAGCTTACTAATGCCTGCAATCTCAATTGTATTATGTGTGGCAGAAATGCTGCGGATTTTAAATTGACAACATTTGATATGGATGTTTTCAGAAGCTTTGAGCCTATTATGGATACCATTGAAGAGGTTACTTTAATGGGGTGGGGCGAACCAACTATTCATCCTCATTTTAACGAAATGCTTGAAATTATAGACAAGCATTCTGCAAGAAAATATTTTTGTACAAATGGTATGAATCTTAAAAACATCAAAGAAAGTCTTTTTAAGTATAATGTTGATGTTTTTGGTGTCAGTGTTGATGGTGCAACATTTGAAACCAACGCAAGAATAAGACGCGGTTCAGATTTGAATGTAATTAAAAATGATCTTAAAGATATAGTAGAAGAAAAGAAAAAGCGCGGTCTTAAATATCCGTGGATAAATTTTGTTTTCTGTGCTATGAAATCAAATCTTCACGAATTACCGGATTTAGTGCGACTTGCAGCGGAAATTGGTATTGAAGAAGTTAAGGTTGTTTACCTTACTGTGTTTAATGATGAATTATTACACGAAACCTTATGGGGCTACGAGGATGAAGTTCGCAAGGTTTTTGAAGAAGCTGAAAAAATCGGCGATGAGCTCGGAATTGTTTTAAAATTCCCACACATAACAGGTGAAGATGTAGCAGGTGACAAATTACATAAGGATTGCTTTGTTGCCTGGCGTGACTTCTTTTTGGGTTCAGACGGATATGTTCGTCCGTGTATGTCAACTCCGGTGAAATTCTGCAAATATGAAATCGGTACTGATTTTATGGATGTATGGAATTCACCTGAATATCAGGAATACAGAAAAAATGTTAATACTGAGAATATGGACAGTCCTTGTAAAAGGTGTTACCAGTCGTCACATTGTAACTGGAATAAAAAATCATCTTTTATACAAATTGGTGAGAATTTCTCGCCTGATTGGGAGAAATAATCAGATGACAGGTGATTTTTTTAAGGGTAAAAAGGTTTTAGTCACAGGACACACCGGCTTTAAAGGTACATGGCTTTCGCTTATGCTGGAAAACCTTGGGGCAATAGTTTACGGCTACGCTTTAGAGGGTAGCGAAGCAACACCTTTTTTTGCAGAAGCAAGTCCCAAAATCGAAGAGAGCTGTATGGGGCTTATTCAGGACAGAAAAAAAGTCTATGACTTTGTTACTGCAGCAAAACCTGAAATTGTAATACATTTAGCATCTCATTCAACACTTAATAAAGGTGCTGAAATAACAGATTATATTTTTGACAGTAATGTTACAGGTGTTGTTAATTTGCTTGAGGCAGTAAGAAGCACTCCGTCAGTAAAAGCAGTTTTAATTGTGACAAGTGATAAGAGCTATAAAAACATTGAGAGTGATGAGGGTTACACAGAAGATATGGAACTTGGTGCACAGGACCCTTACTCAACAAGTAAGGCTTGTCAGGAGCTTATTACCGAGTGCTACAGAAGGTCTTTCTTCTCAAAGGACAAGTTAAATATCCCTATAGCAACTGCAAGAGCAAGTAATGTTATAGGCGGTGGCGATTATAACTTAACCAGGCTTTTTCCTTATTTGCTTGACTGTTTTTCTAACGGGAAAACTGCTGAAATACGAAGCTATGATTCAATAAGACCCTGGCAGAATGTTCTTGATGTTTTAAACGGATATTTAATATTAGTAGAAAAGTTGTATAATTCCTGTGATGCTTCAGAAGAATTTTCTTCAGCCTTTAATTTCGGTCCTGAAAAGGATGGTTTTGTTAAAGTAGGTGAAGCTACAGAGCTTCTGACAAAGGAATTTGAAAATTCAGAATTTATTGTTTCAGGTGAAATGAAAAGCGTTATAGAAACAAAAATTCTCAAGCTTGACAGCAGTAAAGCGAAAAAGGTTTTAGGCTGGTCACCCAAATATACTTTTGAAGAAACAATTAAAATGGCGGCAGATTTTCAAAAAAGGCGTAACAGCGGTGAGCCTGTAAGAAATATTGCTTTAGATTTTATAAACGAATATTACATTTGAATTCGGAGGTAAATATGAAATTTTGTGAAAAAGCAGTTAATTCATTATATGTTGGATTTAATGGTGATTGTTATCTTTGTTGCGGGATGAATAAAAGTGTTGGCAATTTGGGCGAGCAAAGTTTTGATGAGATTTTTTATGGCGAAAAAGCTACAAGAATAAGAGAAGCTATGGCTAAGGGAGATTTCGGGTCCTGCAATCATAGATCTTGCAAATTTCTTGAGAATAATTCATTAGCTGACTTTACAGCAGATGAAGTTTCTGAAAAAATGCAAAATGTCAATATTGAGTTTATTGATATAGCACATGATCAGATTTGTAATCTTAGTTGTCCTTCTTGCAGAAATGAAGTTTTTGTGCCGGATGAAAGCTATAAAAAACTTATGGTAGATTTGAATGATAAATTGCAGGAGGTTGTAAATAGAGATACAATTAATAAGATACAATTGAGTGGAAGTGGTGACATTTTCGCAAGTAAATATGCTATGGATTTTGCTAAAAAAATGAAGCCCTTAAATACTGAGTGTCAAATAATTATTCAGACAAATGGTGTTCTTTTTAATGAAAAAACTTGGTCTGAAATTGAACACTTGGCTAATTATAATCTTATTGTTTCAATTACACCCAATAGTTATAACAGGCTTAATTATACATATATAAATGGTGGGCACAATACATTAGACAGATTGCTTGAAAATCTGAAATTTATAAAAGCTCTCAGAGAGGCTAATAAAATAAATAAATTACTCTTAGCTATGGTAGTTCAGGAAAGGAATTTTATGGATATTCCTGATTTTATAGATAGAAGTATAAATGAATTTGGAGCAGATGAGGTTATTTTAAGACCGATTTATAAATGGTTTTTAATTACAGAAGAAAATTTCTGGTTTAAGGATATTTTAAATCCTCTCCATCCTTATCACAAACAATATATGTCAATTCTCAACAGTCCTGAGGTTTGTGAAAATCCTAAGGTGTACCTTTGGGGTGCAAAAAATCTGCATAAAAAGGCAAAGCACCCTGCATATAAATATCAGGATTACTTAAATGAAGCGTCAAAGCTTTTTATTAACCAGGAATGGTTCGAAAAGCTTAAAGCGTTAATGAAAGAAAAAGGCGCCGAAGATATAATTATTTATGGTGAAAATGAGCTTTCGAATATCCTTTATAATAGCTTAAATAAAAATTCAATTCCTGTAAGATTTATTTTAGGTAGAGATTTAGGCTGTTGCGATTGCTGTGATGGTATTGAAAAATGTAAAATTGCTGATTATGTATCAGAAGAAAACGATTTTGTTATCATCAGTAATTTTGATGTTCGTGACAAAATAGAAAGAGATTTGTATTTTAACAAGTTCAACGGCTATTTGTGCGATATAAGAGAATTGAACGAGAGGTTTAAGGCTTGATTTATGAGTTCTGAAAACAGTGTAGCTGTAAGTGTTATTTGTATTGCTTACAATCACGAAAAATACATAGAACAGTGCTTGAAAAGTATAGTAAGTCAGAAAACCAATTTTAAGTTTGAGGTAATTGTTCATGACGATGCCTCTACTGACAGTACTGCTCAGCTTATAAAGAAATATGAGCAACACTATCCTGAAATAATCAAGCCTGTTTATCAGAAGAAAAATATATATTCAGACCCGGATGTTGATTTCAGCAGGACTCTTATGAGTTATGCAACAGGGAAATATATTACTTTTTGTGAGGCAGATGATTATTGGTGTAATGATTATAAGCTCCAGAAGCAGTATGATATAATGGAAAGCAATAAAAATCTTTCCGTATGCTTTCACAAAACCGCTACATTGGATGAGGAAACAGGTGTTCTGGATAACGAGTGGATTTTCTGGAAGGGCAGACGCTTTAAGGGCGCAGGTCTATATTCACAAAAAGAGCTTTTGTATCTGAATATAGCTCCTGTTTCTGCAATGTTTTACCGAAAAGAAAATTTTATGTTTGTTCATAACACAGGCTTGAAGTATGGTGATATGGTTCATCTTCTGGATCTGGCTTTAAAAGGTGAAGGCTACTGCATAGATGAGGTTATGTCTGTTTACAGAAAAAATGTACCATATTCATTGATGACAGTAAGAAACGCCGGTGTTAAGAATTATAATGCCGGTATAAATCATGGTATAAAAATATTTGAGTACTTTAATGAAAAATCGAATTATAAATTTAAAGATATTTTTGAAGAGCTTATTGAGGATGAAAAGAAAAAGCTGATTCGTTTTTCACTCGAAAATGTTTCAATACCTTCAGATGAAAAAATTTTGATTTATGGTAGCGGTGTTTTTGCAAGAGTGTGTTATGCCGAAATGCTGGACAGAGGTTATAGTATAAAGGCATTTGTTGTTACTTCTGCAAAAGCTGACAGGTATATGGGGTTACCGTTAATAAGTATTTCAGATGTCGAAGATAAAAATAGCAAAATAATAATTGCAGCGGGAAAAAAAGCAAGAATAGAGATAGAGAAAAGCCTGCGTGAATCAGGATTTAAAAATTTTAAAACAGTAATTTATGAATCAGAGGAGTAAATTATGAAGCAACCTAAAGTAACTTTTTATATGATGGCATATAATACAGAAAAATACATAGAAAAAGCTGTAAGAAGTGTGCTTAATCAAACTGAGCCTGACATTAATATTTACATAAGAAATAATGGTTCAACTGATAAAACAGGTGAAATTTTAGAAAAACTTCAAAAAGAAGATTCACGCGTGAACATTATTACCAATAAGGTTAATAAGGTCGGTGAAAATGGTGAAGTACCATTTCAGAAAGAATGGTGGTTCAATGATGACCAGGTTATTGGTGAATATATCTCTATTATTGATTCAGATGACTGGATTGAACCTGATTTTGTTGAAACGTTATATACTGTAGCCAAGAAAAACGATTCGCAGATAGTTGCCGGAGGTTGTAATTATTGCAACGAATTTGGTGAGGTATATGGTAATCGTGTACCACCTGCAGCAGAAGGTGTGAATTTATCTGCTTTTAAAGATAGTTTTCCACAGCTTTATAATATCTTCAGAACCTGGTGGGGAAAACTTTTTAAAAAGTCTTTCTTTTTAGATAACTATGATGACTGCTGGCTTCTCAAAACACCAATCTGGATAAAGGATCCTTATGGTAATCTGGATACCAATATAATGATGAATTATTTATCACTTTGTGAAAATTTAAGCTGTGTAGATAAGCCTTTTTACAACAATTTCATTCGTTCAAGCTCTACATACAGAAATCGCAACTTGGATTTCGGCCTCTTTACAGCTGCAGATTCATTATATATACACGGAATGAAAAACTTACAAAAGTTCAATATTCTTACACAAAGCAATCTTGATTTTATAGAAAACTGTAATTGGGCGTATATAATAGAGGCAAGTAAAGGTATTGAACAAAGAGATGATATTACTGCAGATGAAATTTACTCATTTTTGCAATATGCTTTCAGATATGATGTAGCTACTGCAATGTTTGATAGAAAAAATCTCTATATGCTTTCAACTCTGAAGGGAACTTTAGATGCATTGGAGCAGAAGTATAAGGATACAGCCAATGTTTATAAGCATTATCTTGCAAGAATCAATGCTTTTGAAAATATGCTTTTAAATGCTGATATGCGTCCTCTTGCAACAGTAGTAGGACTCAGTGCTTTGTGCGATGTGAATAACAAAAATCTTTTAGGACAACACACCTTCCTTTTGAAAATGCAAGAATTTTCATTCACGGAAGCTGTAAAAGAATTATTTGAAATTCATAATGAGTGCAGGAAGTGGTTTTTTGCATATCAACATAAGCTTGTTCTCTTTTTCAAAAATCGTGAACCAAAGGGCGAAATAGAAAAGCTCGAATCAGAGCTTAAAGCCTACTGGGCAAAAATGGATTTTGAAAATATAGTTAAAACCTCTTATGAAATATTAAACAAAAATCCACTTAATCTTCTTGCAATTATCTGTATGATAAACTGCTTCTATGCACAAGGGGTAAATGATAAGGGCGATTTATTGAATGAATCAATATTATTTATCTGGAGCGTTCCTGAGATAGAGGCTGTTATTGAAGAACTGAATTCTTTAGGGAGTTAAAAATGAGCAATAAACTTATAAGTGTAATTATACCTGTTTACAATACGGAGAGATATTTAGCAGATTGTTTGAAGTCTGTTGTTAATCAGACTTATAAAAATCTTGAAATAATTGTAGTGGATAACGCTTCTATTGACAGAAGCGTTGCTATTGCTGAAGAATTTAAAAAAAATGATAATAGAATTAAAATTATAAAAAATGCGTCAACTCATTCAGCGGGTTATTCAAGAAATGTCGGATTTGCTAATTCTACTGGTGAATATATCTGGTTCATTGATAGCGATGATGTAGCAGAACCAACATTTTTGGAGGTTATGGCAAAAAAACTCAGTGAAAATGAGAATATAAATATTGTTCAATGTTGTTACACTTCTTTCGGCGAGTTTGGCTTTTTCAGTGATTATCTGCCATTTAATGAAACAAAATTTTTTACAGGTAAAGAGCTTTGTAAAATTATGAATGAGTTTATAGGTCTTTGTGGGCCTAACACGATGATCTGGAATAAACTCTACCGCAGAAGGATATGGGAAGAAAATCATTTTTATGAAAATGTTTATTACGAGGATATGTATCTTACATATAAAATTTTATATAATGAACCCCAGGTTCTGTGGATTAAAGACAGACTTATGAACTGGCGTAAGCGTATTTCAAGCGATACTGCATTAACAAATTATTCAAAAATGTGCATTCATGAGTTGTATGCTTATATAGAAAGAGCTGATTTTTATCTGAGTAAAGGTGAAACCGAACTTTACAACCTTACTATAAAAAGAATGTACTATATAGCAACACAACATTTGTATTTAACAAGGCATATTTTAAATGATGATGAAAAGGAAAAAAGAATTGGTATTATAAAGCATATTTTAAAATGTGCTTATATTGAATTAAAGAAAATGGATTGCTGGAGTGTAAGAACTCGTTTGAGAATGCGTTTTATACACCTTTTCCCTGTAGCTTTTGGCAGAACATCATTAAAGCGAAAACTTGATTTTACAATATAAAGACGCATTAGGAAGTGTGATTTTATGACAGAAAAAGTCCTCATAATTGGTGCCGATGGTTTTATAGGTAAATATGTTACTAAATTATTAGAAAAAGATTTTGTTATAGAAAAATTTCAGGAAGATGCACTGACAGTAGATTGGAATGTTTATATCTCCCAAAGTAAGCCTCAGTACTTGATAAATTTAGCGTGGCGTACAGGTCAGGGTTATCTTGATTCCTTTGAAAATGTATTGTTTTTAAAATCGGGTATTGCACTTTATGATGCATTTTATAAAAATGGTGGCAAAAACGCAGTTTTCATTGGTACTGAACAAGAATATAGTAAGTCAATAGAGCCACAAAAAGAAACTTCTCCATTAGCGCCTGTTTCTCTTTATGCCAAGTGTAAAGAAGCATTAGGCAGTGTTCTGGTTGAAAATAGCCTTATAGAAAAGAGGCGTTTCGTATGGTGCAGATTGTTTTTCGTTTATGGATATGGTGAAAAGGAACAACGACTGATGCCATCACTTATAAAAAGTTTGCTTGAAAATCAGGATGCAACTTGTTCTTACGATGGCTATATAAGAGATTATATTTATGTTAAAGATGTAGCTTCTGCGATTTGTAAATGCCTGTTCTCAAATTATACTGGCTTTGTAAATGTTGCAGGTGGTGAAAAAACCACTATAGGAAGAATAGCAGAGATTATAAAAGCT
Source organism: Acutalibacteraceae bacterium (assembly GCA_045588735.1). GTDB lineage: Bacteria > Bacillota > Clostridia > Oscillospirales > Acutalibacteraceae > DTU089. The sequence continues at coordinate 110,587 of JAZNET010000002.1, read as the reverse complement.
AACATAGAGACTACGGCGAAGATTTATCATAAAAGTGAAGAAGAATGTAATCAGAATATGTGTAGCTGTGCAGATATAAGTGTACTCAGGTCTTTAGGCTGGGAAAGGCAGTATTCTTTAGAGGCTGGCCTTAAAGAAGAAATAGAAATGATTAGAAACGAGGGCTGAAAAATGATTAGTGTAAATGATATAAAAGAGCTTTCTAAAAATATCAGAAAAGATGTTTTGGAAATGACATATAAAAAGAAAGCATCGTTTATTGGTTCTGCCTTTTCTTGTGCAGATATAATGGCTGTTTTATATGGAGCTGTTATGCAATATGATAAAAATGACATTGAAAATAAAAATAATGATGTGCTCTTTTTAAGTAAAGGTCACGCTGCAAGTGCTTTGTATGCAACTCTTGCAGAGGTTGGAATTATTGAGAAAAGCCGTCTTGTAAAAGAATTTAATGAGAGTGGCTATAAAATGGGTGTTCATTTAAAAAGAAATCCAAAGTTAGGAATCATTTCGAGTAGTGGCTCGCTCGGTCAGGGTGTAGGCCTTTGCACTGGTTATGCATTAGCTAATAAAATCCAGGGATATAAAGGTCACTGCTTTGTTATAGTCGGTGATGGTGAGTGTAACGAGGGTAGTGTCTGGGAATCACTTATGTTTGCTAATAAAAATAATTTAGATAATTTTACTTTTATCATAGATAGAAATAGATTGCAGTCTTACGGTCATGATGAAATTGTTCTTAATCTGGGTGATATGAAGAGTAAAGTTGAGTCGTTTGGATTATATACAATTGAAGTTGATGGTCACGATGTCAGAGAGCTGCTTGATGCTTTTGAAAAAGCAAAAAATTCAGGTAGGCCATCTGCTATTATAGCAAATACAATAAAAGGTAAAGGTTTTTCAGGGTTTGAGGACAAAACACTCTGGCATTACAAATGGCCTGAAGACGAGCATTATGAGGCAGCTTTGGCCGAATTAGAAAATGTAGGAGAGGAATTATGAGAAACAGTTTTTTAAATACAATGATAGAATGTGCTGAAAATGACAAAAGAGTTGCCTTGCTTATGGCAGAGGTAGGATTTTCTGTTGTTGAGCCATTTGAGAAAAAGTTTCCTGACAGGTTTTATAATACGGGAATTGCAGAACAAGATTTAGTTTTAACTGCTGCAGGAATGGCGATGAATGGTTTTCATCCTGTCGCCTATTCAATGGCACCGTTTTTGCCTTCTCGCGCTTTTGAAATGATAAAGATAAGTGTTTGTTATCAGAATCTACCGGTGATTCTTGTTAGCGTGGGTTCAGGGCTGTCTTATAGTGAATTAGGTTCAACCCACCATTCAATAGAAGAAAGTGCACTTATGAGAACGCTACCTAATATGACAGTTGAATTTCCAAGTGATGGTGCAGAGCTCAGAGATACATTAAAATATGCATTCAGTCAAGAAAAGCCATTTTATATCAGTTTTCCGAAAGCACCCGATATAAAGCTTCAAGAGCATTCTTATGAATACGGAAAAGGCTATAAATATAAAGATGGTAATGACGGTGCAATAATTGCAGTAGGATATGCTGTAAATAACGCATTGAAAGCAACAGAATTATTAAAGGCTTATAATATAGATGTTGCGGTCTATGGTTTGCATTCTGTAAAGCCGCTTGATATTGAGCTTATAAAAGAAGCTGGAAATAAAAAGAATGTTTTTGTTGTTGATGAGCATCAGAGCTGTTGTGGTGTTGCTGCTGAAATTGCAAAAATATTAATTCAGAATAATATTATGCCGAAAAGCTTTTGTGATGTTTCAATTCTGGATACATTTGTTGATGAAGTAAGTAGATACAATGAGTTGCAGAAGGCTTATAATATGGACGCAGAGTCAATTAAAAATACTATAGTGCAGAAATTAAGGGGATAAATATGAACTTGTATTCAGAATTACAAAAATTATACGATAGTTTATACGATGAAAAATCAAAAACAATATTTTTGAATAGATTAAGCGTTAATTTATCTAATAAGATAGAATATATGGTTAATATTTTCAGAGCGGGTATTGATAGTGATTGTCCAGATTATACTATTGTTGATTATTATGATGGGTTGAAAACTCAAAGTATAAATCACTCAATAATTGTTTATGGTGCATCGAGTTCTGGTAATGTTCGATTTTTATTTAATAAGAATTTTGGGTATGATGACATTCTTTGCTTTTGTGATAAGGATGAAGAAAAGCAAAGAGTAGGCTTTAACGGGAAAAAAGTTATTTCGCCAGAGGAACTTTTAGAAAACCATAAAGATAAAAAAATTTTGATTGAATCCAAATTTTTTTACGATGAAATCTACAAATACTTGCTTTCCAATGGTGTGTCTCCACAAAATATAATTCGACATATGAATTATGGTATTCAGTATGTTGATTATGAATATATGAATTTTGGCAATGACGAACTCTTTATAGATGCAGGTTGTTTTGATTGTGGCACTATATTTGATTTTTTAAAAAAGGTTAACAATTCATTTAAAAAAATAATTGCATTTGAACCTGATGAGGATAATTATAATAAGTGTGTTGAGATTATAAGAGAGAAAAATCTTTTAGATAGAGTTACAATTGTGAATGGAGCATTATGGAAAGAAAATACAATTTTAAATTTTTCCTCTGATTCTTCTAATGGTGACTGCTCGTATGTTTCGGATTTAGAAACTGAAAATACTGTAAGAGGTTTTAAGCTAGATGATATAGTTAAAAATGAAAGGGTTACTTTTATAAAAATGGATGTTGAAGGAAGTGAGTTGAATTCACTTATAGGTGCAGAAGAAACTATTAAACGATTCAAACCGAAGTTAGCGATTTGTATTTATCATAAAAAAGAAGATATAACTGAAATACAGCGTTATCTACTTGAACTTGTTCCAGAGTATAGGTTCGGAATAAGACATTATAATGATATTATGTACGAAACAGTTCTTTATGCATTTATCCCTTGACACAATAGGAGTTTTATATGAAAAAATTGCTGATTACTGGTGCTAGTGGTTTTTTGGGAAAAGTAGTACTCAGAAAATTAATGAGTGAAAATCAATATGATATTTATGCTATTACAACCAATTCTAAAAAGTTAGCTGAATTTAAAGGTATCAATATAGTGAATTTTGATTTGACTCGAATTTCTCAAATAAATAATCTGGTGAAAGACATTGGACCTGAAATTTGTGTTCACTTAGCCTGGGATCAGACGAAACCTGATTTCAGAATGTCTGACAGTAATATATTGTGGCTTAAAATAAGTATAGAATTACTGCATTCTTTCAAAAAAAATGGTGGTAAAAAATTCTTTTTTGCAGGCAGTAGTTCAGAATATGATGGTGCAACAGGTACTTTTAAAGAAAGCGACAATATAACACCAGTTTCATTGTATGGCTTGTGTAAAAAAATGTTTACAGAATTTGGTTGTGGACTCACTGGAGTAACTAGTGAATTCAGCTTTATAAGTGCTCGTTTTTTTACCATTTATGGTTTGGGAGATACACATGATTTTGGTGCTATTCCTTCGTTAGTGAGAAGTTTAAGGAATGATGAAACGATTATTTGTAATAGTCCCTATACTACAAGAGATTATATTTATGTAAACGATGCTGCACAGATTACTTGTGAATTACTCAAAAGCGATTTTCGTGGTGTTATGAATGTTGCTTCTGGAACAAATAGATTTATGAAGGATGTTTTTATTGAAATATCAAAAATATTCGATAAAGAAGCATTAGTAAAGTTTAATGAGGAAAATAAAATCCAAAGTGAATTTAATGCTGATATAACGATTTTAAGAGAATATGGATTTGATAAATACATTACAGATTTTACTGAAAATATAAAAAAAGAAATGGAAAAGCTGGTATAGTAATGGAGTATGATATTATAGTTGTTGGTGCAGGCTTTGCTGGAAGTACAGTTGCTTATAACGCTGCCAAATCAGGCAAGAGAGTTTTATTATTAGAAAAAAGAGCACATATTGCAGGTAATATGTATGATTATAAAAATGAATTAGGTATTCTTGTGCAAAAATATGGACCCCATTCATTTCATACCAATAACGAAAGAGTGTACAATTTCATTAAGACATTAGGTGATTGGAAAGAGTTTATTTTAAAAGCAAGAGTTATGATAGATGGCAAAACTACCCCATCACCATTTAATTTGAAAACAGTTGATGATTTTTTTATATTTGAAAAAGCGAATGAAATTAAAGAACATCTAAAAATGCAATACGGTGACGCTAAAAAAACAACTATAGTCGAAATGCTTGAATCAAATGATGAGATTGTAAGAGAATATGCCAATTTCCTTTTTGAAAAGGACTATAAGCCGTATACTGCAAAGCAGTGGTCTATTGATCCCGAGGAGCTTGACATAAGTGTTTTAAAAAGGGTTCCGGTAAGATTGGATTATACTGACGGGTATTTTGATGATAAATATCAGTTAATACCTGAATCAAGCTTTACAGAAATTTTTGAAAATATGCTTTCAGATGATTTGATAGATGTGAGGCTTTCTTGTGATGCACTCAAGCATTTAAAAATTGTTGGTAATGTTCTTTATTTTGATGGTGAGGCAGTAAATATCCCAGTGGTTTATACAGGGCCTATTGATGAATTGTTTAATTGCTGTTATGGAGAATTGCCCTACAGGTCATTATTTTTTGATTTGAAAATATTTGATAAGGATAGTTACCAGGAAACGCCTGGAGTAGCATATCCGATTGGTGTGGATTTCACAAGAATAACTGAATTTAAAAAAATTCCTCCACAAAAAGTAGATGGGGTTACAACGGTTGCTTTTGAGTATCCCGTTCAGTATGGTTCAGATAAAGGAAATGAGCCTTATTATCCAATACTTACAGAAGCTTCTTTGGCTCTATATAATCAATATTCAAAAACTGCCGATACAATTAAAAATTTGGTTTTGTGCGGTAGATTGGCAGAGTTTAAATACTATAATATGGACCAGGTTATTGAAAGAGCACTTGATATTTTTTATTTAATAAATAAGTTGTATTGGAGTTAATAATAAAATAAAAAGTGGTCACACTGACCACTTTTTATTTTATTAGTAAACCTTCACCCAATCCAATTTAACCGTATCTCGTGCAGATGTAATATGGATTTTGAGTTCGTCTGTTTCAACATCTTCTAAAACCACAATTTTTTTACTGCCTATTGTAGTTCCGTGTTCTTCGAAGTTCCAGATTCCGTCATCAGTTTTAGAATAAACTCTGAATGCTTCAACCTTTTGACCTTCGGCGATTGTTTCTGCGAGTTCAAGGTATTTGAGTGGTTGTTTCTTTTTAAGTTTAACGATGAATTCGGTCTGGTAAGAATTTGGCGTTTTATTTTCTGTAATCTCAGCATCTTCTGCAAGGTTTGTGCCAAATTCAGCGTTGATTTTATCACCCAACTCTTTAAGCCTTTTAACGTCCTTTTCGTTAAATTTGCCGTTTGGCATAGGTGGAATATTTAAGTTGAACGTTGTGTTACCGCCAACAGTTTTTATGTACGTGTCAAAAAGACGCTCTAACGAGTGCGGCTCTTCATTCTCATGGTAAAACCAACCCGGTCTTATGGACATATCGGTTTCCGCAGGGCAGAAGGTGAGAGCTCTTGAATACATAATGTTAGAAATTGAGCCTAATGTAGTGTCACTGTTTCTTATATCGTCAAGAGAGCCTTCCATTAAAGGTTCTACATCTGTTTTGTGCTCTGAAATTGAGCAGAGTTCGTAGGGTACAACACACCATTGAGCGTGAGCGGCTTTTCCTGCCTCATTACCACACCAGCGCATACCGCCTCTGTCGTTAAAAAAGGTTGCATTGGGCTGGTGTTTTCTTATGGTCTTAATATAACGGTCAAAATCATAAATCTGCTTTTTACCGTTTGGGCCCTCACCGCAAGCGTTATCGAACCAAACGTGGAAGATTTCACCGTAATTGGTAAGCAGCTCGGTTAATTGGTTGACGTAATAATCATTGTATCCGTCCGTGCCGTAAAGAGGGGAGTTTCTGTCCCACGGGGAAAGGTAAAAGCCGAATTTAATGCCGTGCTTTTTGCAGGCATCGGCACATTCCTTTACAATGTCACCCTTACCGTTTTTGTACGGTGAATTTTTCATGGAATGCTCGGTGTATTCAGTTTGCCAAAGGCAAAAGCCGTCATGGTGCTTTGCTGTGAGTACAAGCCCCTTCATTCCTGCAGACTTTACAGCTAAAACCCATTGCTCACAATCAAGCTCTGTCGGGTTGAAAATTGCAGGGTCCTCTGTGCCGTCACCCCACTCTAAATTTGTGTAGGTGTTTGGCGAGAAATGTACAAACGCATAAAACGGAGTTTCTCTGAGTCTTTCTAATTGCGTGCGGTCAGGTCTTACGTTTGCAGCAATTTTTAAAAGCTTCTTTAATTCCATGTAATCACTCTACTTTAACAAATTCTTTAATTTTCTCTAATTGCTTCAATGCGGTTTCTCTGCCTATGTCATAAGCAAGCTGCAGCTTTTCCGGGTCGTGCTCAACTCTGCCTACGGGTAATTTTTGCGGAGGTCTTATAACAAGAATGTTGCCCGCCTTTTCACCCTCTTCAATTTGCTTCAGAGTAGCATTATAGTCGTTGTGTCTGTTGAGCATGGTTTTATAAACGTTAGGATATTTTTTTAAGGTCGCTTTAATAAGCGGCAGAGCCTTGCTCGGCTTTTTTACGTAGCCCTCAGGCTGTGTTAATATAACAACGTTTTTGTTGTATCCTATGCTTTCAAAATATTTAAGCGGAATCGAGTCGGAAATACCGCCGTCAAGCAATTTGTAGTCGGTTGCTTCTACAACTCTTGAGGCTATAGGCATAGAGGCAGAAGCTCTTATCCAGGTTAAGTCTTCATCCCTGCCTGTTATACATTTTCTGTAAACCGGTTTGCCTGTTTCAATGTCAGTACAAACCACGTGAAATTCCATAGGATTCTCTAAATATGCCTTGCAGTCAAACAAGTCTAATTCGTAAGGAATTGTAATATAGCAGAATTCCGCACCGTATAAATCGCCTGTTTTTATGAGTGAACGGATACTGCAAAAGCGTGGGTCTCTGCAATATTTTTTATTGTACCTTAAAACTCGTCCTATTTGACCGGATTTAAAATTACAGCCGAAGGCCGCACCTGCTGAAACGCCTATGGCACCGTCGAAGTGTACGTCGTTTTCCATTAAAACATCCATAACGCCTGCGGTGAATAATCCGCGCATAGCGCCGCCTTCCATAATTAAACCAAATTTATTCATTATTTAACCTTATTTCATAAAAATATCTGCATAAACCGGGAAGTGGTCTGAAACGTATTTTCCGTCTAAGCCTGCAGTAACTACTCTGTAAGTATCGGCAGAAAAATTGTCGTTAATCATAACGTAGTCAATTACTACGTGGTAAACCGACGGCTTTGCGTTGTGGAAGGTTAAGTAATCCATAGTATTTTCTGCAGAGTGCTTTGTGTCGTGCATAAAGCCTGAGTTTACAAATTGAAGGTAGTTTTCCGTACCCTCTTCAATGTTCATATCTGCGGTGAATACTGCAGGAAGGTCCTTGTATTCCTTTATTTTATCAAGCATAATCTCCACACCGTTTCTTCTTGCTTCAACGCCTATGTGGTCAAGGTGTGTGTTAATATGTACGTATTTTTCTTTTGTGGCTTTGTTTTCCAGAACAGCCCACGTGCAAATTCTTATGCAAGCGGCATCCCAACCCTTTGAAGGCTTTTCGGGTGTTTCTGAAAGCCAAAAATTACCGCTTTCGGTAACGGAATATTTATTTTTGTTGTAAAAAATAGCAGAGTACTCACCCTTGTGACCGCCTTCGCGGCCAATTCCGACGTAGTCGTATGTATCGCTGAGTGCAGTCTTTAAGTAATCCATCCACTCCGGGGTAGCCTCTTGAACACCTACGGAGTCAGCACCGCTGTTAAGAATCGTACCGCTCACAAGAGGGTAGCGTGATTCAGCCGTTTGCACACCTACGTCCGAGCACCTTACGTTAAAGGTCATAATTCTTAAAGCTCCTTCTTTTTTAGGGAGAAAATCAAAGATTTTATCCTGCGGTACAGGCTCAACGTTACCTGCTTCAATCTCCTTTTTCAAAAGCTCGTCAATTTTTTCCGTTTCTGCTTTAGAGAGTAGCATGGTGTTTCCTTCTTTCATTTTTCAAATCTATACTATTATAACACATTTTTTTATTGACAACAACTATATATCTATATAAAATAATAGCATCTTAAAAAATGGAGAAGGAAAATGAAGCTGAAAAAAGAAAAGAAAACGCGCGAAAAAGCACACGTTATTAAAAATACGTTGTTTATGTTTGGCTGTGCTTTAAAATCTGCCCCGTTTTCATTGTTTATAATTTATCTTTCTTACGTGGCTGAAAACGTTTACTATTCGGTAGTAATAAACGTTATGTTTCTTGAAACGGCGCTTTCTGTTATAGAGGGCAACGGTACGTTTGCAGAGTTTGCAATAAGAATGTGCATAATTGTTCTCGGTAAGCTGCTCGTGGACCTTTTGGGTTACATAGACGTTTACACAATAAGAATTAAATTTGAAATAAAGTGTGAAAGCTACATAAACTCACTCATATTTAAAAAGGCGCAGGAGGTAGAGCTTGGCTGCTACGAAAACCCTGACTTTTTTGACAATTACAACCGTGCAACCTGGGTTGTAGAGCGTGGCGGCTTTAAAAGAATAATAGAAGGCTCTGCGTGGACCCTGGGCTCACTTATAAGCCTTGTGCTGCTCGTGGTTTACCTTGTTTCAATAGACCCTGTGCTTGTTGTTTTTATACTGTGTCCTGTAATTGTTATTGTTTTCAGGGTGCTTAAAAATAACCTTGAGCTTGAAAAGGAAAAGGAAATGACTCCTTACGAAAGGCAAAAGGACTACGTAAGAAGAACAATTCTTTTAAAGGATTTTGCCAAAGAAATTAAAACGACAAATATATTTGTTGTTATGGAAAAACGCTTTAAGCAGGCCATAAACAAAAATATTGAGGTAATAAAAAAATACGGCTGGAAAATAGCACTACTAGAGCTTTTTTCTGACATTTTTGCAGAGCTTGTGCCTGTTGGCGGAGGGCTTTCCTACGGCTGCTACCGACTTATTGTGCTTGGTGATTTGCCCGTTTCGGAATTCTCGGTGCTTGTTTCTGCTATAACCACCTGTCGTAATAAAATAGGTCACTTGGCACGCTACTTTGCAATGATGCAAAAGCATTGCTTGTGGGTGGAAAATTTAAGGAAATTTTTAGATTATGAGCCGCAAATAAAAAGCGGTGAGCTTATCCCTGAGGATTTTGAGAGTCTTGAATTTAAAAACGTCTCCTTTAAATATACAGAGGATATGGATTACATAATTAAAAACGTGTCCTTTAAAATTGAGAAGGGTGAAACAATAGCGGTTGTTGGTCATAACGGTGCAGGTAAAACGACACTCTCAAAGCTCATAATGCGTTTTTACGACGTTTCCGAGGGAGAAATACTTTATAACGGCATAAATATAAAAGAATACGACTTGCTTAAATACCGTGAAAAATTCGCTTCAGTTTTCCAGGACTACAAGGTTTTTGCAATGACTGTTGCAGAAAACGTTTTAACAAAAGAGGTAACGGAGGAAAACCGAGGCGTAGCGGTAAATGCACTTAAAATGGCAGGTGCCTACAAAAAGATAGATAAGCTTGAAAATAAAGAAAATTCGTTGCTTACAAAAGAGTTTGACAGTGACGGCGTGCAGCTTTCGGGCGGTGAAACGCAAAAGGTAACAATAGCAAGGCTTTTTGCAAGAGATTTTTCGGTTGCTATTCTTGATGAGCCTTCCTCAGCGCTTGACCCGGTTGCAGAAAGCAAAATGTACGATGCTCTTATGGAGGGCACAAAAGGAAAAACGGTTATATATATTTCTCACAGACTTTCAAGCGCTACTGCATCTGACAAGATTCTTGTTTTTAATAAGGGTGAGTTAGTAGAGCAGGGCTCTCATGAGGAATTAATGGCGAAAAACGGTGAATATGCAGAAATGTTCACACTGCAAGCATCCGGCTATAAGGAGGTGTGTGACAGTGAAGAGTAAGCATAAGGATAAGGTAAGTGCAGTAAAAAACTATATTTATATGCTTAAATTCATAAGCAAGCACACACCGTTTTTGGTGGTTGGATATTTGCTTTTGGACGTTCTTGGTATGCTGCCGTGGACGCTTTCTAACGTAGTGCTCTTAAAGTACATAATAGACGTTGTAACAGAGGGTAAGGATTATTACAGAATTGTTGTTGCACTCGTATTTTTTATTGTGTTTGTTGTAGTAACCAATCTTGCAACTACGTTGTTTTATGAGGTTTCTATGCCAAAGCAAAGGGAAAAGCTTTACTTTGCAATTTATAAAACAATTTACGAAAAAGCGGCAAAAATGGATTACGAGGCTTACGACAACCCCGAATATTACAACGACCTTGTGCTTGCAATGAACTCAATGAATGAAAGAGCCTATGCGCTGCTTTCAAACACACAGAATATTTTTACGCACGTTATAGGGGTTATAACAATAGGCGCGGTAATTATTTCCATAGACCCAATATGTCTTTTGTTTGTTGCGGTGTGCGTGGCGGTTATGGTGCCGTTAGGTAGACTTATTGCAAAGGTAAACGTTGACCGAACCGAAACAATGACGCCGCTCGACAGAAAAAATCTGTATTTTAGCCGAGTGTTTTATTTGCAGGACTATGCAAAGGAGTTAAGACTTTCCGGTGCAGGTGAAATGATAGAGCGCCGATATAACAAAAACATATATGACAGAATAGATACTATAGCTCCGTTTTTAACAAAGCAATGGAAGCTGTATTTCTGCCAGGAAGCATTGCCGATGACACTGCTTATTTACCTTGGAATAACGCTTCTTATGGGCTACAAGGCAATAGTAACCAAACAAATAGGGCTTGGTGATTTTGCGGCAACCTTTAACGGTGCAACCTCTATTAGTAACAGTGTTTTTGCTATAACAAGTCAGTTTGCAATAAGCATAAGAGAAAACGGTCTTTACGTAGAAAAATTCCGTAAATTTATGAATGCAAAGGAAAAAATGATTTCCGGAAGCACAACAACTGTTTTTGAAAAGCCTGTTACAATTAAGTTCGAAAACGTTTCCTTTAAATATCCCGGTACGGAAAAATACGTGCTTAAGAATATAAATTTAGAAATATCTCCGTATAAAAAGGTTGCGCTTGTGGGCTATAACGGCGCAGGTAAAACTACGCTTACTAACCTTATTTTACGCCTTTACGATGTAACAGACGGCGTTATTACAATAAACGGCGTAGATATAAAGGAGTGGGATATTAAAGAGTACCATAAAAACTTTGCCGCAGTATTCCAGGATTTTTCACTTTTTGGTGCTACGCTTGGTGAAAATATTTCCATGGATGATGCTCCCGACAGCAAAAGGGCAGAGGAGGCTTTGGAAAAATCAAGCTTTGAACGCGATTTGCCAAACGGTACGGACAGCATTCTTTTAAGGGAATTTGACGACGACGGAGTTTCTCTTTCGGGCGGTGAGGCGCAAAAGGTAGCAATAGCAAGAGCCTTTTACAAGGAGTGTCCTTTTGCTATTCTTGACGAGCCGAGTGCAAACCTTGACCCTGTTGCAGAGTATGCGTTGAACCAATCTATGGCAAAAGCGGCAGACAGAAAAACAGTTATATTTATTTCGCACAGACTGTCAACAACAGTTATGGCAGATGAAATTTATATGCTTGAAAAGGGTGAAATAATAGAGCACGGCTCGCACGAGGAGCTTATGGCGCTCGACGGCAAATACGCCTATATGTTCCGCCTTCAGGCAGAAAAATATAAAAATAATTGAAAACAAAGCAACACACTTAATATAATACAAATGCACCCCCTTTTGATGTAAGGGGGTGCAAAGTTATTTTAGGGGGTGCATTTTTAGTTCAGGGGGTGCAAAGATGCCGTAACTGATTACGTATATCGTCTTGAATTAAAGATTTCATATAAACGGAGGAACATATGTTAGTACATAAATATTGTGTGTAGTCTTACCTGAATTTAGTGCATTCATCACACACTGTCCATGTATTATTCTGCTTGTGACATATTACCCGAACATTCTTTCCTTTTACAACAAAACCTATTTCAGCTGTTTGGGTGACATTATCGTTTTTCGGGTTAGAGTATGTTGTCAGAGAATATTGGTTGAACCATATTTTAGACTCATCCACGCCTGCTTCTTCAAACATTTGACTTTCAATTAAATAATTGTAGGCTACCTTATACTCCTCGGTTTTTTTAGCGCTTGATAGGCTGATCAAAATGATTGAAAATAAAATAACCAGGACGACAGCAACAATTGCAGTAATGGTTAGTACGGTCTTCTTCGTGGTGACTTTCTTTGGTTTAGAATACTGATTAATTTCAGAAATTTGGTGTGTGCAATCATTGTTATTCAAAGAGTTTTTGCGAACAACAACAGTGTGTGCTGCACGATCACCGATAGTAGTGCCGCTCGCTAACATAAATATAGCATCAATATGTACAATGAATAAAAACAAATTACGCAAGACGCATTTACCTGCGTTAGCTTGCATTCCTGTCTCTCTATCAAGCACTACTAGTCCCATAATCCGTTTTCCGAGTGATCTGCCACCAAAAATAAGATCACGAAGAACAAAACATACCGGGTAGAGCAGGATAACTAACATCAATATCGGCGCAATGGTTTGAGAATCTGCATGGAATATGCTATCCAGCACCGCAAAGACAATTGCAGTCAGGATCATAACCGAAAAACCGATTAAATTCCAATCTATTACCCAGGCTAAAAACCGGCGCCATTTTACACTCACCATGTTGTAGGTATCCACCCGCATAAGGTAGGTGTATCGCTCATTAATCTGTTTAACAACTTCGGGGTCGAGTATTTCTTCGGCAATATATTGGCCACTCATCAGTTCTTCAGCGCGTACGCCCAAGAGATGTGCGACCTGAAAAAGTATCTCAACACGGGGTTTTGAACTGCCGTTCTCCCATTTTGAAACAGCCGCCGGAGTAACTCCCAGTTTATTTGCAAGGTCTGCCTGCGTCATTCCGTTTTTCTCACGAAGCTCACATAGAAAATTGCCAAATTTATAGTCATTCATAAAATCGCTCCCCGTAATAGGTATTAACATAATTATAATCAACAATTGGAGAATTTTCAACATAACCTATATTGAATATTAGTTGATATTTGGTTTTTACAATACTATTTCACGAGAATTGTTGTCTGTTAACGATTCCAAATACAATTTAACGATTATCATTATAAATCAACGATTATGACTACATTTTAACGATTATCAACCTTTCAACGATTTGAAATCAGTGAAATATTTGCCTTGCGGCAAATGTGAAATAATTCACTTCGTGAATTGTGAAATTTGATGCTACGCATCAAGTGAAATGAAATAAATCCACTCACGCCCGCAGGCATTTCACATTGCGAAGCAATATTTCACACGCGAAGCGTATTTCACAAATCCCGCAAGGGATTTATTTCGTTGGAAAAGGCCTATGCTTTGTATCAAAGCATAGGTCTTTTTCTGCGAAAGAGTAACCAAACGGAGCAGAATCGAGGTAAGAGTAAGCAAAAGTACACCAACATACCTCATAAGCCGTATTTTTGAATGTATCTCTTTGCTTCGTTCTTGATCCAAGTTATTCTATGATCTGCATATGGTTTGATGTGGTCGACATATTGAGATGCGCCCATTTTATAAAGGGTACTAATAATGTGTCCGTCAATATCATCATCAGGTAAAATACTTGCTATTCGGTCTGCGTAGTGTAGAAAACGTTTCTTTCCAAGTAACATGACGAAACTTTGGCGTCCTCTTTTAGCTTTGATATTCTCGCAAATTCTGTTGACAGATCAGCAAGTTTGTTTTCAGCCATACTATCACCTAATTACTCCGATTGTACCACACATTTGCAAACTTTTCAATGAAATCGCGCGGGGCGCGATGAAATCCTCACTCCGCTCGGATGAAATCTGCTTCGCAGATGAAATTAAATCCGTCCTCATCTCCCGACGAAGTCGGATTTCATCACGAAGTGATTTCATCCCACGAAAGCGGGATTTATCCCGTCCGATAGGACGGATTTAGTTGAAAAGATCCCACACTTGTCGTAGACAAATGTGGATTCTTTTCTGGTGGAGATGGCGAGATTCGAACTCGCGTCCGAAGACCCATTCCCCAAACCTACTACGAGCGTAGTTTATCTTTTGAATTTCCCCTTTAAACCCGCCGATAAACAGGCCGGAATTAAGGGTAGCCCTTTAAATCCGTACAAGCTACAAGGCTCTCACTTGTGCCGGTTCACCGCTAAAATGACACCCTTAACCGAAGCGCGGTAAATTCAGTCAGGATGAGCCGCCATTAAGCAGCAGCTAAAACTGTTTTATTATTGTCAGTTATTTTTAAGTTGTGACTTTTAAAGTGGTGCCACTCCACTGCTCGCTTATCTGGGTTCAAAATCCCCGTCGAAATCCTTTCATCCCCATATTTAACAATATGGCTTGAAGGGTTAAAACAGTTTATTGTTTATTGTTTATTGTTTATTGTAATATTTGTCACTTGCAATGAAATACGTTCTTACGTATCCCGCTTTTGCAATAACAACAAATTCCTTTGTGGCAGGGTTATAATAAATGGTATCTCCGTCCTTTTTTTGAGGCTTTGAGAGATTCCCTTTATTAAGTATAACAAGGTTTGTTTTGTATAAATAGTCCTCCATACTGCTGCAGCCTGTTTCCTTGCCGTGCTTTACGTAATGCTTTGCCATGGAACGGGTGTCATAAAAGGTGTATTTATATATAGAGGTGTCAAACTCTTGTATGTAAACTCTGTTTAGCTTGCCTAAAAGGAAGCTGAATAAAAACTTGATTGCAGCAATTCCTGTAAAAATCCAGATATACTGCACTTTAAACAATAAAAGCGCTATTGTGACAGCTGCGGTTATTACAGCGAGAATTAAATCGTTTTTGTTTGCATTGTCTGCATAATAGCTTTTGTATTTGCGGTGCTTGCCCGTTTTGTTTTGTTCACGGCATTCCCTGCATCTTTTTGGTATGGAAAGATTTTTAGACTTAAAAAATTCAAGCTCGGAGTCGGAAAGGGAAAACACCTTGCCGCATTGTACGCATTTTTTGTTCATGGTTTATCTACCGAATTCCTTTACGGAACGCTCAATATTACGCTGTGCATCTTTTTTTGCGGCATCCTCACGCTTATCGTAAAGCTTTTTACCTTTACAGAGTCCAAGCTGAAGCTTTGCTCTGCCTTGAGAGTTAAAGTATATGGAAAGCGGAATTAAGGCGCAGCCCTGCTGCTTTACCTCACCCATAAGACGCATTATTTCTTTTTTGTGCATTAAAAGTCTTTTGGGTCTTAACGGGTCACGGTTAAAACGGTTGCCGTGGTCATAGGGTGAAATGTGAACACCGTTTGCAAGCATTTCACCGTTTACAACGCTGCACCAGGAGTCCTTTAAATTTACTTTGCCAAGTCTCAAGGATTTAACCTCAGTACCGCAAAGCTCAATTCCTGCTTCGTAGGTTTCAAGGATGAAATAATCGTGATATGCTTTTTTGTTTTGTGCAACTGTTTTGCTTTCTGCTTTTGGCAATTTATCTCATCCTTTCTTTGAATTATTATAATTCGCGTCTGCCCTCAAGTGCGCGAAGCAGAGTAACGTCGTCTGCGTATTCTATATCGGCACCTACCGGAATACCATAGGCAAGTCTTGTAACCTTAACCTCAAAGGGCTTTAAAAGCTTTCCTATGTACATTGCGGTTGTGTCACCCTCTAAGGTAGGGTTTGTTGCCATAATTACCTCTTTTATTTCACCGCCTGCAACTCTTTCTACAAGTGATTTTATGGTGAGCTGCTCGGGACCTACGCCGTTCATTGGTGAAATGGTGCCGTGCAATACGTGGTAAACACCCTTGAATTCTCTTGTTCTTTCAAGTGCAGGTACGTCACGAGGGTCCTCAACCACACAAAGCAGAGTGTGGTCGCGTGAAGCACTTTCACAAATAGGGCAAAGCTCGTTTTCTGTTAAATTATGACAGAGTGAGCAATGATGTATTTTTGTGTGCGCTTCCATTATTGCATCGGCAAATTCCTTTGCTTCATTGTCAGGCAAATCTAACACGTGAAAAGCCATTCTCTGAGCGGTTTTTCTGCCGATTGATGGTATTTTTTGAAATTGCTCTACTAATTTTTCGAGAGCTGCTACGTCATATGCTGCCATTGCTTTTAAAATCCGAAGCCTGCAGGAAGGCCAAGACCGCTTGTTACGCCGCCCATTTTTTGCTCCATTGTTTCAGAAGCCTTTCTTAAAGCCTCGTTTGTTGCAGCAACAATCATATCTGAAAGTATTTCAACGTCATCCGGGTCAACAACCTCAGGCTTAATGTTTACTGAAAGAATTTCGTGCTTGCCGTTTACCTTTACTTCAACAGCGCCGCCGCCTGAGCAAGCCTCAAACTCGCTTTCTTCAACCTCTTGCTGAATGCGAGCCATTTCGTTTTGCATATCCTGGATTTTTTTCATCATATTTGCTTGTGAGTTACCACCCTGATTAGGAATTCTTGCTTTCATTTTATTGTACCGTCCTTTTTAAAAATTTATTCTTCAACTATAAAATCTATCTGCATTTTGTTGAGCTTTGAAAGTAAAGCGTCTATAGGCTCTGCCGATTCGTTTGCGGCAGGTGATTCACCGTCTGTGTAAATAGCAGGCCTCAGCTTTTCACCGGTTGCTCTTACAATTGCCTCTGTAATTGAGTCGCTGTTCATTTTTACCTTGAGCATACCCGGGAATATTTCGTTCTTTGCTTTAATAAACACTGTGTTGCCTGCTCTGTAAGCGCTTGAGCCCATAAGTACGGGGTGAAGCGGCTTGTTAATTTTAGCAAGCTGCTCTAAAACGCTGTCCCATGCGGCAAAAGGCATTGCTGAATCGCTTTCAGTTACAAGCGTTAAATCAACAGGTCTTGCAACAGGTGCAGGAGTAGGTGCAGGGGAAGGTGCAGGGGAAGGTGCAGGTGCCTCAAACGGGGCATGCCATACAGCTTCTTGCTGTAAAGGTTTTTCGCTTGACACCGTTTCTTTTGCTGCGGGAGCCTCCTGCGGCTCTTCCTTTATAACCGGCTTTTCTTCAGGCATAATTTGTACGGGTGCCGCAGCTACGGGGATTTCCCGCTGAGGAGCAGGCGGTGCCGCTAGTGTAATGCCGTTAGATTTTAAGCTCATAATTTGTGCCTGTAATTCGTCAATTCTTGCAGCAAGAGCAGAATTATCTGTTGAAAGCTTAGGTGAACAAAGCCTTATAAGCACGGTTTCAACTCTTGCTCGTTGGTGTGCGCTGTACTTGAGCTGCGCCGCTTCAGTACAAAGCGTTTCCATTATATAAAGAATTGTGCCGTAGGTTGTAGAGTCTGCAAGCTCTTTGTAACGATTTAATTCATCAGGTGTGCAAATAACAAACTCCTCGGGAGCTTTAGCGGTTTTTGTAATCATAACGTTTCTGTAATGATTAACCAATTCACTTACAAGCCTTTCCATATCGCAAGAGGAGGCGTGAAGCCTGTCTACTATATTAAGTATTTCCGCACTGTTTTGTGATTTTATGGCATCAGATATTTCAAAAAGATAATCTCTGCCTAAAAGACCTGCTGCCTTGCTTACCGTAGCAATGGTAACTGCTTCGTCAAAGCTTGCGCACTGGTCAAGAATGGAAAGCGCATCTCTTAATGCACCGTCAGAAATTCTTGCAATAAGAAGGGCCGCGGCTTGCTCTAATGCAATACCTTCCTTTTCTGCAACGAGCATAAGTCTTTTTGCTATATCTGCAGGTGGAATTCTTCTGAAGTCAAAGCGCTGACATCTTGAAAGAATTGTAGCAGGAAGCATGTGCACCTCTGTGGTTGCAAGTATGAAAAGCACGTGGCTCGGTGGCTCCTCAAGTGTTTTTAAAAGAGCGTTGAAGGCACCTGTGGAAAGCATGTGCACCTCATCTATGATGTAAACTCTGTACTTTGCAACAGCAGGAGTAAAGTTTGCTTCCTCTCTTAAATCACGAATATTGTCAACACCGTTGTTGCTGGCTGCGTCAATTTCCGTAACGTCTAAAATTGCACCCTCGTCAATACCGCGGCAGACCTCGCACTCGTTACAGGGGTTGCCGTTTTGAGGGTTAAGGCAGTTAACCGCCTTTGAGAGTATTTTTGCACAAGTTGTTTTACCGGTACCGCGTGAGCCTGTAAAAAGGTAGGCGTGCGAAAGTCTTTTGGCATCTACCTCGTGCATTAACGTTTCTGTAATGTGCTCTTGACCCGAAACGTCACTGAAAACCTGAGGACGCCATTTTCTGTAAAGTGCCTTATGCATTTTTCTCACTCCCTTTAGGTTTGAATTTAAATAAAATACACTCAACTCTGTCATACGACGAATAGGCGGACTGTGGCGCACAGAACTATCCGCTTAATGCTGCTCGGTTCCCCGCCTGACATGGTTCACGGTGCCCCGTCGCACAGGACCCACTCGTCGCATGACGGAATTGAGTGTATGTAACTGCGCTGTAGGAATTATTATAACTTATTCTGAAATAAAAATCAATAGAATTTATGTGAAATTCAATTGAAAATCAGCCTTCGTATTCATCCTCGTTTTCCCAGTTGTGCCAAACGGCTTGAATGTCGTCGTTATCCTCAAACATTTCCAACATTCTGCTCATTTGCTTCATTTGTTCCTGGTCCTCAAGACGAGTATAAGTCTGCGGAATGTATGCAACCTCTGCAGAAACGAATTTGTAGCCTCTTGCTTCAAGGTCACCGCTTACAGCACCTAAATCGTTAGGCTCTGTACGGATTTCGAAAATCTCCTCGTCATCTGTAAGAAAATCTGTTGCACCGCATTCAATAGCGTCTTCCATAAGCTTTTCTTCGTCAACGCCATCTTTTTCTACAATAATAACACCGAAACGGTCAAACATAAACATAACGCAGCCGGAGGTACCCATGTTACCGCCGAATTTGTCAAAGTAGTGACGAACGTCACCTGCTGTACGGTTGCGGTTGTCTGTAAGAGCTTCAACAACTACAGCAATGCCTGCAGGACCGTAGCCCTCGTAAACAATGTTTTCGTAGTTTTCGGTTGAGTTGTCACCCGCAGCCTTTTTAATGATTCTTTCAATATTTTCGTTAGGCACGTTGTTAGCCTTTGCCTTTGCAATAACGTCCTTTAATTTGGAGTTACCTGCAGGGTCCGGACCGCCCTCGCGCACAGCAACGGCGATTTCTCTGCCGATTTTTGTGAAAACCTTAGCTCTTGCGCCGTCAGTTTTTTCCTTTTTTCTTTTAATTGTACTCCATTTTGAATGTCCTGACATTTAAAAAACTCCTTTAAGAAGATTTATATACAATAAATAACTGAGATATATTAACACATAGATTCAAGTTTGTCAATTGAAACAAGCGCATAGCACAGCATTTTTTGCCAATAATACAAAGTAAAAGCAGGCGAGGTGGAAATTTGTATGAAAAAAAGCAAAAAACTATGGAAATATTCGGTAAAATGTGGTAAAATATCTCCTATTGACGTTAGGAGTGGTATTTTGAAATATACGTTTGACTTTAAAAATATTGGTGAAGCAACCGGTTTTTGCTCTATTAAGGCGGAGGGCTTTAAAACAGCGTGCGCATCCGTAAGCTTTTTAATTCCGCTTTCTGAGGATGCTTCGGTCTATGCTTTAATTCCGAATATTCTTACGCGCTCTTCGGAAAAATATCCTACGGTTACGTTACTGGAAAAAAAGCTTGCAACGCTTTACGGTGCGGAGATTTCTGCGGACGTTTCAAAGCAGGGCGAAAATCAAGTGTTAAAGCTTGTGGTTTCTTGCATAGATGACCGCTTCGCACTCGATAAGGAAAGCATTGTAACAGAATGCTGCAAGCTGCTTTTTGAGCTTATTTTTAATCCTAAGCTTGTTAACGGTGCTTTTGATGCAGATGAGGTCGAAAGCGAAAAACGCCTTTTGGCTGAACAGTTAGGAGCCGAAATGAGCAATAAAAGAGTGTACGCTAAAACTCGTCTTGAGGAAATTATGTTTAAGGATGAGCTTTACGGAATTAACCGTTTAGGTACAGTTGAGGAAATAAACGCTATAACAAAAGAACGCCTTACCGAGTACTACAAAAAGCTTTTAAAGACTGCAACCGTGCTTGTTTCTGTAAGCGCAAACGGTACTGTGGACACAGAAAAAATAGAGGCCCTTTTTGAGAGTTATGCCAATGGACTTGAAAGGTCTCCGGTTAAAAACGAAACGCTTTACGTGGAGGCTGCTGAAGACGTTACCTACGTAAAGGAAAAGTCTCCCGTAAAGCAGGGGAAGCTTGTTTTGGGCTTCAGACTTGGTATGACTGACCGTAATGATGATTACATTGCAAAAATAATAATGTGCAACGTTTTCGGCGGAAACCCTAACTCTAAGCTCTTTAAGGTTGTGCGTGAGGAAATGAGCCTTTGCTATTATTGCTCCTCATCCATGACACGCGCAAAGGGCGTAATGTTTGTGCAAAGCGGTATTGAAAGCTATAATGAGGAGAAAGCCAAAAACGCTATTCTTGAGCAGCTTGCGGAAATTAAAAAAGGTAATTTTACCGAGGATGATTTAGATGCTTCCAAAAAAGCACTCTCAGATGCTTTTAAGAGTGTGAGCGACAGCCCCGAAGCACTTGAATCGTGGTTTTCAACACAGCTTGAGCATAATGAATACGTTTACCCTGAGGATTACGTTAAGCTGTTCAAAAGCGTTACAAAGGAAGACGTTATAAGAGCGGCAAACGACGTTACTCTTGACACTGTATTTATGTTAGAGGGTACAGAAGAGGGGGCAAGTGAATAATGGAATATATTAAAAATGATATTTTGGACGAGGGCTATTATTCAATAGACCATAAGTCAGGACTTAAGATTTTTGTGTATCCTAAAGAGGATTACGCTTCAACCTATGCCATTTTCGGAACAAAATACGGCTCTATAGATACACGCTTTAAAAGAAGCGACAAAGAAGAGTTTATTGAAATACCTGCAGGCACAGCCCACTTTTTGGAGCATAAGCTTTTTGAGAGTGAGGAGCTTGATGCATTCCAGCGCTATGCAAAAACGGGTGCATCTGCAAATGCCTACACAAGCTTTGACAGAACCTGCTACCTTTTTAATTGCACAGGTCATTTTAAGGAGAATTTTGAAATACTCCTTGATTTTGTAAAGCACCCTTATTTTACAGAGGAAACTGTTCGGAAGGAGCAGGGTATTATCGGTCAGGAGATAGATATGTACAAGGATTCTCCTGAATGGGAATGTCTTTTCAATATGCTTTCCGGAATGTACCATAATCACCCTGTAAAAATTGATATTGCCGGAACAAAGCAGTCAATTTCCGAAATCAGCGCAGAGCTTCTTTTCTCCTGCTACGATACTTTTTACAATCTTTCAAATATGGCACTTGCAGTTGCGGGTAAGGTAACCGTTGACGAGGTGCTTGAAATTGCAGACAGACTTCTTGAGACAGAGGAAAAGGTTACTGTTGAGAGAGCCTTTAAGCCTGAGCCTGAAAGCGTTGTTCAACAATACGTGGAAGAAAAGCTTTCGCTTGTTACTCCTGTTTTCAACCTCGGCTACAAGGAAAACTACGCTACACCCGAAAGGTCTCTGAAGGAGACGGTGGGCAAAAGTCTTTTGCTTGATATGATTGCAGGTCAAAGCTCAGATTTATATAAGGAGCTTCTTGATGCAGGTCTTATAAACGATTGCTTTGCAACTGAATATTTTAACGGTCACGGCTATGCTGCGCCTATTTTCTCGGGTGAATCACTCGAGCCTAAAAAGGTAGCAAGGCTTATAGATGAAAGAATTGCCTATTACAAGGAGAATGGCTTTACTGCCGAAGAATTTGAAATTGTAAGAAAGAAGCACTACGGCAAAATTGTAAGAGCGTTTACAGACGTTGATACAATTGCAAACGGACTTGTTGTTTCTTACTTTGAAAACGATAATCTTTTTTCAGAATTTAACGTTTTACAGGAGATTACGGCAGAGTATTGCTACGAGCTTTTAAAGGACTCGTTCAAAAAAGAATTGGCAGTGCTTTCGGTTGTTATGCCAAAAGAGAATTAGGAGTATATTATGATTGAATGGTTTGCATCGTTTTCAAGAGTTCACTTTGGTGGAATAGAAAACGTTTTTGACGTATCATCGGTTTTTTGCGAATTTTATATAAACGGTCAGCTTTTTTCCATTAAATGGTACGGTGTTATTATCGCCTTTGGCTTAATACTTGCTGCACTTTTCGGCGGCAGAATTGCCTACACCTGGAAAATGGATTTAAGCAAAATGATAGACGTTTTAATTTACGGTATGTTCGGTGGAATTGTTTGCGCCAGAGCGTACTACGTAATATTCCAATGGGATTATTACAGCCTGCACCCTGACGAGATTTTTCAGATATGGCGCGGAGGTCTTGCTATTTACGGCGGTATTATAGGCGGTATTATTGCAGCGTTTATTACCTGCAAATTAGAAAAGCTCAACTTCCTTAATTTACTTGACTGTGCAGGTATGTCTCTTTTAATCGGTCAGGGTATCGGCAGATGGGGTAACTACGCTAACCAAGAGGCTTTTGGCGTTTTTACAAACGGTAATTACGGTATGATGAGTGACAAGGTTGTTGCATACATCCAAGCGCACCCCGAGCTTTACGGGCTTGAGGGTGTAAGCGATATACCGACCTATATTGAAGAAAACAATTTATTTGTTCACCCTACCTTTTTCTATGAATTTGCCTGGTGTATGTTAGGCGTGCTTGTGCTTTACATAATTACACGCAAATTCAGAAAATTCAGCGGTCAGACCTTCCTTTGCTACGGAATATGGTACGGCATTGAAAGAGCCTTTGTTGAGGGCTTAAGAACAGACAGTCTTTACATTGGTGACACAACTCTCAGAGCTTCTCAGCTTTTATCAATTGCAATAGTGCTGGTTTGTGCAATAATTCTTGTAATAAAGCTTTTATCTGTAAGAAAAAAGCCTGTTTTAATTGAGGGCGTTGACTTTTTCCCTGCAGATGAAAAGCAGGTGAAAAAAGATAAGAAAAACAAGCCGGAGGAGGATACTGACAAAAGCAAGGATTTTGCAAAGGAAGAATCCGAATCGAAAGGTGAAAAAGGGTGAGGAATAATGGCGGTTATAATTGACGGTAAAGAGGTTGCAAGAGAAAAACGCGAGCAGATAAAGGCGCGTGTTGAGGCTCTTAAAAACCGTGGGAAATCAGTTGGACTTGCGGTTATTATAGTTGGCGAAAATCCCGCCTCAAAGGTTTACGTGAATAATAAAAAGAAGGGCTGCGCTGAGGTAGGCATAAACTCCTTTGAATATGCTTTGCCCGAAAGCACAACTGAGGAGGAGCTTAAGGCGCTTGTTCAAAAACTTAATGCTGACGACAGCGTGAACGGCATTTTGTGTCAGCTTCCATTGCCGAAGCATATTAACGAGGATGCGGTAATAAATACAATTTCACCCAAAAAGGATGTAGACGCATTTCATCCGCAGAACGTGGGTCACATTATGATCGGTGACTATACGTTTTTGCCCTGCACACCTGCAGGAATTATGGAAATGCTTAAGTTCTACAACATTTCCGTAGCAGGTAAAAAATGTGTTGTAATAGGCAGAAGCAACATAGTTGGCAAGCCCATGGCAATGCTTTTGTTAAAGGAAAACGGTACGGTTGAAATTTGCCATTCAAGAACAGAGAATTTAAAGGAAGAAACACTTTCGGCAGATATTCTCGTTGCGGCGGTAGGTAAAACAAGATTTGTAACGGCAGATATGGTGAAGGATGGCGCCGTTGTTATTGACGTAGGTATGAACCGTGATGAAAACGGTAAGCTTTGCGGTGACGTTGATTTTGACAACGTTATTACAAAAGCATCCTATATAACACCTGTGCCGGGTGGCGTTGGTCCTATGACTATAACAATGCTTCTTGAAAACACCGTAAGAGCGGTAGAGTAAAAATACACATAAAATCGACTTAAATTTTGGTTAATTTTAAGGCTTAAAACCCCGTTTGGTTGTAGGCGTATTGCTTGACAACCGAACGGGGGTATTGTATAATAATGAGGTATGTAAACTGGTATAAATCTAATTTGTATTATGTTACTATTATGCAGAATTTTTTAGTGAAAGGGATGCGTTTTAAATGACAGCATTTAGAAAACCTTTGAGTGGCTTTTTAGCGTTTATTTTAGTATTCGCTTTTGTGGCAGTCACTCCAATTGTAGCTTTTGCGGAAGACGAGGTAATCGAGTTTTCTAAAGAAGAAATTGAGCTTAATAAAAAAGAAAGTAACGGCTTCGAGTACGTAAGAACCGCTGACGGTACCGCTGCTATATTAGTCGGTTACGTAGGTACTGAAACAGAGGTTAAAATACCTTCCTCTATAGATAGCCTGAAGGTTATTGAAATTGCTGACGAAGCATTTATGGACAACACAAAAATAACTAAGGTAACAGCAACAAACAATATTACCAAAATTGGTGACAGAGTGTTTAAGGGCTGTACCGCTCTTACAGAGGTTAAGGCAATAAAATCCGTAACCGCAATGGGTGAGGCTGTTTTTGAGGGCTGTACATCTCTTACAGACGTTACTATCCCTGACACGGTTGTTAATATTCCTGCCCGTACGTTCTACGGCTGTACCTCTCTCTTAGACGCTAAAGCACATAAGAACTTAAAGAGCGTTTCACCATCTGCTTTAACAGGCTCTGCTTGGGAAAAGAATCAGCCTGACGGTGCTTTGGCATTCGGTAGAGTTTGCTATGGCTACAAGGGAAACATTACAAATCTTGTAATTCCTGAGGGCGTTTCGATTATTGAGTCATATGCTTTCCTTGGCTGCGAGCAAATTAAAACAGTTGAATTCGGCGTGGACGTTGAGGAAATCGGTCTTTACGCATTCCAAAATTGCGTTAACCTTGAAAAAATGGTTTGCAGCTCTGCGGTATCTGTTATTAAAGCAGGCGCATTCAAAGGCTGTGTTTCACTTAAGGAAGCAGATTTTTCTGAGTGTACAATTTCAGCAATCGGATACGAAAGCTTTGCAGGCTGTAAAGCACTTACAAGCGTTAAGCTTCACGAAACACTTAGCGAAATCGGTGCAAAGGCTTTCCAAGAAACAGCAGTTAAAACTCTTGAGTTAGGTAAAAACGTTAACTCAGTTGGTAAGGATGTAGTTCTTGGCAACAAGGCTTTCGAGGGCTTTGAGGTTTCAAGCAAAAACAAGGAATACTCAGCAGTAGACGGTGTTCTTTACAATAAAGACGGTGGCAGCCTTATTTTGTACCCTGCAGCAAAGGCAGGCACATTTGAGCTTCCGCAATCAGTTTCAGAAATTCGTGAGGGCGCATTTAAAAACGCTTCTGTTTCTGAAATTAAAATCCCACAGGATTCTGCACTTAATACAATTGGTAATAATGCATTCGAGGGCTCAGCTATTAAAGCAATTTCACTTCCGGAAAACGTTACAATAATCAATTCCGAAGTGTTTAAAAACGCTGAAAGCCTTAAAACAGTAGAGCTTGGCTCAAACGTTACAAAAATCAGCAAATCTGCATTTGAAGGAACAAAGGCTTTAACAGAAATTAGCCTTCCTGATACAGTTCGTGATATTTCTGCTTATGCATTTAAAAACTCCGGTCTTGTAACAGCAAACATTGGTAACGGTGTTGTAAGAATCGGCACAGAGGCTTTTGCAGACAACGCTGCACTTAAAGAGGTTGTTTTAGGTGAAAACCTTGAAAAGCTCGGTGAAGGCGCATTTATGAACTGCGTGGCACTCACAAAAATCAATCTTCCTGCAAACGTTAACGATTTTGACATGACAGCCTTCAAGGGCTGTAAGGCTCTTAAAAAGATTGCTGTTGCAAACGATAACGCAAACTACAAGGTAGCTGCAGGTGCTATTTATTCAATGGATGGCAAAACACTTGTTGCAGTTGCTAACAATACACTTAAAGAGCTTAAAATTGCGGACGGCACAGAGGTTATTGCTGCTCACGCTTTCGATTTAGCAACAGGCATTGCTTCAATTACTTTCCCTGAAACACTTGTAAACGTTAAGGCAGGTGCGCTTGACGTAACAGGCTGGTTCAAGAGTAAAAGTGCAGGTGCAATTTATGCAGGTCCTGTTCTTTACAAGGTAATCGGTAACGGCTCCGACCTCAAAATTGCAGATAAAACTACTGCTATTGCAGATAACGCTGTGAACAACGCAGCTGTAAAGAACGTAACAATACCTGCTACTGTTAAGGTGATTGGTGCTTACGCTTTTGCAAATTCAGGAATTGTAGAAATAGTAATTCCTAATTCAGTAACAGCAATAGGTAACAATGCATTTGAAAATGCAAAGGCACTTAAAAAGGTTACTCTTTCAAATGCTCTTGAGACAATGGGCAAGGCATTATTCAAGAATTGTGCATCACTTGCTTCAATTAAGCTTCCTGCAACAATTAAGAATCTCCCTGTAGATACCTTCCTTAATTGTGCTGCTCTTGCAAAGGTAGATTTAGGTTCAGTTGAAACAATTGGTAAATATGCTTTCTCAAATTGCGCAGGTCTTATTACTATAACTCTTCCTGCAACACTCACAGAGCTTGACCCAATGAGCTTCTATGGCTGTAAAGCTCTTGAGGCTGTAAACGTTGCTGAGGGCAATGCAAAGTTCAAGTCTGTTGAAGGCGTTGTTGTTGCAGCAGATGAGGATTCAGTATTCAATACAATTGCTTTATATCCTGCAGGTAAACAGGGTGGCTATACAATTCCTAATGATATTAAATTTGTCGCAGACAGAGCATTCTACGATTGCGATAATCTTACAGAGGTAAAATTCCCGTCTTCTGTTAAAAGAATCGGTGTGGAAAGCTTCTTCGATTGCGACGCTATTATTGCAATTGAGCTTCCTGTAGGCGCAGAGCATATTGGCGATTACGCTTTTGCATCTTGTAATGAGCTTCGCTCCTTTAAGGTTGAAAGTAACCTTACAGAGTATTCAGAAAATGTTTTCGACGGTTGCTACTACTTTAACTATGAATTAGTTGATATTACAGTTAAAGAAAGCTCAGCGGTATTCATTATTGCAGTTGCATTAGTGTTCGTTGTAATTTGTGTTATCTGGTATTTCAGCTATCAGAAAAAGCAAGTTAAATTAGAGAAAGAAATCAAAGAAAAGATTGAAGAAAGAGAGCTTCTTGAAAAGGCAAGAAAGATAAAGGAAGAACAAGAAGCTAACCAATAAAAACCAGCATTCTTTTAGCGCAGAACAAAACCCCGAAACCTTGTGTTTCGGGGTTTTTAGTCTTTTTTTGCCCGCTCGGCGTACACTTGTGCGCCGTCGGAGCAATGAAAAAGCCTTCTGCATCAAAAATAACACAAAAGAAAAACCGAAATGCTTGTGCATTTCGGTTTTTTTATTTTAATTCACCTTTTAAAAACGCTTCCTTGAACCACACGTCCTCGACCTGAAATTCCTTGTGATTCAGGTAATTGAGTATTCCTGCATCTGTGGAAAAATCAAAAACTAATTTATAGGAGTATAAAAACTGCTTTTTGTAGCCGCCGAATTTTTTGTTTTGCTCGTTTGTACCGTATTTTCCGTCACCTAAAAGCGGATGCCCTAAAGAGCTCATGTGTGCCCTTATTTGGTGAGTTCTGCCTGTAAGCAATTCAATTTCAATAAGTGAAAGTCCGTTTTTTGAAGCAAGCACCTTGTATTTTGTTGCTATCTCCTTGCTGTCTGCAGTTTTTTTGCTTGAAACGTAAACCTTGTTTTGCTTTTCGTTCTTTTGCAAATAATCTCTTAAAATGCCTTCCTTTTCTTTAGGGGAGCCTATAACAACGCAAAGGTAAAGCTTGTGCAGCTCGCGTTGCTTTAGCTTTTCGTTAAGAATTCTCAAGGCTTCTGCATTTTTTGCGGCTATAATTATTCCGCTTGTGTTTCTGTCAATGCGGTTAACTAAGGCAGGGGTAAAGCTCATTTCATCATCCGGCAGGTATTCTTTTTTTTCGTAAAGATACCTTTTGATTCTTGAAATAGCGGTGTCATTGTACTCGCCCTCATTTGGGTGAGAGAGTAACCCCTGTGGCTTGTCGCAAAGCAGAATGTTTTCATCCTCGTAAACTATTTTAAGTGATTTTCCTGCACTTAAAAAGTCGTATTTCGGCTCCTTGCTACCGAAAAACTCATCGTTTATATAAAGTGATATAACGTCGTTTTCCTGCAGCTTGTAGCTTATTTCACCGCGCTTTCCGTTTACTTTGATACGTTTGCTTCTTATGTACTTGTACATAAGCGATTGAGGTAAAAGCGGAAACGATTTTGTAAGATATTTATCAAGCCTTTGACCTGAGTCGTTTTTCTTTATGGTAAACTCTTTCATCTTTTATCTATTTCCTCTTTAATATCCTTTAGTTTTTTGAAACGACGGCTTACCGCAGAGCGCGAAAGGGGAGTGCTCATCATTTTACCAAGCTCATCAATAGATGCCTCCGGGTTTTCAAGCCTTAAGCTACAAAGCTCTGCTAAATCCTCGGTCATATCTTTAAGCTCTATTTTAGATAAAATATGCTGAATCAATTCTATTTGTGCAATTCCCGCTTCAATAGTTCTGCTTAAGTTTGCAGCCTCAAAATTTGTGCGGCGGTTTATTTTATTTTTAACCTGCTTTATAGCTCGTGTTTCCATTAAGAAAAAGAATGATTTTGTAGCGCCTATTTTGCCGAGGCAATCTTCAATTGTTTCAGATTCCTTGCAGTAAATAAGCTGCGTGCTGTTTCGTGTGAGCGTTTTCATATTAAGATTTATTTCTTTTAAAACCGTAATGAATTCAGCTGCAAGCTTTATTCTTGATATATTGAATTCAAGATGATATTCCTTTTCGGGATTTGTAATGTTTCCGCAAATTAAAAAAGCACCGCGTACAAAGGCAGCGAAGCAGCAGTTTTCATCTTCGTCCGAATTTTCAAAGTTGCTGAAGTTAATAGAAAGAGAAAGCTCTTTGCCTGTGTAGCCAAAAAAATCAAGAACCTTTTTTCTATCCTCTGCGGTATCAATCCTTACTTTGTGATTGCCTGCCTTTGAATAAGTAATAATGGGCTGTACACCAACTAAATCGTAAATAAGGCTGCAATACCTTGTAGCTACACAATTAAGCTCTGTCATAAAGGATATTTCCGTAAGTGAAAAGGACCTGCCGAAAATAAGCATACCTAAAGCCTCTGCCTTTTTACAACAGGCAGAGGCGTTTTGCAACTCGCATAATTCTTCTTTAATATCAGTTGAGAATGACATAGGTTACCTCAAAAATCTAATTTCCGGTGTAAGAAGAACACCTTTTTCTTTTACTACTGTATCCTTTACAAAGGCAATAAGCTCTTCAATGTCAGAAGAGGAGGCGTTATCGTAATTTATTATAAATCCCGCGTGCTTTTCACTTACCATAGCACCGCCTATTTTTTTACCCTTTAAGCCGCATTCTTCAATAAGTGCGCCGGCAAAATTATTTTCCGGACGCTTGAATGTGCTGCCTGCACTGGGGTACTCAAGCGGCTGTTTGTCTTTTCTTCTGTTTAAAAGCTCGTTCATTTTTGCCTGAATTTCGGATTTTTCACCCTTTTCAAGCTTGATTTCTGCTCCGGTTATAACAAAGCCGTTTTTTTGGTAGGCAGAGGTGCGGTAGCCGAAGCCGGAGCTATTGCTGTCCAAAAATGATTTTTCGCCGTTTTTATTTATATGGTGAACTCTTGATACAACGTTTTTCATTTCAGAGTCGTAAGCGCCTGCATTCATGAAAATTGCACCGCCCAACGTGCCGGGAATTCCGAATGCAAACTCAAGACCTGTAAGTGAGTGCTCTAATGCAAAGTTGCAAAGGCTACCGAGTTTAACGCCTGCTTCGCAATAAATGGTGTTGTCGTCTAACAGCTTAATTGTGCTTAAGCCTTCACCTATAAGAATAACAATGCCTTTTATCCCTTTGTCGCTTACAAGTACGTTGCTTCCGTTGCCTAAAACTGTGTACGGAACAGAGCTGTCTGTGCATTTTTTTAATATTTTACTTAAACTGTCTATTGAGTCAGGCTTTATAAGGTAATCGCAATTTCCACCGGTGCGGAAGGAGTTGTAGTCCTTCATAGGCGCGTTTTCAATTACCGTGCAGCCCAGCTCCTTAAGACCTTCTATAAAAAGCTTAATATAAATCACCTCGTAAAATTACGAATCTTATTCATCAAGAAGTGCAGCACCGATTATGCCCGCATCATTACCTAACTGTGCAGGGAGAATAATTGTTTGCTTGTTTGAGTGAACACTGTAACGTTCTTCTGTTACGAAGCCTCTGATAGGGCGAAGAATTTTTTCACCCTGACCACTGATACCACCACC
Source organism: Acutalibacteraceae bacterium (assembly GCA_045588735.1). GTDB lineage: Bacteria > Bacillota > Clostridia > Oscillospirales > Acutalibacteraceae > DTU089. The sequence goes on along the minus strand of JAZNET010000002.1, from coordinate 79,966 downwards.
AACACATATAATTTCAGGCTGGAGTGCATTTATAATGTTACCAATACCTACTGATACATAGTAAAGATATCTGTCAACAACTTTTTTAGCTGTTGCATCACCTAAGTCAAGTGCTTCAAAGATGGTTTTCCCCTCAACCTTGTTAAGGTCTCCGTCACAAGTTTTCCAAAGAAGACTTGTTTTGTTGTTTTGCATAGCCTCAACAGCCTGTGAAACAAGCGCTGTAGCAGATGCGTATTTTTCCCAACAACCTTTTCTGCCACAGTTACATTGTATACCATCAACGTTTATAACCATATGGCCCATTTCACCACCACAGTAATTAGAGCCACGGATAATTTTACCGTCAATAATAATACCGCTGCCAACGCCTGTGCCGAGTGTTACGGCAACAAAATCCTTAACACCGTTACCGCAGCCTGCAACAGCTTCACCTAAAGCAGCACAGTTAGCATCATTTTCAAGATAAACAGGCTTTTTAAGTCTTGCCTCGAGCATCTCTTTAGCAGGTACGTTGTTGAATTGAAGGTTGTTTGAGAATTCAATCTCACCGGTAGCCTTGTTTACTGAACCGGGTGTACCGATACCGATTGACTTAACGTCATCAATAGAAATACCTGCATCAGCTATAGCCATTTCTACTGATTCTTTAATTGAATCGAAAATTTCTGCTGCAGGGCGTGGCGCTCTTGTTTTCACCTTGCCTCTGCCAATTATTTTGTTGTTTTCATCAAGAATACCGGTAGCGATATTTGTACCGCCAAGGTCAACACCTATTCTATACATATATTATATACCTCCAAATAACATTTTAAAACCAAAGTTCAAGCTCTGTTGGCGGTAAGTCAAAATCTTCCATACCAACTCTTTGCAAAAATTCCTTTGCCGCGTTGTAGCCCATTTTCTTTTGACGGTTATTCATAGCGGCAATTTCTATAATAATTGAAAGGTTTCTACCGGGCTTAACGGGAACAACTGTTGCAGGCACCTTTATGCCTAAAATAGTTGCGTACACGTCCTCTGTACCGAGGGTGTCGTAGGTTTTGTTAGCATCCCATTGCTCAAGCTGAATAACCATATCAATTTTTTCGGTAAGCTTAACGGCACCCATACCGAAAATATTTCTTGCATCTATAATGCCAATGCCTCGTAATGCAACGAAGTGGCGGCTGTTATCAGGCGCAGAGCCTACGAGTGATTTAGAGGAAACTCTCTTAATTTCAACCTCGTCGTCAGCAATAAGGCGGTGGCCGCGTTTTATTAATTCAACAGCAGTTTCACTTTTACCTACTGCGCTGTCACCAACAATTAAAATACCTTCACCGTAAACCTCTACAAGCACGCCGTGGCGTGAAATTCTTTCAGCTAACTCAACACCGAGGTAGGAAATAATTGTTGACATTATTTCAGAGGTTGTTTCATTACTCTTTAAAAGCGGTACGCCGTACTGTGCGGCAAGCTTTGAAAAAATATCGGGTATTTCAATTCCGCGTGTAACTATAACGGCAGGGGGCTTAAGACCGAAAAAGGTGTGAAGACGTTTTTCGAGTGTTTCATTGTCTAACTCTTTAAGGTAGTCCATTTCACCTAAGCCTAAAAATTCAAGTCTTTCCGGGTCAAAGTGCTTTTCATAGCCTGCAAACATAAGACCCGGACGGTTAACGTCCTGTGAGCGTATTAACAGCTCGCTTTGAGGCTTGTCAGGCATATAAACAACCTGAAGACCGTTGTCGTGAATGAGCTTTGCAAGCTCAACCGTGTACTTTCCAGCCAATTTATCACTTCCATTACAAGTCATTGTACATAGGTAAAATAAATTCACCCAATACATATACCATTATATTATAATATATTTACGCGGTAATTCCAATACCTAATTTAAATTTTGTTAAAAATAGTATATAGTTGCATTTTTTAGTGGAAAAGCAAGCGCTATTTATTCAATTTGACATATTTTAAGAAAATGCTTGACTAAATAAAATCCTTGTGATATACTCATTTCACCTCTCATAGAGGGTTCTTTTTTTGTGCCCTAAAACAAGAGAGGGAGGCTATTCGAAATTGGAGGTGCCGTTCGTGAGAGTTAAAATTACACTTTCCTGCACAGAATGTAAACAACGCAATTACAATACTATGAAGGAAAAGAAAAACAACCCGGATAGGTTGGAGATGAATAAGTATTGCAGATTCTGCAAGAAGCACACTCTCCACAGGGAAACAAAGTAAGGAGGTAACTTATGGCTGACGAGAAAAAAGTAACAGATGCCGAGGTTGCCGAAAAGAAGGCAAAAAAGACTGAGAAGAAAACTAAGAAGGCTAAAAAAGCTCCTTCAAAGTTCAGTCCCAAAAATGTCGGTAAAGGAATTGTTCGTTTCTTTAAAGACCTCAGGGGTGAAACGAAGAAGATTGTTTGGCCGGGATTAAAGATGATTGTAAAGAGTACAGGTGTTGTACTTGCAACAATTCTTGTTCTTGGCGCAGTTGTTTGGTTAATTGACTTTGCAACTTCAGGTGCTATTACAGCTGTTAATAACGCTGCAAATGAGGTTACAGAGGTTCAGACGACCGAAGAAGCTTCTGACGATGCAGATGAGCATGACCACGATCATGACGATTCTGAAGACGAAACAGAAGAAGATACAACAGCTGAAAACTAATTTTCAGGTTTTATTCGGAGGTGCTTTATGGCTGGCGATGCAAGATGGTATGTAATTCATACCTATTCAGGCTACGAAAACAAAGTAGCAGGAAATATTGAAAAAATTGTCGAAAACCGTAATATGCAAGACAAGATTCTTGATATATGCATTCCTCTTGAAAAGGTTGTTGAGGTTAAAGATAACGAAACAGTCGAAGTTGAGAGAATGATATTCCCAAGCTATGTTGTTGTTAAGCTTGCGGTTGAATACGATGAAGAAAATCGTCCTCAGGTTCCAAATGAAACCTGGCACGCAATCAGATACACTCGAGGAGTAACAGGCTTTGTTGGTCCGGAAAGTAAACCTGTACCGCTTACAGATGAAGAGGTTAAAAAGCTCGGCGTTGAAACCACAGTCGTTGAGGTAACCTATGAGGTTGGTGATACAGTCGTTGTTACAGCCGGTGCTATTGAAGGTCTCTCCGGTGTAGTTGAGGCGATTGATACCGAAAATAATATAGTACGCGTAACTGTATCTATGCTCGGTAGAGAAAGCGTTGTTGAGCTCGAGCTCAACCAAGTAAAAAAGCAGTAATAAAAACTGCATGTTAATTTGGTAGCAAGCGTTATTTAACGCTGTTATATGCGACACAGTTGTCGCGTGTGGGAGGAGCAAGGCGAGCTTCTTGTTCCGCCATACCACGAATTTTGGAGGTGCAAAACATGGCTCAAAAAGTTGTAGGTCTTATTAAATTACAGATTCCCGCTGGTAAAGCAACTCCGGCACCACCTGTTGGTCCTGCATTAGGTCAACACGGCGTAAACATTATGGCGTTCACAAAGGAATTTAACGAGCGCACAAAGAATGACATGGGTCTTATTATACCTGTTGTTATTACAGTTTATGCTGACCGTTCTTTCACATTTATTACAAAGACACCACCTGCTTCTGTTCTTATTAAGAAGGCATGTGGTATTGAAAGCGGTTCAGGTGTACCGAATAAAACAAAAGTTGCAACAATTACCGGAGAGCAAGTAAGAAAAATCGCAGAGCAGAAAATGCCTGACTTAAACGCAGCAGATATTGATGCAGCTATTTCAATGGTTGCTGGTACTGCACGTAGCATGGGCGTTACTGTTGTAGATTGATGCTCCCGGGTGGGAGGTAAATCCGATTTAACCACTCTATAGGGAGGAAATTAAAGACTATGAAACATGGTAAAAAATACGTAGAGAGCGCAAAGCTCGTAGATAGCACAAAGCTCTACGACGTTGCAGAGGCTCTCGAACTTGCAGCAAAGACTGCAAGTGCTAAATTTGATGAAACTGTTGAGATGCACATTCGTCTCGGTGTTGACTCACGTCACGCTGACCAGCAGGTTAGAGGCGCTGTTGTTCTTCCTAACGGTACTGGTAAAAAGGTTCGCGTTGCTGTATTTGCAAAGGGCGATGCTGCTAGTGCTGCTGAAGCTGCAGGTGCTGATATTGTTGGTGCAGAAGACCTTCTTGCTCAAATTCAGGGCGGTATGATGGACTTCGACGTATGTATTGCTACACCTGATATGATGGGTCTCGTAGGTCGTTTAGGTAAGGTTCTTGGCCCAAGAGGACTTATGCCTTCACCAAAGGCTGGTACTGTTACACCGGACGCTGCTAAAGCTGTTGAAGAAGCAAAGGCCGGTAAAATTGAGTACCGTCTTGACAAAACAAACATTATTCACTGCCCAATCGGTAAGGCTTCATTCGGCGGAGAGAAGTTAACAGAAAATGCTAACGCTCTTCTTGATGCTGTTATTAAAGCAAAACCGGCTGCAACAAAAGGTACTTACATTCGTTCCTGCGTTGTTGCAACAACAATGGGCCCTGGTATCCGTGTAAATGCTGCAAAGCTTACAGGTGCTCCAATAGCTGAATAAAAAAGTGTTGACAAGCACGTTTATTTGTGCTAATATACCTATGCTGTTCTAAAGACAGTAGGTGCTAAATGCCTAAAGGTTTAAAACTTAAACCGCCTACCGAGGAATTGCGTTACTAACATTTTATGTGTTTTAATGCCTTTCTCGTGTTGTGCGTGAAAGGCATTTTTAATTGTATAAAATTTCGCTTATAGCGGAGGTGAATTTTTTTGGCAAGTGCAAAAGTTTTAGAAGCTAAGAAAGCTGAAGTTGCTGCTCTCTCTGAGAGATTCCAAGGTGCTTGTGCCGGCGTTCTCGTAGATTACAAAGGTATCAACGTTGCTGACGACACAGCTCTTCGTGCAGAACTTCGTAAAGAAGGTGTTGAGTACACAGTTACTAAAAACACTATGATTGAGCTCGCAGTTAAGGGCTCAGAACTCGAAGGTCTTACAGATTGCCTTAAAGGCACTACTGCAGTTGCAACATCTAAGGATGATTACGTAGCTGCTGCAAGAATTCTTGCAAAGTTTGCTTCAACTCACGAGAATTTCACTATTAAGAGTGGTTTCCTTGATAACGAAGTAATCAGTATTGAAAAAATCGATAGTCTCGCAAAGCTTCCATCAAGAGAGGTTCTTCTTGCTACTGTATGTAACGTATTCAATGCACCAATCGCATCATTCGCTCGTGCAGTTCAAGCTATCGTAGACAAAGGCGGCAACGCCGAGGCTCCGGCAGCCGAATAATTGCCGAACAAACAACAAACAAATTAAATTTATTTAAAGAGCTAAAGGCTCTAAATTAGGAGGAAAATAAAATGGCATCAGAAAAAATTACTGCTATTATTGAAGAATTAAAAGTTCTTACAGTTCTCGAACTCTCAGAGCTCGTTAAGGCTGTAGAAGAAGAATTTGGCGTATCTGCAGCAGCTGCAGTTGCAGTTGCAGCTCCTGTTGAAGGTGGCGCAGCAGCAGCTGAAGAGAAAACAGAGTTTGACGTTGTTCTTACAGAAGTTGGCGCAAACAAAATCGCTGTTATCAAGGTTGTTCGTGAAATCACAGGTCTTGGTCTTGCTGAAGCAAAGGCTAAGGTTGACGGTGCTCCTGCAACTCTTAAAGAAGCAGCTTCTAAGGAAGATGCTGAAGCAGCAAAAGCTAAGCTTGAAGAAGCTGGCGCAAAAGTTGAGCTTAAGTAATTTAGCTTTAATAATTGAAAGCCCAAAGGCGAGAGCCTTTGGGCTTTTTATTTTTGCGTTTGTTACAGGAGAAAAATAACAAAATTCAATAATTCTATTGACATATTGAAAATAATGTGGTAGACTTGTAAAATCTACAATAATGGAATAGTGTCGCTATCCATAATTTGTTATTCTGTTATTGTGCATTTGTAACAATTTACACACTTTAAATTTTATGTGTAAAATTTTTACATCTTATTTTTGTTAAATATTTCTTTTTTCAGCTTGGAAAAGTGGAAAAAGAGTTAATTATAAAGAACGGAGTGATAAACCTATGGCGAATGTGAAACCCGTAAAGCTTGGTAAGAATACCCGTATGAGTTTTGCTGAAATCAATGAGGTAATGGAAATGCCTAATCTTATTGAGGTTCAGAAGAATTCTTATAAGTGGTTTCTTGACACAGGTCTTAAAGAGGTTTTCCGAGATATTGCTGAAATCCCGGATTATACCGGCAATCTCATACTTAGCTTTGTAGATTACCGTATGGACGAAAAGCCGAAGTACACTGTAACGGAATGTAAGGAAAGAGATGCAACGTATGCAGCTCCCCTCAGAGTTACAGTAAGACTGCGCAACAAGGAGACAGAAGAGATTACTGATAACGAGGTTTATATGGGTGATTTCCCCATTATGACCGACAGCGGTACCTTTGTTATTAACGGTGCTGAGCGTGTTATCATTTCACAGCTCGTTCGTTCACCGGGTGTTTACTACGGCAATACGTTCGATAAGAATGGTAAAAAGCTTTTCGCAACAACTGTTATTCCTAACAGAGGTGCATGGCTTGAGTATGAAACTGACCAAAACGATGTATTCAACGTAAGAATTGATAAGAACAGAAAGCTTCCTATTACAACCTTTATAAGAGCATTAGGTTTAAGCTCAAATGCTGAAATTCTTGAGTTTTTCGGTAATGATGAGAAAATCATTAAAACTCTTGCTAAGGATGCAACACAAAATACAGAGGAAGCTTTACTTGAGGTTTACAAAAAACTTCGTCCGGGTGAGCCGCCAACAGTTGATGCTGCGAGAACACACCTTAACGGTCTTTTCTTTGACCCACACAGATACGACATTTCAAGAGTTGGTCGTTATAAGTATAATAAAAAGCTTGCTATTGCAGAAAGAATAGCAGGCGGAATTCTTGCTGCCCCTGTAATTGACCCTTCAACAGGAGAAATTCTTTTAGATGAAGGCGAAAAAATCACTAAAGAAATGGCAGAAAAAATTGAAAGAGCAGGCGTAAGCGAGGTACTCCTTACTGTAGAAGACAGAACTGTTAAGGTTATTTCTAACGGTATGGTTGACCCTATGGATTTCGTAAAGGGTGTTACAAGAGAACAGCTCGAAGAAATCGCTATAAATGAAAAAGTATGCTATAACGTGCTTGCAGAGCTTATTGAACAGTATGGTGACAGTGGAGAAGAGCTTTTAGAGCAAATGAAAATCAATTGCGACCTTCTTATTCCAAAAACCATCACAAAAGAAGATATCTTTGCAACAATTAACTATATCGGCTGCCTCGATAACGAGCTTGGCAGCATAGATGATATTGACCATTTAGGTAACCGTCGTATCCGTTCAGTTGGTGAGCTTCTTCAGAATCAGTTCAGAATCGGCTTCTCAAGAATGGAAAGAGTTATCCGTGAAAGAATGGGTCTTCAGTCTCAGGAGCCTGAAAAGACAACTCCTGCAGCTCTTATAAACATAAGACCTGTTATAGCAGCAATAAAGGAATTCTTTGGTTCATCACCGCTTTCACAGTTCATGGACCAAACAAACCCACTTGCAGAGCTTACACATAAGCGCAGACTTTCAGCTCTCGGTCCGGGCGGTCTTTCAAGAGACCGTGCAGGCTTCGAGGTTCGTGACGTTCACTACAGCCACTACGGCCGTATGTGTCCTATCGAAACACCTGAAGGTCCTAACATCGGTCTTATCTCATATCTTGCTACTTTTGCAAGAATCAATAAATACGGCTTCATTGAAGCTCCTTTCCGTAAGATAGATAAGAAAACAGGTAAGGTGCTTGACGAGGTTGAATATATGACAGCAGACGTAGAGGACAACTATTGCGTTGCTCAGGCTAACGAGCCGCTCAGCGCAGACGGTTATTTCCTTAATGACCGTGTAACGGTTCGTTATCGAGACGAATTCAGAGAGGTTGCTCCTTCAGTTGCAGATTATATGGACGTTTCACCAAAAATGGTATTCTCAGTAGCTACAGCTATGATTCCTTTCCTTGAGAACGACGACGCAAACCGTGCTCTCATGGGTTCAAACATGCAACGTCAGGCTGTTCCGCTTCTTAAAACAGAATCTCCTATTGTTGGTACAGGTATGGAATACAAGGCTGCTGTTGATAGTGGTGTTGTTGTTCTTGCAAAGCGTCCGGGTACAGTTACGGCGGTTAGCGCAAAAACTGTAGAGGTTACAACAGATAGCGGTGAAGTAGATACCTATGAGCTCATTAAATTTATGCGTTCAAACCAGGGCACCTGCGTAAACCAACGTCCGGTTGTAGAAATTGGTGAAAAGGTTGAAGAGGGTACAGTTATTGCTGACGGCCCTGCAACCTCACAAGGTGAAATTTCTCTTGGTAAAAACGCCCTTGTCGGCTTTATGACATGGGAAGGCTATAACTACGAAGACGCTGTTCTTCTTAATGAAAGAGTTGTTCGTGAAGATATTTACACCTCTATTCACATTGAAGAGCACGAGGTAGAAGCAAGAGATACAAAATTAGGTCCTGAAGAAATCACAAGAGATATTCCAAACGTAGGTGAGGATGCTCTTGCTAACCTTGACGAGGACGGTATCATCCGTGTTGGTGCTGAGGTTCATTCAGGTGATATTCTTGTTGGTAAGGTTACGCCTAAGGGTGAAACCGAGCTTACCCCTGAGGAGAGACTCTTAAGAGCTATCTTCGGTGAAAAAGCAAGAGAGGTTCGTGACTCATCTCTCCGCGTTCCGCACGGTGAATACGGTGTTGTTGTTCAGGTAGAGGTGTTCACAAGACAAAACAGTGATGAATTAAACCCTGGTGTTAATAAGGTTGTTCGTTGCTACATTGCACAAAAACGTAAAATCAGCGTTGGTGACAAGATGGCTGGTCGTCACGGTAATAAGGGTGTTGTTTCACGTATTCTTCCACAGGAGGATATGCCTTTCTTACCTGATGGTACTCCACTTGATATAGTTCTCAACCCACTCGGTGTTCCTTCTCGTATGAACATCGGTCAGGTTCTTGAGGTTCACTTAGGTTATGCTGCAAGAGCACTCGGCTTTAAGGTTATGACACCTGTATTTGACGGTGCTCACGAATCAGATATTCGTGATTTGCTTGAAGAAGCAAACCTTTCAACAGACGGTAAAACATGGCTTACAGACGGTAGAACAGGTCGTCAGTTCGACAATCCTGTTACTGTTGGTGTCATGTACTATCTTAAGCTTCACCACCTTGTTGACGATAAGATTCACGCTCGTTCAACAGGTCCTTACTCACTTGTTACACAGCAACCACTTGGCGGTAAAGCTCAGTTTGGTGGCCAGCGTTTCGGTGAAATGGAGGTTTGGGCACTTGAGGCTTATGGTGCTGCATATACTCTTCAAGAAATTCTCACAGTTAAGTCTGACGACGTTGTTGGTCGTGTTAAGACTTACGAATCAATCGTTAAGGGTCTCAACGTTCCGAAATCAGGCGTTCCTGAGTCATTTAAGGTTCTTATTAAAGAGCTTCAGTCTCTCGGTCTTGATATTCGTGTGCTTGACAAGGACAATAACGAAATTGATTTAAAACAGAACTTTGATGATGAAATCAATATTCCGACTATTGATGCTGACGAAATCGGCAGAACAATAAACGATGCTGAAGGCTCAACAGGCTACGGCATTGAAGATGCTGATGATTTGGAAGCAGAGTCAGAGGATGAAGACGATTTCGCTATGCTCGGAGCCTTAGCTGCTTTTGGCGACGAGGATGACGTTGATGGCTTCGATGAATAATTAGTGTTCTGTAAATATATTAAGGAAGAAGGGTAATTCATATATGGAAAACGCTTCAAGAGTTGAAACAATTGAAGAGAACAATATAGATTTTGAATCAATAAAAATCGGTCTTGCTTCACCCGAGCAAATCAGAGCGTGGTCTCACGGTGAGGTTAAAAAGCCGGAAACAATAAACTACCGTACCCTTAAGCCGGAAAAGGAAGGTCTTTTCTGCGAGAAAATTTTTGGACCTACAAAGGACTGGGAATGTCATTGCGGAAAGTACAAAAGAATCCGCTACAAGGGCAAGGTTTGTGAAAAATGTGGTGTTGAAATCACAAAAAACAAGGTAAGACGTGAGAGAATGGGTCATATTGAGCTTGCAGCTCCTGTTTCCCACATCTGGTATTTCAAGGGTACTCCTTCAAGAATGGGACTTATGCTTGAAATATCTCACCGTGACCTTGAAAAGGTTCTTTATTTCGCTAAGTATATTGTTACTGACAATGGCGGAATTCCTACACTTAAGGTAGGTCAGATTCTTAGCGATAAAGAATATGAAGAGCAAAGAAAGTACTACGGCAACGATTTCAAAGCAGGTATGGGTGCTGAGGCTATTAAAGAGCTTCTTGAGAAAATTGACGTAGATGAATTATGCGAAACATTAAAGGCTGAAATTGAAACCGCAAGCGGTCAGAAAAAAATCAGACTTCTTAAGAGACTTGAGGTTGCAGAGGCTTTCCGTTCATCAGGCAATCGTCCTGAGTGGATGATTCTTGATGCTATTCCGGTTATTCCGCCGGATATTCGTCCTATGGTACAGCTTGACGGTGGTAGATTTGCTACCTCTGACCTCAATGACCTTTACAGAAGAGTTATTAACAGAAACAACCGTCTTCAAAAGCTTCTTGACCTTGGTGCTCCTGAAATTATTATTCGTAACGAAAAGAGAATGTTACAGGAAGCAGTTGACGCTCTTATTGATAACGGCAGACGCGGCAGACCTGTTACAGGTCCTAACAACCGTGCGTTAAAGTCCCTTTCAGATATGCTTAAGGGTAAGCAAGGTCGTTTCCGTCAAAACCTTTTAGGTAAGCGTGTTGACTATTCAGGCCGTTCAGTTATTGTTGTTGGTCCTGAACTTAAGCTTTACCAGTGCGGTCTTCCTAAAGAAATGGCTCTTGAGCTTTTCAAGCCATTTGTTATGAAGCGCCTTTCAGAGCTCGGTATTGCTAATAATATTAAATCTGCTCGTAAAATGGTAGAAAGAGCTCGTCCTGAGGTTTGGGATGCTCTTGAGGTAGTAATTAAAGACCATCCGGTTATGCTTAACCGTGCTCCTACACTTCACAGACTTGGTATTCAGGCATTTGAGCCGATTCTTGTTGAGGGTAGAGCTATTAAGCTTCATCCGCTCGTTTGTACAGCCTTCAACGCTGACTTCGACGGTGACCAAATGGCTGTTCACGTACCACTTTCAGCAGAAGCACAGGCAGAGGCTCGATTCTTAATGCTTGCTGCTAACAACCTTCTCAAGCCATCAGACGGTAAGCCTGTTGTTGTTCCTACACAGGATATGATTCTCGGTTCGTACTACCTTACACTTGTTAAGGAGGATGAAATAGGCGGTCCTCGTTTTGTTAAGGATGAAAAGACAGGTGAAACACATAAGGTGTTCAACGTTTACAGCAGTGTAGACGAGGCAATTATGGCTTACGATGAGGGCGATTTAGGCCTTCATGCACCTATTAAAATACGTATAACAAAGGTTGTAAATGGTAATACTTATACAAAGCTTCTTGAAACAACACTCGGTAGAGTTATCTTCAACGATCCTATTCCACAGGATTTAGGCTTTGTAGAAAGAGATATCAACAACCCGGACACACTTTTCCCTCTTGAAATTGACAAGCTTGTTAACAAGAAGGAATTAGGTAAAATTATTGAACGCTGCATCCGTGTTCACGGTACGGCAAAATCTGCAGCAGTTCTTGATGCTGTTAAGGCACAGGGCTACAAGTACTCAACACGCAGTGGTATTACCGTTGCTGTTTGTGATGCTACAATTCCTGAAAAGAAGGCTCAGTACCTTGCAGAAACAGAAGCAAAAATCGACGCTATTAACGAGAACTATGAATTTGGTTTCCTTAGTGACCAGGACCGTTCTCGCAGCATAATCAAGGCTTGGGAAGAATGTACAAAGAACGTTTCTTCAGAGCTTCGTAACGCAATGGACCCATATAACCCAATCTTTATGATGCTTGATTCCGGTGCCCGTGGTTCTGACTCACAGCTCCGTCAGTTAGCAGGTATGCGTGGTCTTATTGCTAACACAGCAGGTAAAACTATCGAAATTCCTATCAGAGCTAACTACCGTGAAGGTCTTAATATCATTGAATATTTCATTTCTTCACGTGGTGCTCGTAAAGGTCTTGCCGATACAGCTCTTCGTACTGCTGACTCAGGTTACCTTACAAGACGTCTTGTTGACGTTTCTCAGGAATGTATTATTCGTGAGGAGGATTGTCATTGCAGCGATGGTCTTGAGGTATACGACATTAAGGATGGTAACGATATCATCGAGCCATTAAGCGAGCGTCTTACAGGTAGATATCTTCTTGAAAACTTCTGCGATGAGTCTACCGGTGAAATTATTTGTGATACAGACACAATGATTGACGACGAAATGGCAAAGAAAATTGCTGTTATTGTTAATGCTCGTCCTAACGAAGAAGACAGAAAAATTAAAATCCGCTCACTTCTTACATGTGAATCCGAGCACGGCGTATGTATTAAGTGCTATGGTAGAAACCTTGCAACAGCAGGTCCTGTTACCGTTGGTGAAGCAGTTGGTATTATTGCTGCTCAGTCAATCGGTGAGCCCGGTACACAGCTTACAATGAGAACCTTCCACACCGGTGGTGTTGCTTCTTCAGCCGACATTACACAGGGTCTTCCTCGTGTTGAAGAGCTCTTTGAAGGCAGAAAGCCAAAAACACTTGCTATGCTTAGTGAAATCTCAGGTGTTGTTTCATTCGAGCAAATCAAAAACAGCAATTACGTTGTTGTTAAGGGTGAGGATGACGTTAAGAAATATCTTATTCCTTACGATTCAAGACTTTGTCCTGAAATTATTGAGGGCGCTTACGTTAAGCAGGGTCAGCACATTACAGAAGGTGCTGTTAACCCACACGACGTTCTTGCAGTTCTCGGTGTAGATGCAGTTCACAATTATCTTATTAAAGAAGTTCAAATGACTTACCGTATGCAGGGTGTTGATATCAACGACAAGCATATCGAGGTTATTGTTCGTCAGATGATGCGTAAGGTAAAAATTGAAAATCCGGGCTCAACAGATTTACTTCAGGGTACTTCTGTTGAAAAGAGAGAGCTTAAAGCTGCTAACAAGGCAGCTAAGGCAAGATGTGAAGCAACGGGCGAGGAGTTTGTTCCTGCAACGTATTCACCAATGCTTCTCGGTATTACCAAGGCATCTCTTGCTACAGAATCATTCCTTTCAGCAGCATCCTTCCAGGAAACAACCAAGGTTCTTACAGATGCAGCTATCAGAGGTAAGGTTGACCCACTTCTCGGTCTTAAGGAGAACGTTATCATTGGTAAGCTTCTTCCTTCAGGTACCGGTATGAAGTGCTACAGCGAGGTAGACATTGTTTCTACAGAGCCAAAAATTTCTGAAGAGGTTTTATTAGAAAGCAACTTTTCTGAGATAGTGGAAGCTGTTAGTGCAACAGAAGAACAAGCAGAGTGATGTTTTTTCACTTAAACTTGTGCATTTTGACAATTTTAAAATTATATCTTTGTTAAGTGTTGACAAAATGATTTTAAAATGGTAAATTTATTCTTGCATGTGTGGGAGAAGGTGCGCCTTCTCCCTGCAGATATAATTAATTTTCGGAGGTGAAATACTTGCCAACATTTAATCAGCTCGTACGCAACGGAAGAGAGACTCTTGATAAAAAGTCAAAGGCTCCGGCACTCGGTAAAGGTCTTAACTCTAAGAAGAACGTTCTTACAAACAACAACTCTCCACAGAAGAGAGGTGTTTGCACAGTTGTTAAGACAGACACACCTAAGAAGCCTAACTCAGCGCTTCGTAAGCTTGCCAGAGTTCGTCTCACAAATGGTATTGAAGTTTCTGCTTACATTCCAGGCGTGGGTCATAACTTACAAGAGCACAGCGTGGTACTTATCCGTGGTGGTCGTGTTAAGGACCTTCCTGGTGTTCGTTACCACATTATTAGAGGTACCCTTGATGCTCAAGGTGTTGCCAACAGGATGCAATCTCGTTCTAAATACGGTGCAAAGCGTCCAAAGCAAGCAGCAAAATAATTTTGTAGCTTGAATTATTTGAAGGACAAATCTTCTTGCAGGCTGAATTTATTCAACCAATGGTAAGTATTAAACCTATTTTTATAGTTTACACCTCCATTGGCGCCACGGGAAGCAAAGTCACTCGAGTACCTATGATATCATTATAATTATGAAGGAGGGAAGCGACGTGCCAAGAAGAGGCCAAATAGCAAAACGTGACGTTTTGCCAGATCCGCTTTACAACTCTAAGCTTGTAACAAGGCTTATTAACAACGTTATGTATGATGGTAAAAAGGGCGTAGCACAAAAAATTGTTTACGACGCTTTTGACATCATTGCAGAACAAACAGGCAAAGAACCTTTAGAGGTTTTTGAATCACCAATGGAGAACGTAATGCCCGTTCTCGAGGTAAAAGCTCGCCGTATTGGTGGTGCAACATACCAAGTTCCGATTGATGTTCGTCCTGAAAGACGTCAGACACTCGGTCTTCGTTGGATTACACTCTATTCTCGTCAACGTTCTGAAAAGACAATGAAGGAAAGACTTGCCAACGAAATTTTAGATGCAGTTAACTCACAAGGCTCTGCATTCAAGAAGAAAGAAGATACACACAAGATGGCAGAAGCAAACAAGGCTTTTGCACATTTCAGATGGTAATCAACTGATTATCTATTTATTCGGAGGATATTATGCCAAGACAAGTACCATTAGAATTAACAAGAAATATCGGTATTATGGCTCATATCGATGCGGGTAAAACAACCACAACTGAGCGTATCCTTTACTACACAGGTGTTAACCATAAGTTAGGTGAAACTCACGACGGTTCCGCAACAATGGACTGGATGGAGCAAGAGCAGGAAAGAGGTATTACAATTACCTCTGCTGCTACCACTTGTTTCTGGAATAAACACAGAATCAATATCATTGACACTCCCGGCCACGTTGACTTTACAGTTGAGGTTGAGCGTTCTTTAAGAGTTCTCGACGGTTCTGTAACAGTTCTTTGTGCTAAGGGCGGTGTTGAACCACAGTCTGAAACTGTTTGGAGACAAGCTGACAAGTACAAGGTTCCGAGAATGGTTTACGTTAATAAGATGGACATTATGGGTGCAGACTTCTATAATGTACTTAAGATGATGAAGGACCGTCTTAATTGTAATGCTGTTCCGATTCAGCTTCCAATCGGTGCCGAGTCAGATTTCAAAGGAATTATCGACCTTGTTGAAATGAACGCAGTTGTTTATTACGACGATTTAGGTAAAGATATTCGTATTGAAGAAATTCCTGAAGATATGAAAGAAATTGCTCAAAAGTATCATGAAGAGCTTATTGAGCACGTTGCTGAACAAGATGATGACCTTATGGAAAAATACTTCGCAGGTGAAGAACTCACTATTGAAGAGATTAAGACATGCATCAGAAAAGCAACAATCGCTAACAACATGGTTCCTGTTGTATGCGGTACTTCTTACAAGAACAAGGGTGTTCAAAAATTACTTGACGCTGTTATCGATTATATGCCGGCTCCAACAGACGTTGAAGCTATTAAGGGTGTAAACCCTGTTACAGATGCGGAAGAGGTTCGTCATTCTTCAGATACTGAGCCATTTGCTGCTCTTGCATTTAAGATTGCAACTGACCCATTTGTTGGTAAGCTTTGCTTCTTCAGAGTTTACTCTGGTAAAATTGAAACAGGTTCTACAGTTTATAACTCAGTAAAAGACGATAACGAAAGAATCGGTCGTATTCTTCAGATGCACGCAAACGACAGAAAAGATATTGACTGCTGCTATGCAGGTGATATTGCTGCTGCTGTTGGTGTTAAGAGAACAACTACAGGTGATACACTTTGCGATAAGGCTCATCCTGTTATTCTCGAGTCTATGGAATTCCCTGAGCCGGTTATTCGTGTTGCTATTGAGCCAAAGACTAAAGCAGGTCAAGAAAAGATGGGTATTGCTCTTGCAAAACTCGCAGAAGAAGACCCAACATTTAAATGCTACACAGACGGTGAAACAGGACAAACCATCATCGCCGGTATGGGTGAGCTTCACCTTGAAATTATCGTTGACAGATTGCTTCGTGAATTCAGAGTTGAAGCTAACGTAGGTAAACCTCAGGTTGCTTACAGAGAAACAATCACTGCTGAAGCAAATGCAGATACTAAGTTTGCTCGTCAGTCCGGTGGTCACGGTCAATACGGTCACGTTAAAATTAAAATCGAGCCTAATGAACAAAAAGGCTACGAGTTTGTTAACAACATTGTTGGTGGTGCTATTCCTAAGGAATTCATTGGCCCTGCTGAGGCTGGTATTAAAGGCGCTATGCTTTCAGGTGTTCTTGCAGGTTACAACGTTGTTGACGTTAAGGTTACACTTTATGATGGTTCATACCACGAGGTTGACTCATCAGAAATGGCCTTCAAAACTGCAGGTTCTATGGCTTTCAAAGAGGCTATGGCAAAGGCATCTCCGGTTCTTATGGAGCCAATTATGAAGGTTACTGTTGTCGTTCCAAGTGAATACATCGGTGACGTTCTCGGTGACCTTACATCTCGTCGTGGTCTTCCACAAGGCCAGGAGGACAGAAACGGTGCAGCAGAGCTTATTGCTCACGTTCCGCTTTCAGAAATGTTCGGTTACGCTACAGACCTTCGTTCAAAAACACAGGGTCGTGGTCAATATGTAATGGAACCAAGCCACTATGCTGCTGTTCCAAGAAATATTGCAGAAAAGATTATGGACGAACGTTCAAAATAATCTAAAAAAACTATTGAATTATTTATAATTTTTTGTTATTATAGTAACGTGCAAATTATGCGTTACAAACAAAGGAGGAAATTACAATGGCAAAACAGAAATTCGAAAGAACTAAGCCACATATTAACATTGGTACTATCGGTCACGTTGACCACGGTAAGACAACTCTTACAGCTGCTATCACAAAGACTCTTTCACTTAAGGGTTATGCACAATTTGAGGATTATGCAAACATCGATAAGGCTCCGGAAGAAAGAGAACGTGGTATCACAATTAACACAGCTCACGTTGAATATGAAACAGATGCACGTCACTACGCTCACGTTGACTGCCCTGGCCATGCTGACTACATTAAGAACATGATCACAGGTGCTGCTCAGATGGACGGTGCTATCCTTGTTATCGCTGCAACAGACGGTCCTATGGCTCAAACAAAAGAACACCTTCTCCTTGCTCGTCAGGTTGGCGTTCCTTACATTGTTGTATTCCTTAACAAATGTGACCTCGTTGACGACCCAGAGCTTCTTGAGCTTGTTGAAATGGAAGTTCGTGAGACTCTTTCAGAGTATGAATTCCCGGGCGATGATACTCCAATCATCAAGGGTTCAGCTCATCAGGCTCTTATCGCTGCTGAGGACCTTTCACTTGACGTTTATGCTCCAATCCTTGAACTCATGGATGCTGTAGATAGCTACATCCCAACTCCAGACCGTAAGGCTGACCTTGATTTCCTTATGCCTGTTGAAGACGTATTCACAATCACAGGTCGTGGTACAGTTGCTACCGGTAGAGTTGAAAGAGGTCAACTTAGAGTTGGTGACGAACTCGAAATCGTTGGTCTTAAAGAAGAAAGCTCAAAAACTGTTTGTACAGGTGTTGAGATGTTCCACAAGCTCCTCGACTATGCTGAGGCTGGTGACAACATTGGTGCTCTTCTTCGTGGTGTTGACAGAAAAGGTATCGAGCGTGGTCAAGTTCTTTGTAAGCCAGGCTCAATTAAGCCTCACACAAAGTTCAAGGGTCAAGTTTACGTTCTTTCTAAGGACGAGGGTGGCCGTCATACTCCATTCTTTAACAACTATCGTCCACAGTTCTTCTTCAGAACAACAGACGTTACAGGTGTTATCACTCTTCCAGCCGGCACAGAAATGTGTATGCCTGGCGATAACGTTGAAATGAACGTTGAACTCATCACTCCAATCGCTATCGAAAAAGGTCTTCGTTTCGCTATTCGTGAAGGTGGCCGTACAGTTGGTTCAGGTGCTGTTACAGAAATCATTGAATAATTAGCACTTTAAGAGAACTAATTAACTAAATAAAATCGGTGTAGTAGAAGTAATTCTGCTACACCGTTTTTGTTTATAAAAAGAGCTGCAAAACTTATGTTTTACAGCTCCGTTTTAATATTCAATTCGCTTGTTTTTATAATAAAATTCCTTGTCGTGCTCGTTTATTTCGCGAAGCACCTTGCACGGATTACCAACCGCAACAACGTTTGCAGGAATATCCTTTGTAACAACGCTTCCTGCACCAATCACCGTGTTGTCACCAATTGTAACGCCCGGTAAAACAATTACACCCGCACCAAGCCAACAGTTTTTGCCTATTTTGACGGGCATATTAAACTGCAACGCTTTTTCTCTTAATTCGGGCAAAATAGGATGTCCCGCGGTTGCAATAACTACGTTGGGACCAAGCATAGTGTAGTCACCGATATAAACGTGTGTATCGTCAACCATTGTAACGTTAAAGTTGAAATAAACGTTTTTGCCTAAATGAACGTTTTTTCCGCCCCAATTTGAATGAAAGGGTGGCTCTATGTAACAGTTTTCGCCAACCTCGGCAAGCATAGCTTTTAACAATTCCTCACGCTTTTCCATTTCTGTAGGACGGGTGGCGTTAAAATCGTAAAGTCTGTTAAGACAATTAAGCTGCTCTTCAAAAATCGCGTCATCACTTGGGTTGTAAATTTCACCCGAATGCATTTTTTCGTACTCAGTCATTTTTTACACTGTCCTCTAATTTAGTTGCTGCCTCAAAAGCCATTTTAAAAAATTCTTCGGGGGTAATACCAATTAAATTGTCGTGGGTGTGCTTACCCGGTTTATTGTATAAGCAAAGCTCAAGACTAATCCATTTATCCCAGTTTATTCTTTTAAGATTATTAGAAAATCTTTCCCAGTCAACCTTACCCTTTAGAGGCATTACGTGAGCGTCATCTGTCCAGTAAATTTTATCACCGGTAACGCCCATATTGTCATTTATATGCAGGAAAAATAGCTTATCACCAAAATCCTTCAGCAAATCGTGGCCTGCATTGTAGCAAAGCTCGTGGCCGGTATCTATGCAAAAACCGCAGTTTTTTCTGTGTGCTAAGCACTCTTTTATCTTATAAAGGCAAATTACACCCTCGGTGTTTTCGAAAGCTAAATTTACGTTATGCTTTTCTGCCTCATCAAGCAAAAGAGAAAAGTTTTTAACACCTGTTTCTGTAGGTTTTGCAATTTCTTCAAAACCAATGTAAACGTGGCATACAACAGTTTCTATATGAAGCTCACCGCAGTCCCTTATGCACTTTAAAAGTGTGTGGAAAATAGGAGGCTGTTCCTCGGTCCACATATCGCATATGTTATCAAACGGAGCGTGAACAGAAGCCATTTCAAGCCCGGATTTTCTTGCAAAGCTCACGTTTTCTTTGAATTCCTCGGAGTCCTCCCAGTTGAAAAATACACCGTCAAAGCCTGCAGCTTTTACAAAACGTATTTGCTCTTTTAAGGAGAGTCCAAAATAATCTTTTTCTACGTTAACAGCCTTTTTCATATTATTTAAGTCCTATTGTATATTCAGCGTATTCGCTGTCTACATTTTTACCTTCAACAAAGTTTCGTGCTTTAAATATGATTTTATCGTCATAAACCTCGCCGATATAACCAACACCTAAATCGGTAACACCAAAGTTGTTCGGCTTTCTGTAGCCTGGAACACTTAAGGAATACACGCCATTTTCTTCGTTTAATACCTCAAAGGTCTTTTCAAACACACCACCGTGAAGGTGACCGTTTATAAAGAAAACGTTTTTGAAGCTTTCCATAACAGCTCTTACCTCGTCAGATTGTTCACCCATATCACCGGTTTTCCAAACTTCAGGGAGACCGTGTGTGAATGCGAATGCTTGATGGCACATAACAAAAGCAGGCTTGTTGTCCTTGGTGGCTCTTTGTAATTCGTTTCTTAAAAACTCAATTTGCTCCTTGCTTATGTATGCCTTTTCAAGTACACGCTTTTCCGTACCTATAACAATAAAGGTGTAGCCGTTTACGTCGTAGGAGTAATAGCTTTTTCTTTTTGTGTCTATATTAAGGTATTCGTTTACCTTGTTCATAATAATTTTTTGGTTTCTTTTGTATTGTAAGCGTACGTCGTGGTTACCCATTGTAATGAAAAGCTTTAATTTATCCTTGTACGCATCAAAAACCTTGAAAATTCTTTTGTATTCAGCCCTTCTGCCTAATTCAGCAATATCACCGGCCATAAGCAGAGCATCAAATTTTTCGGTACTGTTAAAAATATCCTTGAAGCAATTTTCTAAATTGTGTGCAAGGTACTCCTTTTTAGAAAAATGCGTATCCGCAATGCAAGCGAAAGCAAGCTTAACGTTTTCACTTTCGGTGAATTTAATTGGTTCATCCTTTTGCAATTCATACTCTATTTCACTACTTGGTAAAATAGCTTTTAATTGAGCGCCGTATTTAGTTAAGGCAATTTTTAAAGACATTCAAAAAACCCTTTCAGATAGTATGTTTTCACAAATATTATATAATTTTTATGTTTTGTTGTCAATTCAAATAAATGTTGCTTATTTGTACAATGTATGTTATATTTATAATGTATGTAAGTATTTTTTAGGAGGTTTTAACAATGGCAGTAGATAAGAGAACGTATCCTACCTGGCTTAACGGTGAAGTTAAAAGTGTTCAAAAGGAATATACAGAGCCTACAAGGTTACTTGATGACGAGGGTAATCTGTTAGCACCCGGCTGGGCAAGACACATGGTTTTTGATTACGACAGAAGTCAGGTTGTTCCTAAAATGCGTAGCAAGGAATGGGATTTTTACCAGATTTCCAACGGCAAATATGCAGTACAACTTAATTTTGCAAATATCTCATTCGGTGGATTTATAAGTGCCAAGCTTATTGATTTGCACAACAAGCAGCACGATAGAAAGCTTGACACAAACACAGTGTGCGATGCAACCGTGCTTTACGTTGGCGGCAGAGAAAAATATAAAATGCCACCAAAGGGTGACGTGCCTAATAACCTTAAATACACAGTAGAAAGCTTTTTAGGTAAAGCAGAATTTGAATTTGATACAAATGAAACAAGCAGAACGCTTTATTTTAAGGGTAAAGCAAAGGGTGAGGACGTTATTTGTGATTTTCATATGGATATTCCGGAGGGACTCGAAAATATAACAACAGTTCTTCCTTTCAAAAATATGAAATCCGGCTTCTTTATGACAACAAAGCAAAACTGTATGCCTTGCTCGGGAACGTTCAAATTCGGTGACAAGGTTGTAGAATTTTCAAAGGAGGACACGTTCTGTGCTCTTGACTGGGGCAGAGTTAACACACCTTATCAGCTTGTGTGGTATTGGGGTAACGGTGCTCAGAAAATCAAGGATGCTGACGGCACAGAGCATACTGTAGGCTTTGAAATTACTTGGGGTATAGGTGATGAAAGCTTTGCTACTGAAACGGCTATTTTCTATGACGGTAAGCTTCACAAATTCGGTGCGGTAGACGTGGAAAAATTCCCGAAAACCAACGGATTTATGAATGAATGGAAATTTGTTTCCGAGGATGGCCGCTTTGATATGACAATGACACCATTCTTTGATAATCACTCAGACATAAATGTGTTAAATCTTTTAAGAATGCACACTCATCAGCTTCACGGCATTTGGAACGGTACTCTTACGCTTGATGACGGCAAAAAGATTGAAATAAAGGATATGTACGCATTCTGCGAGTACTGCGAAAATAAATGGTGATTATATGACACCTTTCAAATTTTATTTGTTAACTGACACACACTACTTTGAAGAGTCCTTGGGCGCAGAGGGTAAGGCGTATGAGGAATATATGCAAACCGAGGCCTTCTATATGAAAGAAAGCGGCATTATAAACAAGGCTGTTTTTTCCAAGCTGAAAGAGGATGCAGAAACAGAAATTGTTTTAATACCCGGTGACCTTTCAAAGGATGGAGAATATGAAAGCCACGTGAGCCTTATTAAAGAGCTTAACGCCTTAAAGAAAAGCGGTAAAAAAATCTTTGTGCTTACTGCCGGTCACGATTACAACGAGTACGGCAGAAGCTATAAGAACGACGAGTTTGTAAGGGCGAAGGGCACACAGTTCAGGGAACTTTACAATTTGTATTACGAATTCGGCTACAAGCAAGCGCTTTCCGTAGACGAAGAAACGCTTTCATATATAGCGGAAATACAAGAGGGCGTGCGTATATTAGCGCTCAATTGCGACAGCGACGGTGCAGCAAAGGGCGCAATAGATGAAAGGCTTACAGCCTGGGCAAAGGTGCAGTTAGAAAAGGCTAGAGAAGATGGTGCATACGTTTTGGCAATGTGCCACTATCCCGTTATTCCGTCTGTGCCTGTGTTCGATTTAGTAGGTGATGCTCACGTTAAAAATTGGCGCGAAGTAGCTGCGTTTCTTGCAGATAACGGTGTAGAGCTTGTTTTAACGGGACATATGCATATTCAAAGCATAAATGAATTTGTTACCGAAAAGGGTAATAAACTTTACGATATTTGCACAGCAACCACGGTTGGCACACCGGGTAAATACCGCAGAATTGAAATTGATGAAAACGGTAAAATGGATGTTAAATCAATTCCTGTTTGCGGTTTTCCTATACCGGATAATTTTAAATCAGCGGAAGAATTTTTTGACTGGCGCTTTAAGTATTCAGTGAAAAATAAAATTAACAAAATTTTTGAGGGCGGCAGCGGAATAGTAAAGCTCTTAAAAAAGCTTGCTAAAAGAATTTTAAATTCTATAAAGCTTAAAACGCTTGCAAGGCTTTTGTTTATAAAAATAGATAAATCCCTAAAAGAGCAAAGGCTTATGGATTTTGCCTGCGAATTGGCAACGGCAATTTTTAAGGGTGATATGCCTTACGTGGAGGGTACACCCGAGCACGAGGCAATAAGCAAGACTTTAAAAAGACTTGGTTTTATTTTAAAAAAGGTGGAGCCTAAGCTTTCTGAAAACGGCATAAAAATAAATTTAACAGAAATGCTTTTGAACACAATCGGAAACAACAAGGGGTATTCCGATAGTAATGCGGTAATAAGCTTGAAAGGATAAAACTTATGAGTTCAGTAGCAATACAAAATCAAGAAGCAAAGCACGTTAAAAAGAGTGAGTTTGTTCTTTACTTAGTAGGCGTGTTTTTCTACACAACCATGACAGGTATGGTTGCAGGTAACAGAAACGCTTATTTAGTTAACGTTTTACGACTTCCCGAAGACCAAACCTCACTTTTTAATTTTCTTACCTCTGTTATACCGTTTGTGCTTAACTTTTTCATAGTTATGTACATAGATGGCAGAAGAATGGGTAAAGCAGGCAAATTTAAGCCGATAACAACACTTGTTATTGTGCCTATGTCAATAGTTATGATGCTTTCATTCTGGGCACCTCCGGGGCTTTCGGGAACAGTGCTTTTCATTTACGTTGTTACAATTGCTGTTCTTTGGAGCGTGCTTTCCACGTTTGGTAACTCAATTAATATGATAGCAAACGTAATGACACCAAACCTTAAGGAGCGCGACCAGGTGCTTTCCTTCAGAAGCATTTCTTCTGCAGTTGGTAACTCTGCCCCCGTTGTTATTCTTCTTGTTATTGGTCTCATCTGGAGCAAGGACAACCAAAGCCTTATAGATTCAGTTACCGGAACAACAATAAGAAGCGTTGAGGGTCTTCAGTACATAATTTCTGCAGCACTTTGCTCAGTTGTTGGTATTATTACCGTGCTTTTCGGTATGAAGCTTGTGCGTGAAAGAACAACCTATACCGACAAAAAGCAGAATCCGCTTTTAGGCTTTAAGGATATTGTTAAAAACAAATATGCCTGGACAATTATCTTTTCCGAATTTCTTAAAAGCTTCAGAGGTATTTCTACCTTTATGGAAACCTTTATTGCAGCAGCCGTTTTAGGCGACGTTTCAAAGAAAATTCTCTTTGTACTTCCCGTTGGTATAGGTACTGCGGTTGGTATGCTTGTAATTAACTTCCTTCTTAAAAAGTTTGATGCAAGACAGCTTTACATAGCAAGCGGCATTTATTCTCTTTGTGCTAACTGTGCGGCATTTGGCGTAGGCTACGCTTATTTCCAAACAGGAACAGCCGTTTTGCAAATAGTATTTATTGTTTTCCTTTTCCTTATAGGACTTCAGTTTGGTGCTTCAAATCTTCTTCCGAGTATGTTCCAGGCAGACGTACTTGAAACAATTGAACTTAAAACAGGCAAGCGCTTTGATGCTTCGTTCCCGTTCGTTATTGGAATCGGTACACTCATAAGCGGTACTATTGCAACCTCACTTGCACCACTCATTCTTTACGGTGAAAATTCAATCATAGGCTACATTCAGCCTACAGATTTAATTCCAAATCCCGAACAAGGCTTAGAAACAAAGATTCTTTTACTCTTCTTCTACACAATTGTTCATGGTATTATGATGTTCTTAGCAGGTGTTCCTTTCTTCTTCTATAAGCTTACAGGTAAAACGAAGGAAGATATACACCAAAAGGTTCTTGAGTTAAGAGCACAAAACGAAAATTAAGAAACAAAAAATCGGCTAATCTGTGCTTTTGCAGATTAGCCGATAGCTTCAGGAGAAATTATGTTAAAGGTGAATTTTGTTTGTCACGGAAATATTTGCAGAAGCCCTATGGCAGAATTTATATTTAAGGATATGCTTAAAAAGCAGGGGCGAGAAAGTGAGTTTTCCGTTTGCTCAATGGCAACAAGCAGCGAAGAGATTTCTATGGGTATAGGAAACCCCGTTTACCCACCTGCAAAGAAAATTTTAGCAGAACACGGAATTTCGTGCGAGGGTAAAAGAGCAACACAAGTAAAAAAGAGTGATTACGAAAATTACGATTTATTCATTTGTATGGATAGTAATAACATAAGAAATATTTTACGAATTTTCGGTTCTGACCCGAAGAATAAAGTAAAAAAACTTATGGATTATACCGACAGAAAAACTGATGTGGCAGACCCGTGGTATACTGGTGATTTCACAGTTACATATAACGACATCTATGAAGGATTAGAAGGGTTTTTAAATAGTTTATAAAAATGAAAACAGTTGATTGATATTAACCAATCAACTGTTTTTTATTTTATTTTCGCTTTCTGAAATAGAGTATAACTGAAATCACAGTAACACCAAAGGCAAAGCAGGTGCTTAGAATAAAACCATCAAAATTATAAGTATCAAGAAATTCTTTTAAAAAATTATTCATAGTTCTATGTTCTGCGATTGTAAGTGTTTCGTTATCAAAAGTTATATAGTTACCAAGTGTACACAAAGAATCTATATTAACCGCTTTTTCTTCGTTATAAATATTTTCAATAATAAATTCGTCTAATTCTTTTTTCGTTTTAAAGTTATAATCAAAACTTTCATCTTCAATAAAATCTATAAACTGATAAGCACCATTTTCTTTTTGTATTGAAATAAAGTAAATGGTAGAGCCATTTACGGTTAAATTATCGTAGTCAACATAATCAAGTCTGTA
This sequence comes from Acutalibacteraceae bacterium, assembly GCA_045588735.1. Lineage (GTDB taxonomy): Bacteria > Bacillota > Clostridia > Oscillospirales > Acutalibacteraceae > DTU089. The sequence goes on along the minus strand of JAZNET010000002.1, from coordinate 54,280 downwards.
CAAAGGCTTTTCATTTACAAAAGCATTATAGATTTTATAATAATCATTCTCTGCTTCTTCAAGTGTTTTGTACTGGTATTCAACTGCATCTTTAAAACTGAAAATAGTTTCACTTTGAGTATTAAAGTACGCAACAACTGCACTGCCAAGTGCAAATGCTAAAATAATAGCTGTATCGACAATTACAGTTCTTTTTATGAATTTCTTTCTTCGGGCAATATCTTTTTCGTTTTTCACGATTTTAATATTTTCTTTTTTTAATTGCTTTTTATAGAATGGGTAGCAAATAGCAGTAGCAAACGCTATAGATAAAGGCAATAACCAGAATGCCATATAATCGAAACCAGTTATAATTAAAGTTAAACCGATTAGTGAAATAATAGGGAAGAAGATTATAAGAGAAATATATTTTATAGATATTTGCTTTACTTCTTTTAAAACTTCGTTATTTATAAAATCTTGTGTATATAAGTTCGATTTAAGATTGTTATTTGCAATAACCATAATTATTACAGCAGCGGCAATTAATGCAATTGTTAAAATTATAGGAATGAAAATAAAGTCCCAACTGAAAATCATACCAACAAAATAGGGGAGAATAGCACCAATAACAGAAAGTGTAATAGCAATTATTGATTTGTTTTTGTATTGAGTCAATGCTTTTTCTACTAAATATTTTACTCTTTTACCCGTGTTCTCTTTCTGTTCTTTTTGAGTTTCTTGTTCACTGCTTGTTTTTTGAATTCTTTCGCCCTTTAAAATTTCATCTACAGTAACAGAATAAAGTTCTGCAATTACAGGTAACATCATAATTTCAGGGCAACCATCATCACATTCCCATTTGCTTACTGTTTTATTAGATACATTTAATTTGTCGGCAACCTCCTGTTGAGTGTAGCCATTTGCTTTTCTTAATGCGGCAAGAAAAGAGCCCATTGTCTTTTTTTCCATAAATACTCTTTCTCCTTTTTAGGAATTGCAGATTTCAGCGCTTATCTGTAATTCAATTCTCCTATAAATAGACACAAAATGCAACTCATTTAAAGTGGAATTTGTCCACTAATCGTGGAACTATATCACTATGACGATAATTTTAATAAAAATTCGACAATGTGTCAATAGAATTTGATTTGTTTTTATTGACAGTTAAATTTGCTTTATATATAATAAAATTATCAGGTTAATAGATTATTATTTTAGATAAAACCATCTAAATGATAATATAAATTTTTATTTTGGGGTGATGAAAAATGTACAGAATCAACAACTTTACAAACAATGATGACGTAAGCATCATTGCAGAAAAGGGCCCTTTCCAGGTTATTCAGTATAAGAGAGATTTAAGTGTTTCTCCGTCTACTGCTATGACCGCTTATTTCTGTGATGAAATGAACATCAGAAAAAGGCAGGTTGTATGTGACCTTTCAAAATCTAACGGTATTATTTGCCAGGCAGGTGCTATGCAATGGACTGTAGGTAACGTTAATGCAACAACGGGCGTTAAGGGCGCAGGTGATTTTCTCGGTAAGCTTGTTAAGGGTAAGGTAACGGGGGAAACCGCAATTAAGCCTGAATACGTAGGTGACGGTACCTTGGTTTTAGAGCCTACATACAGACACATTGTTTTACTCGACACAGCTGAGTGGAACGGCAGAGTTGTTCTTGATGACGGCTTGTTTTTAGCTTGTGATGCTTCCATAAAACAAAAATTAGTTGCTCGTTCAAACGTTTCCTCCGCAGTTCTTGGCGGTGAGGGCTTGTTTAACTTAGCACTTGAGGGTAACGGAGTTGCAGTTCTTGAGTGTCGCTGCCCACAAGAGGAGCTCATAGAGGTAACCCTTGAAAACGATGTTCTTAAGGTCGACGGTAGCTTTGCAATTGCATGGAGCGATTCCTTGAATTTTACAGTTGAGCGTTCAGGTAAAACTCTTATAGGCTCTGCGGCTTCAGGCGAAGGCTTTGTTAACGTTTACCGCGGTACGGGTAAGGTGCTTCTTGCTCCGATAGACAGCACAATAGGCGGCTTCCCTGTTTCAACCACAGCACCTTCAGCTCCTGCTTCTGCAGGCTCAAAAACAGCCGGTGCGTTAGGCTCACTTATAGGCGGCATAGTAGACGCTATTGATTAAAAATTTTCACCCACAAAGCAAGCTGCTTTGTGGGTGATTTTTTTTATAATCTTTCTTCGTCTTTCTTTCGTTGTTTATTTGAATTTATAAAGAACGGAATGCCAAAACCGAGACCGCCACCGAGAATAAGACCACCTGAAAGGAATAACCACCATAACGGGTTTTTCTTTTCTTTTTCTTCTTGCTTTTCGGCTTTTATAACCTTCTTTTCAATTTTAGTTTCAACGTCTTTTTTCAGTTCAAACTTTTCTCCGAAAGAGTCCTCGTAGGTAATAACTATTGTGCCAGTTACCTTGCCTGTAAGCTCAGAATCAACTCTCAAATTAGCACTTGCAGTTGCACTTTCCTGCGGAGCAATTTCACCTACAAAGCTACTGCCGCCCGAGTCAAGACCGTCAATTTTAAAATCGACCTTGCAGTTATAAAGTGAAGCTTTACCGGTATTCATAAGATTTATGTTTACTGTGACAGTGTCCTCCTGAACAACCTTTACAGGGAGCTTTGCACCGTCGAACTCTAAAAGTGCAGGCTGTCTTACCTCAATTCTTAAAGTATCATCTGCATTGTAGCCGGAGCCGTTTTTGTCCTCGTACTCACAGCTGAAGCTCAATTTATGCTCACCTATAGCAGCAGTGTGCACTGCTTTTAATTCAACCGACCAGGTATAATATTTATTAGCACCAATAGACTCGACATACTTTGTACCCATTCCTGTTGGTCTTATTTCGTCAGAGTCCTCAAAAACAGAAAGCTTAATGTTACTTACTCGCTTTTTAGAATGCATATTCTTTAAGGTTATAGTAAGTATTTTTGTTTCTTCGGGACTTATAAAGCCATCCTCTATTTCATAGCTTACTACCATAAGACGAGGTTGCGAATTATCTTCCGGGATTTCTTCTGCCTCTTCTTTTTCAACTTTTGAGTCAGCCTTTTTAGTGGTTGGCTCAGTTTTTTGAGTAGTTGGTGCAGTAGCTTTTTCGGTAGCCTCGGGAGCCGTGGCTTCTGTAGCTGCTATAGTAGTGCTTTCTGTTACCGATTCAGTTATCTCAAAGGTGTCGCCTTCAGCAAAGCAGGGGAGCACAAGAAGTGAAAGGCACATTAAAAATATTAAAATTCGTTTCATATTACAACTCCCTTATGTTTTCAACAATGCTGTTTTTGGTTTCTTTTTTAATTTTAAACCAGAGATTTAAAGAACAGAAAACAAAAACAAATAAACCAATTATAACTGTAAACCAAGGACTGAATATCATATAAAAGTCGTTGTCGTTTGATTTAACAAATAAATAATAAGTGATATAAGAAATTAAAAATCCTCCAAAACCTAAAACGTAACCCCATTTAAACATTGAAAGCAATTGTTTGATATAGCAAGAAAATATTACTTTGTTATCAGCACCAACAGCACGCATAGTACCAATTTTCTTTTTGTCGTTTCTTATATTGGTGGTTAATGTGTTGTTAATAATGCTCGAACAAATTGTGAAAATAAGAATTACTATAGCAAGAACAATGGAAGTAAGGTTAGTGTACATTTCTTTCTGTTCTTTGTTAAAAGCATAATGTGAAATGTAATGTGAGTTATAAACTGATGTTTCAATCGCTTCAAGAGTTTTAGTCATATCTTCATCAATTTCATCAGTGCAAGGTCTATTAAGATTAAAAACTAAATCTTTGTAACGTACATTTTTTGCAAAATTATTCAAACCATCAATTGTTGTGATAACGTAAATTCCAGGGAAAGAATGTAACAAGAGCTCATTATCTGGAAAGAATTCTGCTATTGCACCTATTTTTGTAGTTTTTCTTGTTTCACTGATTTTTTCGTTGTAGGTGAAATTATACATATCGGCTTCACTTTCGGTTGTTAAAACGCTTATGTCTATTGTGTCACCGGCTTTTAAAGTGCGCTTTTCTGAAATTATGTAATCACTTTCCATATATTCTACAGGCGTTTCAAAAACATTGAAACCGGCATTAGAGAAATCTTCCCATTCGTCTATATAACTTATATATAAATAAGCGTTTTCAGGTGCTAACAATATTATTTCTTCACCGCTATTGAGTTTATCAATATCTATTTTTCCGTCACAAACTCGTTTTTCATATTTTTTTAAATAATCTTCATCCAGTGCAATTATTTTGCTATGAAAAAATTCATCGTAATTTGCACCGCGTTTTATTTCTTTGGAATAATCATTTAATTCATTGAAAAAAGTACGATTTTTCAAGTTTGTTTCTAACGAATCAAGTGTGGAAAAGTTATCCTCATACATATCGCAGTTATATGTTTTTAAGTAGTCAGTCATTTTATCAACTATAACGTTAGCATATACTTCTTTTGTTCCATAAGCAGTACCTATATACTCTTTTTGCAAAACCTCATTCTTTTGGTTTTCTGTAAAACCGGTATTATTATCAAGTGGATTTATACCAGCATAAACACTACCGCTTGTTAGACTTAAAGTATAATCATACGCACTTTCATAAGTATAATTTTTTTCATACTCTAAATATGAAAAAAGGTAACAAGAAAATATAATGCTTATAACCAAAAAAATGCTGACAAATATCTGCTTACCCTTAGAAATGGCAATATTTCTTTTAGCAATAAGGTCAGATGCTATAAAGTTTTTCTTTGTTTTTATTTTAGAGTTTTTGATTTTTCTGGTTGCGTCAATCTTTCTTATTGCTTGCATAGGTGAAATTTTACTTGCACTTACAAGGGGAATGAGTGAAGCAAAAATAATACAGATAAAACTGAAAACTCCACAACATAAAAGAACCCAGATATTTGGTTTGAAAATAGCATCTTTATCAACAAACGGAAGAATGATTTTTACTAATAGAAATGAAATCAAAAGACTTACTGGTGTGCAAATTAAACTTAAAATTATTGTTTCTCTGCCAAAGAGTTTTATAATTTGTTTTTTTGTTGCACCAACTGCACGGTACATACCAATTTGTTTTTTTCGCTCTTTTAAATTAGTTGTAAACGCATTTATTATTCCGACAGCAGAAGCCAATAAAAGTATAACAATAAAAATAAAAATATAAACCAGACTTACCAAAAAGCCTTGCATATCCGGTAACACATAATATGCGTTAGTAACTGTTGCAAGAGATGGTGTTTCATCACTTGAAAATGTATAGCAAACATCTATACATTTAGTGTAAATACGATTATCTGTTGCAAAAAAATCAAAAATGATTTTAGTATCAATTTCGGGGTTGAAAGTATAATAACCTATAAGAGCTTCTTTACCACCGGCTTCTATTATTTCAGATTCGTGAACGAAAGCCGCGGGGAAAAGAGTGTCTGATGAATAGCCCGAAATATCACTTAATAAGTTTTCACGCTTGTTTGCTAAAACCCCACACAAGACGTAATTTTTTTCGATAACTTTATCAAGCGTTTTTTTAGAGTTTTGAGGTGCAAATTTTAAAGTGATAGTGTCACCGATTTTTGCATTTAAATTAAGTCGCATTAATGCAGATTGCTCAATTGCAATTTCACCTGTTTTTTGCGGATAATTACCCTCGATGATAACAGGATTTGCAAGTGGTACAGCTTCGTTTTCCAAATATGCAACAGAAGTACCATCAATTTTATTTTCTTCTTCTACATAAGCAAAACCTAAAATATGACCATAACCTATTTTGTCAATAATCCCTTTTTCTATTGCGTCATTTAATATTTCTTTGTCAGCATTAATCATAATGCAGTCCTGCTTACCAAGATTAAGATGTGATTTTTCAACAATAGAAGAATAAGCACTAAAAGCAAAATAAATTATACTTGAAGAAAAAATTGTTGAAAGTATAATAGCAATTATCATTAAAATGTATTGCTTCTTGCGGTTTTTTAAATTGCTAAAAGCAAGGGAATTATATGTTAACTTTTTCTTTTTCATATTTTACAACTCCCTTATATTTTCTACTATACTGTGCTTCATTTCTTTTCTGACTTTTAAGTAAATATTAAAAATACAACCGATTACTAATACAATTAAACCTACAAGTGTCTCCCAAAATGTCAGAATAAAATCATCCTGAGTCTGGTTATAGCTTAAAGCAATAAGACAATAAATGCCAAAGAACAATCCGAAAGCAACGACACCTGTAATTGTACCAACACCTAAAACTGAAAGTACCTGGCGGATGTAAGAAGAAGAAATTTCTTTACTGGAAGCACCAACAGCGCGTAGTGTGCCAATCTCTTTTTTACTCTCTCTTATTCTTGCAGTAAGAGCATTGTTAATCATACTGCCGCATAACGTAAAGAGTAAAATTACAATAGCAGTAACAATTATATACATAGTTTTAGTTGAGAGCATGTTTTGTTTTTCAATTTCATATAACGACCTTGTAATTGTGTCTTGACCGGCAAAGAGTCTGTCAAAAGAATTTGTTATTTCTTTGTTTATTTCTTCTGTGCATTCTGTGTTAAGCTTCACTTCAATTTTTTCATAAGGTACATTTTGTGTGAAAGTGTTTAAACCATCAATAGTTGTTAACACACAAGGCTCGCAATATCTGTTGAATAGTTGCTCTAATATACCCGAGTATTCATAAATGATTGCACCAACAGTAACTTCTTTTTCGATTTTCTCGTGGTCAAAAGTACCTTTTGTTATGGTTGGTTTTGTACCTGTACCTTCTTCAGGGTAGTCTAATGGTATTTTACCATCATTTGAAATTATCCAGCCTAATTTAATTTTATCGCCAACCTTAAATTCAGTTGTTAATTCAGCAGAATTTAATACTGTTATTTTTTCATCAGGAATTTCAGCCGGTACAGCATTTACCGAAAGGTCAGAAAATCCGTATTTTTCTTCTTCAAATATATAATGATATGTTGTGAGCTGAAGAGTTTTAGGTAAAACAAGAATTACTTCTTCACCAGAGTTTAGTTTATCTATGTTTATTTTACCTTCTAAAACAGTTTCATCTTCATTTCTGAATTTATCTTCCGATAATGCTAAAAAATCTAATGGTAGAATAGGTGAAGTGATATTAGCTTTTTCAATAACTGCTGTGTTTTCTATAGGTATTTCCTGATATTTTTCGTAATTTTCTTTTGTTATTACAACTCCGTCAACGGTTGCAGGGTAAACACCAGTTGCATAATTACAAAGCTTTAAGTAATCTGTAAGCTCCGGCACCTCAATATAACCGTTAGTTTCTTTTCTGCCTTTAACGCTTTCTACGTAACTATTGGAAAGTATATCTTGAACATCATTTTCAGAAATTCCGTAACGGAACCAATCGTAATTGGCAATTCTTTTTGAAGAGTACTCCATATCAGAAATAACTTCATAATCGGAATTAAGAGAAGTGTTCTGTTCTTTCATTCCTTTAGCGAAAGAAAAACCAAAAAGCGAGCCGAAAACCGCTATAGCAAGAATTATGCTTGTTAAAACCTGCTTGCTTTTATAAAGCTTAATATTTCTTTTTGCTAAAAGCTTTGAGGTATCAAACTCTTGTTGTGTTTTAATTTTTTTAGTTTTTATTTTTCTGTTCAGAGAAATATTTCTTATTGCCTGCATTGGTGTAATTCTTGAAGCAGAAAACAAAGGAATAAACGAAGAAAGTGTAACAATTAAAATACTTAACAACGCACTTAAAGGCAACACCCACCAGCTTGGCTTAAACACAAAGTTTTCGCCAAATGTTCTTACGCTTAAAGTAACTGCTAAAACAGAAATTAAAATGCTTATTGGTGTACATATAAGGCATAAAATAAAAGTTTCTTTACCATATATTTTTATTATTTGTCGTTTTGTAGAACCAACGCTTCTTAAAAGACCTATTTGTTTTTTACGTTCTTTTAAGTTTGTTGAAAACGCATTGACTATACCAATATTTGCGGCAATTGCTAAAACTGCAACAAAGACAAGAATAAGTAAATAAGGGGCATTAACACCAAAAGTATCCGCGACTGTGTACATGATTTCATAGCCGCCTGTGAGATACCAACTCAGACCATCATTAGCACCATAATAACCTTTCCTCAAAGGTCTTGTTAACTCGACATATTCACTTATAAATTCATCTTCAGGACTTGAAATGTAGAGATGTAAGGCTTCCTTGCCACCTGCTTCTACCTGTGTGTTATCCATAACAAATGCTGAGGGAATTCGTATATCACTTGCCCAAGATTGTGCTTCTATGTTGGATTTTTTGTCATTTAAAATACCAACAAGTGTATATTCTTTTTTAATGGGCTTTTCTTTTGGTCGGTCTGCATCCTGAACATAAAAATCAAAGCTGATTTTATCGTTTAATTTGTAGTCAATACCAAGTCTTGTTAAAGAACTTTTTTCAATGGCAATTTCATTTTCTGTTTCAGGCATTCTACCTTCAATAAGAGTTTGAAAATAAAGTTCTTCTGCTCGCGGTTCTAACCATGCAACACAGGTGCCGGTGTTTTGTTCACTATCAGGTGCAGCGATTTTCCCCAAAACATGTGCATATCCGTGAGTCGTTACATTAGAATTCAAAAATTCTTCCGTATCTTCATTTCTTACGGTATTAAGTATAATGTGGGACTGCTTACCGTAAAGAAAATTATGTGTTTCCAACGCTGAACTTACGGCACTCGAAACAAAAAACGTAAAGCTCGACGAAAGTGTCATAGAAAGAATTATTCCGATAATAAGAAGTGTGTATTGCTTCTTACGGTTTTTTAAGTTCCCTAATGCAAGGGAATTATAAGTAAGCTTTTTCTTTTTCATAATTACTCACCTTGACTTATTCACCTTGGACGGATATATTTTTACTATCTTTAATTACTGCACCATCTTCAATGGTAATAACTCTGTCTGCTTGCTCTGCAACGTTTAAATCGTGAGTTACAAGAATGAGCGTTACGCCTAATTCCTTGCTAACGTATTTTAAAAGTGAAAGCACCTCTCTACCACTTTTACCGTCGAGGTTACCTGTTGGCTCATCGGCAAAAAGAATTGTTGGTTTGTTTGCAAGTGCACGTGCTATTGCAATTCTTTGTTGCTGACCACCTGAAAGAGCAGATGGTAAGTGACTTAATCTATCTTCAATGCCTAAAATATCTATAATCTTTTTAAGGTATTCTTCGTCAGGCTTTTTCTTGTCGAGCATAATAGGTAAAAGAATGTTTTCATAGCCTGTTAATTCCTCAACCAAGTTATAAGCCTGAAAAACAAAGCCAAAGCGTCTTCTTCTTAAAATGGAAAGCTGATTATCGTTATAGCTTTTTAAACTCTCGTTATTATAAATAACCTCGCCACTTGTAGCATTTTCAAGGCTACTGAGGCAATGTAAAAATGTAGATTTACCTGAGCCTGAAGGGCCGGTAATTGCAACAAATTCACCTTTTTCAAAGCTTACTGTGACGTCGTTTAAAGCGACTACTACATTTTCACCGCTTAAATATTCCTTTGTTAAATTTTTACATTCAATAATACTCATAAAAATTCTCCTTATAATTTACTGTAGCTCTATTGTAAAACACTAACATTAAATTTAAGTGACTTTAATCTTACATTTTCGTAAGATTAAAGTCACTTTCTTGATTTTTAATAAGTTACATACCCATCTAAATGCGGAAAGCACATAATAATATTGAGACCTTTTTCTGTGTTTTCAGCACTTATAGTTCCGTGGTGCTTTTCAACTATTGCTTTTGTAATTGCAAGACCAATACCTGCACTTTGCGGCTTTGCATTTTTAGTCCTGTGAAAGCGGTTAAAAATTTTAGAAATTTCTTCCTTGTCAACTCCACCGCCATTATCAGAAACAGTTACAATAGTTGACTGTTCACTATCTTCAATTATAACGTCAATTTTTCCGTTATCGGCGGTGTGCTCACACGCATTTTTAATTACGTTGCCAATTGCTTCGAAAAGCCACGATTTATCACAACGCATTTTACTGCTACCTGTAACAGTAAACTCTTTTTCACTAAAAATCGGTTTAAAGTCGGTTATAATGCTACTTACAATTTCACTTACCTCACAAGCTGCAAAGTCCATTGTGTAAGCATCGGTTTTAATTTTTTCAAGGTGCAAGAGCTTCCCAATTAACTCTTCCATTTTCTCTATCAGCTGTAATTCTTTTTCTGTATGGTCAGTTGGATTTAATTCGTTATCCATTTCAATATACAATTTTAACCCTGCAATAGGGGTTTTGAACTGATGAGAAATATCTGCAATAAAATCTGAATTTCTTTGTGTTTCTGCTTTAGTATTATGCTTTTGTAATTCTAAAGCGTTTTCTAAATCACAAACTGCATTTTGTAAAGTAGAAAAATCATTATCCTCCGTGCTGAATTTTGTTAAATTGCCATTTTCTAAATACTTTTCTATACTTTCAGTCAAAGCATTTATCTGCTTTTTAGTTTTTATTGATTTTATAGTAAATGCTAAAATCAAAAGACACAACAAGGCTACAATTAAGATTAAAATAATTTCTAAGGTTGTCATTTTAATTCTCCCATCTGTAGCCGATACCACGAACTGTTTTAATATGCTCTGCGCCGATTTTTTCACGAAGTCTGCTTATATGAACAGAGAGTGTGTTGTCGTCAATAAAAGCACCGTCACTATCCCATATATTTTCTAAAAGCACACTTCTTGTAACTATAACACCGTTGTTACGCACAAGTGTAGAAAGAATCTGAAATTCAATAGGCGTCACAAAAACAGTCTGTCCTTTACATTTTACAGTCATATTGCTTATATCTATTGTAATATCACTTGAGTTAAGAATTGTGTTACTGCTTCGTCTTAAAATTGCTCTTATTCTTGAAAGCAACTCAAGTAATTTAAAAGGCTTTGTAACGTAATCATCTGCACCGGAATCAAGTCCACGGACAATCTGAACCTCATCATCACAGGCGGTAAGAAAGAGTATTGGCACATTTTTATTAAGCGACCTGAAAAGTGTGCAAAGGTCAAAGCCGTTGCCATCAGGGAGCATTACGTCAAGTATTAAAAGGTCTGGGCTTTCCTTTACAAACTCCGCCTTTCCTGTTTTACAATCTTCTGCTGTGAATACAGAATACCCCTCTTTTTTTAACGCTTCCTTTATTCCGTCACGAAGAAAAATATCATCCTCAACCAAAAGTATTTTTGCTGACACGTTACCACCGCCTTTGTATTTTTTATGATAACATAGAGAGAATATAAAATCAAATTAAGATTTCGTAAGAAAAGAAACAGTTGTTGCGATTGCAACAACTGTTTTGTTTTTAAGATATTGTGTTTACAGCCTCTCTGCTATCGTCACAAATAGCAATGTAGGTTTTGCCCACGTTGAGCTTTAACTCCTCACCGTTTGTGTCGTAGAGCTTTAACATATCTGTACTGTCACCCTTTTCCCATTCAATAGCCTCGTAAGAGCCGTTAGAAATATATGTGCCGTGACCGCTGCTTAAGTCAAAGTCTACTCTGTTTTTTGCATCACCCGAAATAGCGGAAATGCTTGTGTAGAGAATTACAACGTTTGTAAAGCTTTGCTGTGTACCGTCACTGCTCATAAACGGGTTGCCGTTAAGGGAAGAGTAGTAAAGGTTTTCTTGCTTGTCGTAATTTAAGGTGTAGGTAAAGCCGCTTGAAAATGAAACTGTTGCACTTACACAAGAGCCGTCGGCTAAAACCTTGTTGCCGTCCTCATTAAAAAGGAATGCGTTTTGGTAGCCGTCGTTAAGGGTTGTGCGGTAATTTTTATCTGCAATAGCGGTGACTACCTTATCTTTTGTAGTGTATGCAGTGTGCTCGGAATCTACGTTTCGTGATTTATCACGGGCAAAGTATTTGCCGTCAACGTAGCCGTTAACGTTGTTAATGCCGTGGTTTGCAAGCTGCTTTTTTGCATAAGGGCTTTGACCAAAGTGAGTGAAAATTGCATCGTAACCTTCGGCTAAATCTAAAAAGTAGTGTCTTGCGCTTCTTACAGGTCCTATTTTATCAGGAAGCCTTGAGGCATCTGCGTACATTAAAATCATTCTTGTAATGCCGCCCTCGGCAACCATTTCGAAAACAACGTCTGAAGAGGTGAGTCCCCATTGCGGTCTTGCCTGCGGATGGTTTTCAACAACTACCATAACAGGCCTGTTGCCTAAAAGAGCTTCGTCGTAGCCTGCTTCACCGGTTAACGGGTTTCTGAAAATTACCGGGGGCTCTGTTGTAATAACGGTAGTGGGCTCGGTTGTGGTAGGCTCCTCCTTTTTGCCGCCGCAGCCGGTAAGCGCGGTAACTGTAATTGCAATTGCGAATACTAATGAAAGTGCTTTCATTAAGCGGGTTTTCTTGAAATTTGCCATAATAAATTTTCTCTTTCCTTTAAAAACTATTTTTATAACCAGAATTGCACCATCTCCGAAAGGTACGTGAAAAGTGCGGGGTTCCTTGTATCTATTGTAACATCTGATACGGAAAAAGCAAGTGAAAAAGAGTAAAAAATACTTAAAACAGATGAACAGAATGTTAATTTATTTAAAAGTGATTTCTCGTTTTCTGTTTCCGCTTTTTCTAACAGTGAAAATACAATAAGAATTGCTGCGCCAAAGAATATAAAGCCAAAATCACTTACGTATCTTTGCAAAAGTCCGCCTGCCTGCGTGTCGAAAAATACTATTGTGAAGCCGAATAAAATTAAAAGCACGGTGTAGCTTAAAAGCTTCTTTTCCCTGAGGGTATTTTTTGCTTTGCCCAAAAGAGCTAAAAACCACAAAAACGGTGTTGAGGCAATAAGTCCGCCAAAGCAGTTTTCATAAATAGTTTTGCCGACGTAATTTGTTTCTATAGCAGCCTTTTCTAAAAACGGATATTTTGCCGTGAATACGGGCGGCTGGAAAAGGTAGGTGAAAAATCCGAGTCCTACTCTGCCCATATTCATACCGCGCTTTGTAACGTCGTTTGTGGTCAATTGGTAATTCGAGCCAAAATCAAACGGTGAGCCAAAGCGTATATAATTGTAATACATAAGCCCTGCAGCAACAATTATATACGGTGCTAAAAGCAAAGCTAATTCTGCAATGCCCTTTTTAGATTTTATTTCTTTGTTAATTATATATTTTTTGAAAAACAGCGGAATTGCAAGGAAGGTTAAAAGCAGTAATTGAGGTCTGCAGCCTGCAACAAGCGCCATGCAAATTGAGCCTGATAAAAATCTTAACCCTTTGTGCTTTTCGTTATAAATACCGCAAAGCCAGTTGTAAAGCCCGAAAACAGAAAAGGTCATGCCGGTAATAATAGGTATGGAGTAAAAATCGGGACGCTTTACTAAAAATATAAGTCCGCAGGAAATTACCGTTGTAGTAAAAATTAAAAGCACGCTTCCTGCAGAAAGCTTTTTAAATTTCTTTTCGGCTAAAAGTGTTATGAGTCGGTAAGCGCCTATTGTAAAAAGTATAGCAAATACTATAATTCCCAAAACAGTAGGGAAGGGTGCAGAAAAAATTGCTCTGAATGGCAGGTACATCAAAAGTAAAGGCACTATGCCGAAATAAACGTAATAATGACCGTCAAAGTAAGCTACGTCCCAACGGTATTTGTCACCCGTCTGGTTAGCCTTAAGCTGTCTTAAAACAGTATCGTACGGGTTTGAAAGCTCTTTTAAGGAGTCGGGCACGTCATTGTTGTCAATGTAGACTTTGCCGTTTAATATTGCCGTGGCTAATTCGTCGTACATATTATGATTCTGCATACCGAGAGGTACAAATTGCAGTCCGTTGTGGTCGAGGGTTACACCTAAAAACAGCGGATTCAGTACAGCCAATATTGTGAAAATAACACACATTGAGCATATTAAAAGCGTTGCCGTATATGAATATGCGTCCTTGCTTTCTGCAAGGCTTGTTTTATTAAGCTCAGATTTTGATGAGAATAAACAGAAAAAGGCTAAAATTGAAAGCACAATAAGAATTCTTACAACTGAAAAATCAAAGGGGCGTTTTTCGTTCAGAGATATTCCGTTTAAAACAAGCGTTTCGTTTTCGGCTAAATCAAATTCAATGCTCATTCCCGAAACCTTGCCCGAAGGATGCAAATTTATAAACTGACTTTTTTCTACGCTTTCAGAAATTACTCTTTCGGGTGTTTCGTAGGTCACTACGTTAGCCTCGTCACTTAATTTAACGGTAACAGAAACGTTGCCGGATGAAGAAGCGGTATTTAAATCAACATAGATATTTTTAACCTTTTCATCTATCTCGGGTAAAAACACCGTACTATTTTCATAAGTTATAACATAATCATTATTAACGCGGAAATTAGTTAAATAATGATTTAAAGATATTTTTTCTTGAGAAAAAGAGCTGTAAAAGTTAACGTTGAAAATAGTGGTTTCGAGTCCCAATGCAAAAATAACAAAGCTTAAAATAACTAAAAGCAGCCTTTTGTTATTCTCAGAGATTTTTTTGGATTTTTTGAAAATAAAAAGGGCGAGTAGTGAAAAAACTACCAACCCTAAAAGCATAAGAAAAATCATAATCTACTCCCAAAGCAAGTAACGTATTTTATATTTATATTAAAGCATAAATTACATAAAAAGTAAATCATTACAAAAAATTGTAATATTTTTTTACTTGAAAACCCTTTACACAGAACAAATGTTCTGCTATAATGTAGCCATTAACGAACACCGTACGGTGTTCGTAAGCAACAGAGGGTGTAAGTGTGGAAAGAGTTATATTGCATTGTGACTGTAACAATTTTTTTGCCTCGGTAGAAGCAAGTATGAATCCGGAGCTTAAAAACTATGCATTTGCCGTGTGCGGTGACCCCGAGTACAGACATGGCATTGTTTTAGCAAAAAATGAAAAGGCAAAAAAATACGGCGTACAGACAGCCGAGCCCATTTGGCAGGCGAGAGCAAAATGCAAGGACCTTCTTATTGTTAAGCCGCACTACGAAAAATATAAGGAGTTTTCTAAAAAAATATTTGATATTTACTGCCGTTACACAGATTTGGTTGAGCCCTTTGGTATGGATGAATGCTGGTTAGACGTTACAGGCTCGCAAAAGCTTTTTGGCAGCGGAGAGGAAATTGCAAACGAATTAAGAGAAGTAATAAAAAGGGAAATAGGGGTTACAATATCTGTAGGAGTATCCTTTAATAAAATCTTCGCTAAAATGGGCAGTGACTACAAAAAGCCTGACGCGGTAACGGTTATTACCAAAGAAAATTTTAAAGAGCTGTTGTATCCTTTACCTGCTAATGATTTGTTTACCGTAGGTAAAAAGGCGGCAGAAAAGCTTAAAAACGTCGGCATAAATACAATTGGAGATATTGCGGAAATAGGCGAGGGTGTTTTAGAAAATCTTTTAGGCGTGCAGGGCAAGGTTATTTTTCAGTATGCAAACGGTTACGATTACAGTAAGGTTAACCATTTTGAGTATCGTGATGCGTACAAATCCATAGGTAACGGAATGACCTTTAAGCACGACCTTAAAACGTGGGCAGATGTGCGCACGTGTGTTTTCTTTTTGGCAGATAAGGTTTCTGCACGCTTAAGAAATCACGACGTAGCGTGCGCAGGGATTCAGGTGGGTATAAGGGATACCTCCTTAAAAACCGTAATGCGCTCCGGCACCTTGGATTCGCCGACAGATTTGGCGTACGATTTAGCCGAGGCGGCGTTGAAGCTTATTGAAGAAAGCGTAGACGTTACCAAGGAGCCCATAAGAGCGCTTAGCATAACAGGCACAAAGCTACTCGATTCCTATTCACTGTTTACTCAGGCATCCTTTTTTGACATTGACGTTCATAAAAAACACGAGAAAGAGGAGCGCCTTGAGGCTGCCAGAGATAAAATAAGAAAAAAATACGGTCTTGAAAAGCTGAAAAGATGTTCACTTATAGAAAATGATTTTGGAATATAGGGTGATTTTTTTGAAGTGCTCAGTTACAGACCTTCGTTCAAAGGAAGTTATTAACGTAGATGACGGCTGTAGAATCGGTTGTATAAGTGACGTGGAAATTGACACCTGCACAGGTTGTCTTGTAAGCATAATTGTTTTTTGCGGTCACGGTATTTGCGGCTTTTTAGGCAGAGGCGAAGAAATTGTTATTTGCTGGAAGGATATTGTGGTTATTGGCGACGATACAATATTAGTCCGACGCGGCGGAAAAAGGTGTTAAAAGAGCTTGAAGAAATATGCATTAAAAAAACAGGAGACGCTTTAGCGTGATACTCTTAACGGAGTATCACGCAACTCTATTCGCCTGACGGCGAGTTATATTGCTTCGCAGTGATATTATGCTACGCATAGTGATATTGTCCTGTGGACAGTTTATGGCGAATAGAATATCACGAAACAGATATGTTTCATATCACTTTCGCAAAGCGAAAATATCACGATGACTTTAGTCAGCATATCACTTATCAGACAAAAAGAAAGAGAAGACTCGTTATGATACGAATCTTCTCTTTTCTGTTGTTAGTGGGTTTGGGCTACTGCCCAAGTGCATTTGTACTTACAAATGCGATGCTGGTTCTTAGCTGAATTTAAAAGAATTCTATTTTCTCCGATAAGAACAACGCCAATTTGGCGTCTCCTGTTTTAATTGCTTTTTAGAATTTATTCGGGGTCCTTGTGAAGACCTGTGTCATCACCGCCGCTGCAGGTAACGACAACTTCCGGTATACCGCTTATTTGCGGAACAACAACAACTGTGTACACACCAAGTGACGGACAGCAGCAAAGGTGTGGGTGTATGTCTGTTTCAAGCAGGTATATCTGGTCAGCAGACAAATCCATTTCGTGCGCAACAACCTCAGGAGTTTTACCGTCGGACGTAACAATGCAGTAATTAAAATTGTCGTTAAAATTGTTTTTCACGCACCAGTTTTGAGCCTGTAAAGCAATATCTTTTCTCTGCAATCTGCAAACCTTGATGTTTGTACTTTTTTGAATAGCAGTATATGAAGGAATAGCTATTGCCGTGAGAATTCCTATAACAAGAACAACAATTATAAGCTCAACTAAAGTAAAGCCCTTTTTTGTGTTTAAAAACTTCAACATACCCCAACCTCCCAACTGAAAATATGACTTAGGGTAACCGAAACTTTTCCGTAACTCTCTAATCTTATAATAGCAGAATACTACTTAATTGTAAACAGAAATTTAACAGAATGTGTGAAATTTGTGTTTTTTTACAATTGAGAAGGGCTTTAGTTGGTTATTTTAACAAGAAGACAGTGATGTGAAGAGAAAATCAACAATTGAAAAAATATCTTTACATTACAAAAAAATATGTTAAAATATGTATATATAATAACTACGAGGGGGTTGCTTCTATGAGTGATATAAAATTAGGCGTTCAGCTTTTTACTCTCAGAGATAAGTGCCAAAATGCTGAGGATTTTGAAGAAACTCTTAAATTTTTGCAGGGTATAGGCTGTAACGTGATTCAGATATCCGCAATAGGTCCCATTGACCCGGTTGTTGTGGGCGAGCTTGTAAAAAAGTATAGTATGGAGGTTTGTGTTACACATAAGCCATATGAACGCTACAAGAACGATTTACCTGCCTTAATTAAAGAGCACGATTTAATCAACTGTAAAAACATGGGTATTGGTGCTATGCCTTTTAACCTTCACGATTCATACGAGGCTGTGTGGGGTTTTATAAATAAGTGCAACGAAATAGGTACAAAGCTTCACGAAAACGGCAAGCAGCTTTGTTACCACAACCATGCCTTTGAATTTGAGTGCTACGACGGTAAAAGGACCTTTGAAAGACTTATTGAAGAAACCACACCGGAAACACTTCATTTTATCCCGGATACGTATTGGATGCAGGTTGGCGGTGTAACACCGGCAGATTTTATTAAAAAACTTAAAGGCAGAGCAGAGGTTTGCCACTTTAAGGATATGCGAATTGTAAACAATGAGCAACGCTTTGCAGAATGCGGTACGGGTAACTTAGATCTTTCTGCTTGCTACAGAGCGTGTCAGGAAATAGGTGTTAAATACATTGTTATTGAGCAGGACCTTTGCTACGATATGGATGTATTTGAATCAGTGAAAATAGGCTTTGACGGCTTACAGAGAATTGCAAAGGAGAATGAATAATGTCAAAGGTGAAAATTGCTTTAATAACAGTTGCATTTGCTTTAATAGCTTTTGTTATTCCAATGGTTTTATTACTCGCTTTAATTAACGTGAATGCTTACAGCGTTTACTATATTGTCGTTGGTGTAGCTGCATTTGCAAGCCTCGGCTTTTTATTCGCTATGCTTTTAAAGGTCAAGAGCGATATTTCCGAGCAGATAGAAGAATTAAAGGTACAGAACGCTGCTATTGCGTACAGACTTTCAGAAATTAAAAAGCAAATGGGCAAGGCACAGCCTGCCGCTGGTTCCGGAGAAGAGCAAAAGGACGAAAGCAAGAAGGATAAAAAAGAGAAAAACGAAAGATTCGACGAATTTAATTAAGTTGTAAAAAAGGATGTAAAAAACGAAGGTTTTTTACAGCCTTTTTTTATATTGAGTTTAAATTATTCTTGGTAGTTTTTAGCAAGTCCGCCCTCACTTGTTTCTCTGTACTTGCTGAATAAATCTCTGCCTGTTTCGTACATTGTTTTAACAACAACGTCAAACGAAATTTTTCTTGTGTGAGTAAGGAAGTTTGCAAGGTTTAATGCGTTTATGGCACGCATTGCAGCAACTGCATTTCTTTCAATGCAAGGGATTTGCACAAGACCGCAAATGGGGTCGCAGGTGAGTCCTAAGTGGTGCTCCATAGCAACCTCTGCAGCGTACTCAATCTGGTCTAAATCCATATAGAATAATTCTGCCAATGCTGCTGAAGCCATTGAGCAGGCGGAACCAATTTCAGCCTGACAGCCGCACTCGGCACCGCTTATTGAAGCGTTTGTTTTAATTACGTTACCAATAAGCCCTGCAGTTGCAAGCGCATTGCATATTTCAAAGTCGGAAAAACCGCGTTTTTTCTGCATATAATAAAGCACGGCAGGTAAAACACCGCTGGCGCCGCAGGTTGGTGCGGTTACTATTGTGCCGCCGCCCGCGTTTTCTTCACTTACAGCAAAAGCAAAGGAGCACACAAGTCGGCTTTCGCGCGTTTCGGGGCTTTCATCTATGTGCCTTTGGTTGTGAAGGATTTTAGCCTTTCTTTGTACGTCAAGGCCGCCGTAAAGCACGCCCTCTGTACAGAGACCGCGCTCAATTGCCTGCTTCATCGTATCCCATACAATTGAAAGGTACAAGAATATTTCATCACCCTCAACCTCGCGTACGTAGTCGCAAAGCCTGATGTTTTTGTCAATGCAGTATTGTTTTATTTCTGAAAATGTGTTAAGCGGGTAAACGTCCTGAACGGCAACTGAGGGCTGACCCTCAATTTCAATTTTACCTCCGCCGACACTGTAAACTCGCCAAAAATCAAGAACTTTTTCGTTTTCGTCAAATGCCTCAAGGGTCATTGTGTTCGGGTGGTAAAGCTTACTTTCGTCACCGTCTGCAAAAATAACGCTTATATTTTTGCCTTTGAAGGTATCTATAATAATTTGGTCTGTCATGTGACCCTTGCCTGTTTTGGAAAGAGAGCCGTAAAGCGTCACTATGAATTTTGATGCCTTTGAATTCTTTTCTGAAAATAATTTAGAGGCAAGTTCAGGGCCCATGGTGTGTGAGCTCGAAGGGCCTTTGCCTATTCTGTATATTTCTTTTAAGGATTCCATTAAATCACCCGTAACTTTAAAATTCCTGTAAATTATTATATCAAACAGCCGTTGTTATTTCAATGTATAAAAATTTTTAGGGTAATGCTAACAATAAAATATTAAAAAAAGTGTTAATTTTATATATTTTGTTGAAAAAACGACGATAATATGGTAATATGATTGTAGAATAAATAAGGGGAGGTTTTTCTATGACAATTACTTTCTTTGGTGCTGCTCACGAGGTGACCGGTAGCTGTACGCTCATTAAGGCTAACGGTAAAAACATAATCGTAGATTACGGTATGGAGCAGGGTAAGGATATTTTCGAAAATCAGGAGCTGTCCGTACCTGCTATAGATATTGACTACGTTTTGCTTACCCACGCGCACATTGACCACTCAGGACTTATACCCCTTTTGTATGCACACGGCTTCAACGGCAAGGTGTATGCTACTGAATCTACTACACGCCTTTGCGAAATTATGCTTCGTGACTCTGCACACATTCAGGAGTTTGAAGCAGAGTGGCGTAACAGAAAGGCAAAGCGCTCGGGCGCAGAAAGGTACGAGCCGCTTTACACTATGGATGATGCAGTAGGCTCAATGAAGCTTTTCAGACCTTGCCCGTACGATACGGTTATTACAGTAGATAAGGGGCTTGAAATACGCTTTGTAGATGCAGGTCACCTTTTAGGCTCTGCAAGCATAGAGGTATGGGTAACTGAGGATAAGGATACCGAAAAGCTTGTTTTCTCAGGTGATATAGGTAATATTGAGCAACCGCTTCTTAAAGACCCTACCTTCGTAACAGATGCCGATTACGTAATTATGGAATCTACCTACGGTAACAGAAGCCATGGTGACAGACCCGACTACATAGGTGATTTGGTTAACGTAATACAACGCACCTTTGACCGCGGCGGTAACCTTGTTATACCTTCCTTTGCGGTAGGCAGAACACAGGAGATGCTTTACTTTATAAGAGAAATAAAGGAGCAGAATTTAATTAAGGGTCACAACAATTTCAGAGTTTACGTAGACAGCCCATTGGCTGTTGAGGCAACAAATATTTTCTCTGACAGAAGCTCAAGGCAATGCTTTGACGAGGAAACCCTTGCGCTTTTGGATGCGGGCGTTAACCCTATAAGCTTCCCGGGGCTTGAGCTTTCTATTACAACGGATGACTCTAAGGCAATTAACTTTGATAAATCACCAAAAATAATTATTTCTGCAAGCGGTATGTGTGAAGCAGGACGTATTCGTCACCATTTAAAATATAATTTGTGGCGCCCCGATTCAACAATACTTTTCGTTGGTTACCAGGCAGAGGGTACGTTGGGTCGCACACTTGTAAACGGTGCAGATACCGTTAAGCTTTTCGGTGAGGAAATTAAGGTTGATGCAGAAATTGCAGTGCTTGATGCAATAAGCGGTCACGCCGATAACGAGGGACTTATGAGGTGGATTGGTGCATTCGAGCAGCCACCTAAAAAGGTATTTGTTATTCACGGTAACGAAGAGGCTTGCGAAACACTGACTGCAAGAATAAATGAAGAACTGCATTTTTCAGCAACAGCTCCGTACAGCGGAGACTGCTGGGATATTGTTACGGGCGTGTGTCTTGTTAAAAATGACGGTGTCAGAGTTAAGCCTAAGGTGCCGTCTTCGGAATACGGCTCAGGCAGACTTCAGGGTAAACGAATTACTCCGGCATTCAAGCGTCTTATGACCGCCGTTCAGCAGCTTGAGCGCGTTGCGGAAAACAACGTTGAGGGTGCAAATAAGGATTTAGCTAAATTTACAGACCAAATTCTTGAGCTTTGCAGAAAATGGAACAGGTAGGTCGCTACGCTCAAGTGAATAATGAATAGTGAAGAATGAAGAGTTGCGGGTCTGCGATGCTATTATAAATAAATTTGAAAGGGTGCATTAAAAATGCCATATATTAATTTAAAAACAACAGCAACAGTAACAGATGAAAAAGCGGAAAGCTTGAAAGCAAAATTCGGTAAGGCCATTGAGTGCTTCCCCGGTAAAACCGAGTCCTGGCTTATGGTTGGTATTGAAGATAATCAAAAGCTTTGGTTTAAGGGTGACAACAGTGCAGATTCCGCAATTGTAGACGTCGACCTCTTAGGCGGTGTTTCAAAGGACGGTGCGCTCAAAATGACCTGTACAGTCTGCGATATTTTACAGCAGGAGCTCGGCATTTCCCCAAGCAGAGTGTATGTAAAATATATGGGCTATGCCGATTGGGGCTGGAATAACACAAATTTCTGATTTATCAGAAATTTGTGTCAGGTAAGGGGTAATAAGTAATAGTGAAGAAGTAAATAATTGAGGACTTGCGGTCAGCAATTATAAAAAATAGAAGTGTAGGTTTTGGGGAAATTATGAGTAAATACAGACCAATAATATTAAGAATACTTGCGATTGTTGCCGTGTTGATAGTAATAGGCACTTTTGTTGCAGAATATATAGAAAAGGGTACAATCGAAATCAGAGCGACACAGCTGATGAAAATAGTAATGACACTTTTGGCTTGTGGTGCAATGTTCATAAAAACCTTTTTTATAAACCAGAGTTCTGCTATTAAAGGTGAAATTGATAAAGTTTTATATGAATTGACTAAAGACGCTTTTAAGCCAGAAGAAAAAATTCCAAAAAAACTTTTTGAACGTGGTGTAAAAGCGTTTAGTGAAAAAGATTATGATTCTTCAAAATACAACTTTAATAAAGCGTTGTCAAAATCAAGCAATTCAAAATCAGGTGCATTGATACATGCTTGGTTGGGTAGAGCAGAGTTTGAGCAAAAATCTTATGATGAGGCAAAAAAACACTTTGAAAACGCTATTTCTCTTGATAGAAGCTGTGAAGATGGCTGGTATTATCTTATTGAAATGTGTATGAGTTTTGATGATTATGAAAAAGCAATTTCTTTAGCCGAAGATGCATTATTGTATTGTAGAAGCAGTCACGCTTTATATGCGAAAGCTGGCTTCTGTTATATAAGAACACAAAAATATGAGCGTGCTGTAAAGTATTATACCACTGCTAAGGAACTTAATCCTAAAAATCCAGTGTATCCTGCTAATTTAGCAGTTGCTTATGCGGGCGTTGGTGAAAAAGAAAAAGCTATGGCGGCTATGTTAGAAGCTAAAAGTCTTAATTATAAAAACTACGATGCATTAATAAAGGAAGTTGACAGAACTTTATCACGATATAAGCTGTCAAAAGTTCAATATACAGGCTCTTTTGTTCTTGAACTCGGTGGAATTGATGAAATAGAGAATTGCACATTTGAAGATCTTGTTTTAGCCTTAAGCAGAATGTGGGAATATGACTATGAATACATAATTCTTACACCACCCGCTCCTATAAATAGCATCCTTTTTATTCAGATGTATGTTGTAGATGAAAATACAGCATTGGTTGAAATGAGTGTGGGCGAAAACGGTAAGGGTAAGCTTTATAACAAAAAATGCTCAAAACAAGAAACACAGGCTATTTTTTATAACTTTTTCAATGAACGAAAATCACCAAGTATTATTGGATTCAGAGAAACTCAATTTAAGTAAAATAAACATCCTATCATTTAAAGTTCTCTTAAACTAAAAATGATAGGATGAATTTTTTTACTTAAATTACGAATTACGCATTTCGAATTATTTTTCTTCCTTCTTCTTGTGGAAGAGAATTTTATCAACAGGGAAGTAAAGGAAGAATTGAAGTGCAGAGCAAATCATCATTGCTGCGTTACGTGCGAGAGCGTCTGCCCAACCAAAGCCCAAGAAAAGGGTGTTGAGTGTTGGTGAAAGCCAAGCAGAGAAGAAGATAAGTGCAATTGTGAATACTATGTAGATAGGAAGAGTTATTGCTACGTTAGCACCTGAGTTGAAGGTCTTTTCTTTGTTAACAAAGAAAGCAACAATTTGTGCAACAATGTTACCAACGTTAAAAGCAATACAATAACCGAGACCACCTGAAATAATTGCACCGGCTTCGTTGTAGTTTACAGGGTAATTTAATATACCGAGTATGTCAAATGGTGTTGCATACATTTCCTGAATAGCAGGAATAAGTGGAATAAGGTTTGTTAATGCTATTTGCACTACCATTGCAAGAAGACTTACAACAATGAATTTAACAAACTGCCATATTGTAACAAGGAGTGAGCCCTTGCTTTCAGCAGCTTTGTCAAGGTCTTTTAAATTTTTAGCCATATTCGTTACCGCCTTTTTATGAAATTTTAATTAGCCTGTAGATTTTACCACAGAATAAAAAAAGTGTCAATAAAAGGGAAGGTAATTAGCTTATTTTGTAACATTCAATAAATAACACGCATAAAATTTATTGAAAAGGATGAGATTTTTTAAAAAAAAGTGTTGACAACAAGAAACAAAAGTGATATTGTAACTACATTAAATGAATATCACAAATAAAAGCTATGACGAAGACGGTTGAAAATAACTGTTTACAGAGAGTCGGCGGTTGCTGCGAGCCGATAATAAGTGTTTTCATAAACCTATCACTTCCGAGCCGAAGGGCTGAAAAGAAATGAGTAAGCTTCTTCCGAAGACTGCAGCGTTAGTGCAGAGGCGTTGTCTGCCCTTAAAGCTGGCAATATTTTATTATTGCAATTTGAGTGGTACCGCGGAAAGTTTTCCGTCTCAAAGTTTTTCTTTGAGACGGGTTTTTTATTTGTGTATTTCTTTAAAAATTATTTATTTTGAAAGGACTGAAGGTAATGGCAGACAGCAAAGTAACAAAAAAGTTAGCAGAGGTTGCTGAACGAATTGAGGAGTTACGCGGCATTTATGGTTTTTCAGAAGAAGAAATGGCACAAAAATCAGAGGTGACTTTAGCGGAGTATTTATCATTTGTTAAGGGCGAGGAGGATTTACCCTTCTCATTCGTTCACAAATGTGCGCTGGCATTTGGCGTTGAAATGACCGACCTTTTAGAGGGGCAGAGTGCAAAGCTTTCCTCCTACACGGTAACACGTCGCGGTAACGGAAAGGTTACTGCTAATGAGGACGGTAAATTGATTCAGAATTTAGCGCCAAGATTTAAACAAAAGCTTGCTAACCCATACTGGGTAAATTATGAGTATTCAAGTGAGCTTCAATCAAAGGAGATTGAGGTAAGCACACACGCAGGTCACGAGTTTGACCTTGTTATTAAGGGTACCTTAAAGGTTCGTGTTGGTGATAATTACGAGATTTTAAGAGAGGGCGACAGCATCTATTACAAAAGCTCAATTCCGCACGGTATGATTGCCGTTGACGGTGAGGACTGCACCTTTTTGGCAATGGTTATGAACGATGAGGAGGAGCCTGCAGAATTTGTTTCAGAAAACAAGAGTATGAGTTCACAAGTTGAAAGACCTCTTGTGAGCGATAAATTTGTGAAAACCTTCCTTAATGATGAGGGCGTTTGTGACAAAATTGAATTCTATAACGAGGACAAATTTAACTTTGCTTTCGATATTGTAGACGAAATAGGCAGAAAAACACCTGAAAAGCTTGCAATGCTTCATATTTCAGATGATATGACAGAAAGACGCTTCACCTTCAAGGATATGAAGGAGATGTCCTCTCAAGCTGCTAACTACTTTAAATCATTAGGCATTAAAAAGGGTGACAGAGTTCTTTTGGTGCTTAAAAGAAACTACCAATTCTGGGTTGCTATTTTAGCACTTCATAAATTAGGCGCAGTTGCAATTCCTGCAACAAATCAGCTTGTTGTTCACGACTATGAGTACCGTTTTAAATCTGCAGGCGTTACTGCGATTGTTGCTACTGCAGACGGTAAGGTTACCGAAACAGTTGATGAGGCACAAAAAACCTGTCCTGAACTGAAGGTTAAGGTTGTTGCTAATGGTGCAAAAGCGGGTTGGCATAATTTTGACGAGGAATTTCCGCTTTTCTCACGCCGCTTTGTTCGTGATGAAAACTCCGCTTGCGGTGATGACCCGCTCATTATGTTCTTTACCTCAGGTACAACAGGCTACCCGAAAATCGCAGTGCACAGCCATAAATATCCGCTCGGACACTACATTACTGCAAAGCACTGGCACAGCGTGTACCGTGACGGTATTCACTTTACAATTTCAGAAACCGGCTGGGGTAAGGCTCTTTGGGGTAAGCTTTACGGTCAATGGCTTTGCGAGGGCACGGTGTTCACTTACGATTTTGAGCGCTTTGATGCATCAAAAATTCTTCCTATGTTTGCAAAGTATAATATAACCACGTTCTGTGCACCGCCTACAATGTACAGGATGTTAATAAAGCAAGATATTTCACAGTACGATTTATCATCAATAAAGCACGCAACAACTGCGGGCGAAGCCCTTAACCCTGAGGTGTTCAAGCAGTTCAAAAAAGCAACCGGACTCAGAATTTACGAGGGCTTTGGTCAAACTGAAACAACTCTTTCAATTGCAAACCTTAACGGCTCTGCAATTAAAATCGGTGCTATGGGTAAACCGTCTCCGCTTTACGATATTGATTTAGTTGACCCTGACGGTAAATCAGTACCTGACGGTGAAACAGGTGAAATCGTTATTCATACAGAAAACGGTGCGCCTTGCGGTCTTTTCCTGGGCTACTATAATGATGAGGAAAGAACAAAAGAGGTATGGTACGACGGTCTTTACCACACAGGCGATACTGCTTGGCGTGATGAGGATGGCTACCTCTGGTACGTCGGCAGAGTAGACGATGTTATTAAATCATCCGGCTACAGAATAGGACCATTCGAAATTGAAAATGTTATTATGGAACTTCCTTACGTGCTTGAGTGCGGTGTTTCCGCTGCACCGGATGAGGTAAGAGGCCAGGTTGTTAAGGCAAGCATTGTTTTAACAAAGGGCACAGAGGGTACCGAGGAACTCAAAAAAGAAATTCAGGATTACGTTAAAAAGAATACAGCACCTTACAAATATCCGAGAATTGTTGTCTTCCGTGATGAATTGCCGAAAACAATAAGCGGTAAAATCATAAGAAATAAGCTGTAAATTTCTTTATTGCAATATTTACAAATTTTGGTACTGAAATTTATAAAAAATTCCAAATATTTTCTTGACAAATATTGCATTGTATGGTATTTTATTTAGTGTTTAAAGGCATTGAAGAAAAGGGGCTGTAAAACTTTCCCTTGCAGAGAAGTGACGGTTGGTGAAAGTCACAGGTGAAAGGTTACGGTTTGTAGTTTCTGAGCCGGGAGAAAGAAAGGCATATGCTTAGTAGAATCTCTCCGTGATTGCTGCGTAAATGCATAGGGATTGATAGATTCCAAGAGTGGCAGGTTTTCTGCAATTTGAGTGGTACCGCGGGTATTATAAAATTATTTATAACGCTCGTCTCAAAGCTGTGTCTTTGGGGCGAGTTATTTTTATGTAACCCCTGAGGCATTAGATAATTCACTCTAACGGAGGAACTAAAAATGGAACAGATTACAGCGCTTGATTTTAAAATCAAGGAAATGGCTGCAAGAATCAAGGAACTCAGAGAAATTGAAAATCTTACAACTGCACAAATGGCTGAAAAAACAGGCGTTAGTGAGGCAGAGTACGTTGAGTGCGAAAACGGTAATAAGGACCTGAACTTTGCATTTATTTACCGTTGTGCTCAAAGCTTTAACGTTGACGTTACAAGCCTTATTGAGGGTCACACCCCAAAGCTTGTAAACTATGTGTACACAAAAGCAGGTAAGGGTCAAAGAATTGAAAAAGCACACGGTATGACTTACTACAACCTTGCTTCTTCTTTTAAAAACAGAATTGCCGAGCCTCTTTTTGTTCGCAGCACGTACAGCGAGGAAAAGCAGAATAAAGAAATTGAGGTAACTACCCACGCAGGGCAGGAGCTTGACATTGTTATAGAGGGTAAGTTAAAGGTTCAGGTTGGCGAGCATTTCGAAATTCTTGAGCCGGGCGACAGCATTTATTACGACAGCTCAACACCGCACGGTATGATTGCCGTTGACGGTCAGGACTGTACGTTTTATGCTATTGTTCTTAACCCTACGGGTGAGCCAATTCCGGAGCTTGAGTATGCAAAAGCAAAGGCTAAAGCTAAGGCTCAGGAGAGCAAAAAAGCACCAAAGAAGGATACAAAGGACCGTATTTATCATAATTACGTTGATATTGAAGAGAATGAAAACGGTACCCCTACTTCAATTAAATTCAAAAACACAGAAAAATTCAATTTTGCATTCGATTTAGTTGATGCTTTGGCAGACAAGGACCCAACTAAGCTTGCAATGCTTCATATTGATAAAAATAAGGTTGAAAGACGCTTTACCTTCAAGGATATTAAAAAAGCATCTGCGCAAGCAGCAAACTATTTTGCATCCTTAGGCATTAAAAAGGGCGACAGAGTTATGCTCGTTTTAAAACGCCATTATCAATTCTGGTTTGCAATGATAGGTCTTAACAAGTTAGGTGCAATTGCAATTCCTGCACCAAACCAACTCCAGGAGCACGACTTTGAGTATCGCTTCCAGTCAGCAGGCATTAAGGCAATTATCTGCACGGGCGATGGCGACACGGCAAATCAGGTAGATTTAGCAGCCAAAACCTCACCATCCTTAGAACTTAAAATTATGGTAAACGGTGAGAAGGATGGCTGGAGAAATTACGATGAGGAGAGCGCACGCTTCAGCACTCACTTTGAAAGAACTGAGGATTCACCTTGCGGTGACGATTTAATGCTTATGTTCTTTACCTCGGGCACCTCAGGCTACCCGAAAACTGCAATGCACAGTCACAAATATCCGTTGGGACATTTCCATACTGCAAAATTCTGGCACAACGTAGACCCTGACGGACTTCACTTTACTATTTCTGACACAGGCTGGGCAAAGTCTATGTGGGGTAAGCTTTACGGTCAATGGCTTTGCGAGGCTCCTACGTTTGTTTACGACTTTGACCGCTTTGACGCGGCAGACATTTTACCAATGTTTGCAAAGCATAAAATTACAACCTTCTGCGCACCGCCGACAATGCTTCGTATGATGGTTAAGCAGGATATTTCAAAGTACGATTTTTCATCTGTTAAGCATATGACAACAGCAGGTGAGGCACTTAACCCGGAGGTTTACAGACAATTTGAAACAGCAACGGGACTTCAGATTTTAGAGGGCTTCGGTCAAACTGAAAGCACAATGATTATAGGTAATATGACAGGTGCTTCTCATAAAATCGGTTCTATGGGTAAGCCTGCACCAATTTACGACGTAAGCCTTGTAGATGCTGACGGCAACCCTGTTAACGTTGGTGAAAATGGTGAAATTGTTATTAACGTTAAGGATGGCGCACCGTGCGGTCTCTTTAAGGGCTACTATAAGGACGAGGAAAAGACTAAAGAGGTATGGCACGACGGCTTCTACCACACAGGTGACGTTGCCTGGCGTGATGAGGATGGCTTCTATTGGTACGTTGGCAGGGTGGACGACGTTATTAAATCCTCAGGCTACAGAATAGGACCATTTGAAATAGAAAGCGTTATTATGGAGCTTCCTTTCGTTTTAGAGTGCGGTGTTTCTGCTGCACCTGACGAGGTTCGCGGTCAGGTAGTTAAAGCGAGTATTGTTCTCGTTCCCGGTACAGAGCCTACCGAAGAGCTTAAAAAGGAAATTCAGCAATACGTTAAAGAGAAAACAGCACCTTATAAATATCCGAGAATTGTTGTGTTCCGTGATGAATTACCAAAAACAACAAGCGGTAAAATTATAAGAAATAAGCTTTGAGGTGTTTGCTTTGGAAAATAAAAGAGTTACTCTTTTTGCAGGGCATTACGGCAGCGGTAAAACAAATATTGCCGTAAACTATGCCTTGTGGCTCAAAGAAAAATATGAAAAGGTAGTCATTACCGACCTCGACATTGTTAACCCGTATTTCAGAACTGCTGACAGTATTGAGGAGTTGAACAAGGCGGGCATAAAGCTTATATCGTCAGAGTTTGCAAATTCAAACGTTGATTTACCTGCACTCCCGCAGGACGTTTACTCAATTCTTGATGATAAAAGTGCGGTAGCAATACTTGATATCGGCGGTGATGACCGCGGTGCTTACGCACTCGGCAGATATGAAGAGGCAATTCAACAGGAAAACGACTACGAAATGCTGTTTGTTTTTAATAAGTACAGACCTTTAACTCCGGATGCTTTGTCTGCATTCGAGGTTATGAAGGAAATTGAAGCGGCAGGAAAAATTAAGTTTACCGCTATTGTGAACAATTCCAATTTAGGCACCTTGACTACAAAGGAGGACGTTATTTCCTCAATGGAAAGTGCTGAGGAGCTGTCACATCTTTCAGGTTTACCAATAAAAATGACAACAGTAAACGAAAATTTAGTTAATTCTCTCAATGGTGAAATAAACAAGCTTTTCCCATTGAAATTACAAAAAAAGATAGTATAATATATTATTGTATTACATTATTTTGCATACTCAATTGGAGGTATAGTTATGGCAAAAGTTACGTTCGCGGACAATGTTTGCAAGGGCTGCGGTCTTTGCGTTGGCGCTTGTCCTAAAAAAATTGTAGCGCTTGATACTTCAAGACTTAACGCAAAGGGTCATCACCCTGCACACGTTACAGATGAAAGCTTATGCGTAGGCTGTGCATTCTGTGCAACAATGTGCCCTGATTGCGTAATTACTGTAGAAAGATAAGAGGTGGAAAAAATGGGTGAAAAAGTTTTAATGAAAGGTAACGAAGCTATTGCAGAGGCTGCAATAAGAGCAGGCTGCTTACATTACTTCGGCTATCCTATTACACCACAAACAGAAATTGCAGCTTATATGGCAAAGCGTATGCCAAAGGTTGGCGGTGTATTTTTGCAGGCAGAAAGTGAAATTGCTGCTATCAATATGGTTTTAGGTGTTGCTGCAACGGGTAAAAGAGTTATGACTTCTTCTTCAAGCCCCGGAGTTTCACTTAAAAGTGAGGGTATGTCATATATTTCCGGTAGTGACGTGCCTGCGTTAGTTGTTAACGTACAAAGAGGCGGACCGGGTCTTGGCGGTATTCAGCCTTCACAGTCAGACTACTTCCAGGCTGTAAAGGGTGGTAGCCACGGTGACTACAAAAGAATTGTTTTAGCACCTGCATCTGTTCAGGAAATGGCTTCTCTTACAACTAAGGCTTTTGATTTAGCTGACAAGTACAGCATTCTTACAATGATTTTAGCAGACGGTACAATGGGTCAGATGATGGAGCCTGTTGAGCTTGAAACTGCAGAGCCTCAAAAATATGAAAAGCCTTGGGCTTTAACAGGCACAAAAATGCAAAGAAAGCACAACATTGTAAACTCTCTTTACTTAAAGCCTGAAGAATTAGAAAAGAAAAACTTCGAGCGTTTTGCAAAATACAAAACAATTGAAGAAAACGAGGTTATGTACGAGGAATACCTTATGGATGATGCGGAAATCTGTGTGGTTTCATTCGGTATTACTTCAAGAGTTGCAAAAAATGCTATTGTTGAGGCAAGAGCAAAGGGCATTAAGGTTGGTATGATTCGTCCTATTACTCTCTGGCCATTCCCAACAGCAGTTTTAAATAAGGCAGCAGACAAATGCAAGGCATTTATTTCAGTAGAAATGAATATGGGTCAAATGATTGAGGACGTTAAGCTTGCAATTGAGTGCAAAAAAGATGTACACCTTTGCTGCCGTGTCGGCGGTATGATTCCTTCACCGGAAGAGGTACTCCAAAAAATCGAAGAAGTAAATAAAGGAGGGGACAAATAATGGTAGTATTTGAAAAACCAAAATCACTTACAGATGCACCTCTTCACTATTGCCCAGGCTGTACACACGGTATTATTCACCGTCTTGTTGCAGAGGTAATAGATGAATTAGGCATTGAAGGCAACACTATCGGTGTAGCACCGGTTGGTTGCTCAGTTATGGCTTACGATTATTTCACCTGCGACTTTATTCAGGCTCCTCACGGCAGAGCACCGGCGGTTGCAACCGGTGTTAAGCGCGCTGACCCTGAAAACAATATTGTTTTTACATACCAGGGTGACGGTGACCTTGCTGCTATTGGTACTGCAGAAACAGTTCACGCAGCAGCAAGACGTGAAAATATTACAGTTATTTTCGTTAACAATGCAATTTACGGTATGACAGGCGGTCAAATGGCTCCTACAACTCTTCCGGGTCAGGTTACACAAACCTCACCTTACGGCAGAGACGTTGAAGCAGTTGGTTATCCGGTAAAGGTTTGCGAGCTTCTTTCTAACGTTGACGGCGCGGCTTACCTTGAAAGAGTTGCTGTAAACAGCGTTTCCAACATAAAGAAAGCAAAGGCTGCTATTAAAAAGGCATTCCAGAATCAGATTGAGGGCAAGGGCTTCTCACTTGTTGAGGTTGTTTCAACCTGTCCTACAAACTGGGGTATGACACCTGAAAAAGCATTAAAATGGCTTGAGGAAAATATGCTTCCGTATTATCCGCTTGGTGTTTATAAAGATATTTACGCTGAGGAGGCAAAATAATATGAAAAATACTACAAATATTCTTTTTGCCGGTTTCGGTGGTCAAGGTATACTTTTCGCAGGTAAATTCGTAGCATACAAAGGTCTTCTTGAGGGTAAGCACATAAGCTGGCTTCCTTCATACGGTCCTGAGATGCGCGGCGGTACAGCAAACTGCAGCGTTATTGTAAGTGAAGACCCAATCGGCTCACCAATTGTAAGTAAGCCTGACGTTTTAGTTGCAATGAACTTGCCTTCTCTCGATAAATATGAAAACGAGGTAGTACCGGGCGGTAAAATCTTTGTTGATTCAACACTTATTGAAAGAAAGGTAGCCCGTACAGACGTTGACGTTTACTACATTCCTGCAACGGGAATTGCAAGTGATAAGGGTATTAACACTCTTGCTAATATGATTATTACCGGTAAGCTTTTAAAGGAAGTAGAGGAATTATCCTTCGATAATATTGACGCTCCTTTAGGTAAGGTAGTTTCTGCAAGACACCAGGATTTACTTGAGGTAAACAAAACCGCACTTAAATTAGGTTACGATTACTAATAAATTTTAATTTTGAAAAGAGGCTATTGAAATGGGTTACAATTTCAAAATAGAAAAAGCAACAGTAAAAAAAGAAAAGCCGGAGGACAAGGGCCTTGGCTTTGGCAGATTTTTTACTGACCATATGTTCTTAATGAACTATAATGAAGAAAAGGGCTGGCACGACGGCAGAATCGTTCCTTACGGTCCTCTTCCGCTTGAACCGTCTGCAATGGTTTTCCACTATGCACAAGAGCTTTTCGAGGGTCTTAAGGCATACAGAACAAAGGAAGGCAAAATTCAGCTTTTCCGTCCACAGAAAAATATTGAAAGAATGAACAACACCTGCGACAGACTTTGTGTTCCGAGAATTGACCCTGAGCTTGCTCTTGAGGCAATTAAGGCAGTTGTTGAGGTGGATAAGGAATGGGTACCTCACAGTGAGGGTACTTCACTCTACATTCGTCCGTTTATTATTGCAACTGACCCATTCTTAGGTGTTCACCCTGCTCATACTTACATTTTTGCCATTATTCTTTCACCTGTTGGCTCTTACTATGCTAACGGTATGGACCCTGTTAAAATCTGCATTGAGCACGAGTACGTTCGTTGCGTTAAGGGCGGTACAGGTATGGCAAAGGCAGGCGGTAACTACGCTGCATCTCTTATCGGTCAGAAAAAGGCGGATGAAATGGGCTATGCACAGGTTCTCTGGCTTGACGGTGTTGAAAGAAAGTACATCGACGAGGTTGGTGCTATGAACGTATTCTTCGTAATTGACGGTACTGTTGTTACACCTTCTCTTGAGGACGGTAACATTCTTCCGGGTGTTACAAGAGCATCCTGCATAGAGGTTCTTAAAAGCTGGGGTTACAAGGTTGAAGAACGAAAAATCTCTGTTGATGAGGTTAAGGAGGCACACAAAAACGGCAAGTTGGATGAGGCCTTCGGTACAGGTACAGCAGCAGTTATTTCACCAATCGGTGAGTTCTTTGATGAAGGCGAGAAGCTTGTTGTTAACAATAACGAAATCGGTGCAGTAGCACAAAAGCTCTACGATGAGCTCACAGGTATTCAGTGGGGTAAGGTAGAAGACAAATTCAACTGGACAGTTAAAGTTACAGACTAATTGAATTTTATAAAATTAACCTGACATTAAAGTTTTAAAGCTTTAATGTCAGGTTTTTGTTTTTATTTCTTGATTTTTAATTCATCAATTTTTTGAAGATATTTATTTACAGTTGCACCAAAGGTTATATTCCAATCAGTTTCTAAAAGTTCAATTATTCGTTGGTAAGTTGAGATTGACTTTTGATAATCTTTTTTGATTTCGTAAATATGAGCGATTGCTTCAAGTGAGTCTGTAAATCTTGGTTTTTGCTGAAGTTCAAATGATTTCTCAAAACAAGAAATTGCATCTTCGTATTCACAATCATCTGCTTTGAAATCTGCAACTATTGACCAGGTGTACCAACTGTCAGGAAATTGTTTAAGCATATCATCAAGTAAATTTTCACTTTCGTTGGTTTTTCCTTCTCTACGAAGAATCATTGCATCAAAAACATAAAGTAATTCAGGCTTTTCTTTGTTTCTGATATTTTTAATTAATTCTCTTGCTTCGTCAGTTCTGCCATCAGCAATAAGTGCAGGTAATAAATATCTGTATGCCCTCATATCATCAGAATGTATTTTGAGATGTTCGTAGTAAAACTCAATAAGCTCGTGACGGTTGCGATAGTTCCAGTCTGTGTGAGGTGAACCGTATGCATCACGCAAAATATTATTCATACTCTTACTTGTGTCGCCAAGCATTAACGCTTTCTTTGCATATTCTACTGCTTGAGTTTCAGAAGATTTTGAATGATGAGCATAAAGCCAAGCGAGTAATTTTATTGTATTGACATTTTCACTTTTTTTATTTAATTGTTTTTCAAGAAAATATTTTGCATTCTGGAATTCACTGTCTGAAAGAGTCGATTTTTCATTTAACATATTTTCAATTCTCTCGTATTGTGATTCCTCAGTAAATTCAAAAAGTTCATCAATACTTACACCGAAAAAGACGGATATTTGTGGGAGTAACGATATATCAGGCATAGTAGTTTCATTCTCCCAACGAGAAACTGCTTGATATGTAACCCCCAATGCATTAGCAAGTGTTTCCTGTGTTACACCTTTGTTTAATCTTAATTGTTTTATTTTTTTGCCTATTTCCATAAATTATCACCTTGTATTTTATTTCGGTACCGATGGCTTTATTATATGTGAAATAGTAAAATTAAGCAATAAACAAACAGATGATAATAACTAAACTAAAATAATAGTTTCTGTTTTGTATATGGCTTGAACTTTATCGGTTTATTTTTTTGTTGAAATATAAGTAGAAATATGTTAAAATATTTAGGAATATGTTATTTGGCAGGTGAATAGTGTGTCTGAAACTTCGAGGCGAATTATACAGGGTGTAACTGAACTTGGTGCGGAAAATGGTATGTACGGTATGACGAGTAAAGCCATTTCTAAAAAATGTCAATGCTCAGAGGGTCTTATTTTTAAGCACTTTAATACTTTGGACGAGCTTAAAAAGCAGGTGTATTACAGCATTGACAGTGAGATTTATCATTCCTTAATAAGCTTTGAGTTAGATGAAGCTGACCTTGAGGCGAGCATTTGGCGCATTTGGACAAGGTACTTCGATTTCCTTCTGGCAAATCCTGCTAAAACAAGGTATTATAAAAATTTCAGGTCTTCAAATCTTTACGTTGGTCACGACCACGCCGAGAATAATGACCACTACCACGCAATAATGAAAAAAATAAGTATCATAACCGAAAAATCCGGTCTTTACCAAAAAATAAATTACGACGTCTTATGGTATTTTATTATAGACAATTCTCTTTCGTTTGCTATGCGAATTTCTGACGGAAGTATGGAAAATACCGAGAAAAACAAACAAGCTATTTTCAATATTATTTTCAAACAGATTATAGAGGAGTTAAAGGTAAAATGAGTATTGATAACGAATTTTCTTTTGGTAATCTTGGTAAAAATAATACTGAAAGAAAGGATTATAACACAGACTACCTTGAGCTTTTAAGTGAAACAAAGGTAGAGGTTCCCCAAGAGGATTCACGTGATATTTACAGTGATTCCTCTAAAAAACAGCGCAGCTTTAAGGAGTTTGCGGATAACCCGTATGCAGATGACGTTTATTCTGATTCTGAGAACGAGCCGCAGGATATTTATACAATAAAGGAAGAACCGCGTGAATACGAGGACGTTTACAGCAACAGCGATATTTTAATGTCTAACTTAAGGTCAAGAAACCAAAGAAGGCAGGAAGAGGAGTACGAGGATATTCCTATTGCGCAAAGAGAAAGACCTACTCCTACTGCTATAAGAAATCCGCGAATGGAATTAGACGATGACGAAATTTCAGATTACGAGGCTAAGCGCGGAAGGCGTGTAAAGGAAAAAAAGAAAAAGTATAAGCTCAAGTTAGTTTTAATTACCCTTCTTGTGGCTATTATTGCCTTTGGCGGTGTGCTCTTTAGCTCTGCCGTGGCTATTGTAGATAATTTTACAAAGGGTGAGGAAATAGAACACGTAGAGGGTGTTGAGGCGTTTGCTTCAAGCAGTGACGTTACAAATATTCTGTTTATAGGTGCCGACAAGGAAAAGGGCGGCGCTTCACGAAGCGACAGTATTATGATTGTATCCGTTAACAAAAAGGCGGGTAAAATAATTGTAACGTCAGTTTTAAGAGATACCCACGTAGATATTCCCGGTGAGTGTGAGGCGAAAATTAACTCAGCCTACGCCTGGGGCGGCGCTAATCTGCTTATTCAGACTATTGAAGAAAATTTCAATATTAAAATTGACGGCTATGCGGTTGTTAACTTTAATATGTTTACAGAGCTTGTAGACGGCTTAGGCGGTATAGATATTGAGGTTACCGAAAACGAGGCTGACTACATAAACAACCGACATAACTACAAGGGTGAGAAAAAGCCGGATGAATTCCAGAGCGGTGAAAGCGTTCACCTTAACGGTTACCAGGCGTTGTGGTATGCAAGAATCAGAAAGCTTGACTCTGACTTTATGAGAACATACCGTCAAAGAAAGGTCATAGCAGCAATAGCAGAAAACGTAAAAAAAGAGCTTTTGACGGGTAATATATTTGGTCTTATTGCAACCGCTAAGGAGGTAGCACCAAACATAGAAACCTCTTTAAGCAAAGCGGAATTTACGTCACTTATTTTCAGTATGCTTTCCTGTGTGTCAAAAACGGGCTTGGAGATGGATGAGCTGCTTGTTTCACAACAGCTGCCGTTTGAAGATACCTGGTGGTTTGAAAGCAAGTGGGACGGCTCTTCAATCGCCATAAATTTAACTGAAAACCGTGAAAAGCTTTATTCTTCTATTTACGAGCCTGTAATAACTGAAGAAACAGAAGAAACAACAAATGAATAAATTGACAACCCCCTTCATATATTTTTGTAGAGAATATATGAAGGGAGTTTATATTTATGGATATTTCTTTAGAAAATGAAAAATATTGCAGCTTAAAAAAAGCTTACGACTGGACTGTTGAGGAGAGTGTAGAGGCAGAGCTTTCTTTGCCTGAATATATGCCTGAAATTTTAAGAATAATAAAATCGCAGGCTACACCAAAAATAAATTCCTTTACTACTGTTGGCGAAAGGGTAACCATAGACGGCTCTTGCGAGCTCAGAATGATTTACGTTGGTGAGGATAACTGCATTTACACCTTTTCACAAACAAGGAGCTTCACAAGATATTGCGAAAGTCCTGCCTTTCTTTCTGCGGAGGATGTAAAGGTGAAGGCCTCGCTTAATTACGTTAATTGCAGAGCAACAAATACAAAAAGGGCAGAAATTAAGGCAGGCGTTTTAATAAGCGCTGCCGCTTACGAGAAAACAGAGGAAAGCATTTTGGTTTCAGGCAACAGAAAGGGCATACAGGAAAAGAAAACTGAAATTTCCGCTATGTCATTAGGCTGCAAAAAAAGCAAAATGTTTTCAATGAGTGATACCTTCAGCCTTGAAAATGATACGGCAGGCTTTTTAGTAAGAGCAAACGCTGTTTGTGTGCCGGGCGAAACAAGAAAAATAAGCAACAAAATAATGCTCAAGGGTGAAACTATAGTAGAAATTGCTTACGTGCCTAATGAGGATAAAAGCGTAATCCGTACTGTGAAAAGAATTTTACCCATAAATCAAATCTTGGAATTTGACGGTATGGAGGAGCATTTTACAGGAGATATTACCTTAGAGGTTACGGCGGTAGACGTCATTATAAAAAACGATTCGCAGGGTGAGGGCAGAAGCCTCGATGCCTCCGTGTGTGTTAACGCAAGCATTACTATGTGGGAGCAAAAGGATTTGCAAATTATAACAGATGCCTATGCAATAAACGGTAAGGTTGATTTAACGTATCAGAAAATGAAACTTTATTCTGCAGCGGATGCTTTAAGAGATACTTATATTTTCAAATCGGAAATAGACGCTTCAAAAATGGGCGTAGAGTGCATTTTAGATGCCTTTTGTGAGCCATCTGAGCCGTCACTCTCGTTTGGGGACGGTGTGCTTGCTGTATTCGGTACTCTTAAGGCGGTGCTGCTTCTTAAGGATTCTACGGGGAATATAGTAACTCTTGAAAAAATGCTCGATTACCGTTACGAAAGAAAAAGCGACTGCGAAAACGTGGAAACAAATTGTGTGCCTAACGTTATTGTTTCCTCGTTTGAGTGTGTAGCGAAAAACAAAGAGCACGTAGACGTAAAGGCGGAAATGCAAATAAGCTGTTCTGTTTTCGGCGAAACAGAAATAGATGCTGTTACAGATATTACAGAATGCACTCCGGAGGAAAAAGTGAGAAAAAGTGCTATAACTGTTTACTTTCCTAAGCGTGAGGAGGCACTTTGGAGCATAGCAAAAAGCTACAATACAACGGTTGAAAGTATTGCGCTTGAAAATAATCTTGAGGGTGATACAACGGGTGAATTGAAGATGCTGTTTATTCCATCTGTTTAACACTTGAATAAAATGACAATATATCGTATAATAATATAAGAACTTCCCCGACTCACGTCACATGAGTTCGGGGCTTTGCTTTTTACCAAAAATATTAAGAAGGGCAAATTTATGGAACAAAGAAAAATTTTAATTGTAGACGATGAGCCGGATATAAGAGAGATTTTAGAGCTTTTGCTTAAATCCAACGGCTACAAGGTTTTTGCTGCGGCAGACGGTGAGCGTGCTTTAAAGCTTGCAACAGAAAACAATGACCTTGATTTAATTATACTTGATATAATGATGCCTGTTGAGGATGGCATTTCCGTCTTGAAGAAGGTAAGGCAGTTCAGTAAGGTGCCCGTGTTGCTTCTTACTGCAAAAATTCAGGAGAGCGATAAGCTTGATGCCTACCAAAACGGCGGTGATGACTACCTTACTAAGCCGTTTTCGCAAAATGAGCTTTTAATGAAGGTCAGCTCGCTTATAAGACGTTACAGAGATTATTCAAATTACAGTACGAGCAGTAATGCAGAAATAATTTCCGTTGACTCAACCGACAGAAAGGCTTATAAGTCGGGAGAACTTTTAAACCTTACGGATACAGAGCTTGATATGCTTGAGTTTTTTATGCAGAATAAAGGTAAGCCCATAGATACAAAGACTCTTTACGAGACTATATGGGGTGAGGAATACGTTGCTTCCGCAGCGAACACAATTATGGTGCATATTTTAAATCTTCGCAAAAAAATAGAGGATGATCATACCAACCCTATGCTTTTAAAAACAATATGGGGAAAGGGGTACCAATTTGACTAACAGAAAAAAACTGAACAACGGCAAAAAGCTTCTTTCCATGAAAACAAGAATCGTGCTTTGTGTGCTCGTTGCGCTTGTTTTAAGCCTGCTTTCCTCAGGTGCAACTCTTTTGGTGGGGGAATTTATTGTAGACGAGTTTTTTTTGAGCGAAAAGGCGGAGGCGGAAAAGGATGCAGAGCTTTATCAGTCGTTTATAACCTTTGTTGAAGAAAACAACGTAGCCTCAACCGATACTAAAAAGCTTGATGAATGGATAAATCAATACGAGGATAAGGTTTATTTAACCGTTTACAGAGAGGATAAGGTCTTTTTAAAGGATTTTGAAATCAGCGGAGATAAGGTTGACTCAACTGTTGAGAACGACGGCGGAAACGCTCATGATACTATTGTGGAAAACGCCCTGGGTGAAGAGGGCAACCTCTACAGTAACTACGACAGAACAATTTACTCCGTTGCGTTTAAGGATGGCGTTTGCGCCGTTACAATAGGCCACGAGTATTCAAGCGCATATTTTTTAATAGTTGTTACCGTAACAACGGTTGTTTTCTTTGTGGTTTTCTTTAGCATTACAAGTGCCTTCAACAACCGCTTAAGAACAAGAACCGTAAATCTTTCAGAGCAGGTGTCAGAGGTTACGGCAGGTAATCTTCACAAGCCTATAGCGCTTGACGGTAATGATGAAATCACAATTCTTTCAGAGGATATAGAGCTTATGAGAAGCACCCTTGTTGATAAAATTCAGAGTGAAAACAAGGCGTGGAAAACAAATCAGGAGCTTATTACCTCCATTTCTCACGATATACGAAACCCGCTTACCTCACTTGTGGGATATTCCGATATGCTGTGCAACGGACAATATTCGACAGCTAAGGAGCACGACCTGTACCTTAACAAGTGCCACGAAAAGATATACCGTCTTAAGGAATTAACCGATGAGCTTTTCAGGTATTCGCTTGTTTTTGGTTCACCGGACGTGCAAGTAAAGTGTATTGAGGCAGATGCCGCAATTCTATTAGGACAGTTAATAGGTGAGCCGTTGGCTGAGCTTAAGTCTGAGGATTGCCAGGTAGCTCTTGCCGTAATGATAAGTAATATAACAATCTCAGTTGACCCGTTAAGCTTAAAAAGAGTGTTTGACAATCTTTTTTCAAATATAAATAAGTATGCCGATTTAGAAAAGCCTATTATGGCATCTGTAACTAAAAACGGAAACGCTGTAAACGTTAAGCTTGTTAACTATATTAAAGAGTCGTCTGAGCACGTTGAAAGCTCTAAAATAGGGCTTAAAACTTGCGAAAGACTTTGTAAATCATTAAATATAGAATTTTCTTATTCGGAAAGAAAAGATAAGTTTACTACTGAAATGAGTATTCCTATTGTTAAAATAACGGAAAAAGAGGTAAAAGAGTAATTTTTATTTGTTTAAATTTTTCTCTTGCAATTTGTCAGGTAATATGATATTATACTAAAGTCTATGTGTGCGTTGTAATCGATAGGTTGCAACGGCAGTTAATGGCAACATTAAAGCTGGCGGTCCGCTACTGCTTTGCAGCAAGAACGCTTGAAAAAATCGGAGGTTTATTATGGACGCATTAAAACTTATTGCACAGGACAGCCTTAAGGCTGAAAAACCGGCTTTTTCTGTTGGTGATACCGTAAAGGTAGACGTTAAAATCCGTGAGGGTGACAGAGAAAGAATTCAGGTTTTCGAGGGTACTGTAATTGCTATCAACGGTAGTGGTGTTACAGAAACATTCACAGTTCGTCGTGTTTCTTACGGCGTAGGCGTTGAAAGAGTATTCCCTGTAAACTCACCAAACGTTGCAGATGTTAAAGTTGTTCGCTACGGTAAAGTTCGTAGAGCAAAGCTTTATTATCTTCGTGACAGAGTTGGTAAGGCTTCTAAGGTTAAAGAAAAAATTGGCTAATGCCAAACAAAGCGTGGGGCAGGTGAAAATCTGCCCCACATTGTTTAATATTTGATTTGTATTTAATTATATAACCTGAAAGAAGGGTGGTATTAAAATGAGTAAAGCAGAAGAAACAACCTTGAACTTTAATTATGAGGAAGAGGATAAAAAGAAAAAAAGAAAAAAGGCTAAGAAGGATAAAACAAAAATGACGGTTTTTGATGTTCTTGAGCCGATTGTAGCAGCTTTACTTGCAATTACAATTTTATTCACCTTATTTTTAAGAGTAGTAAACGTAAGCGGACCTTCAATGATGCCAACCCTCAATAACGGTGATAAAATTCTGATTTCCGCAAGAGGATATGAGCCTAAGGTTGGTGACATTGTCGTTCTTTCCGGTGCTTCAGGCATAAAGGAAACAATTGTTAAAAGAATTATTGCTTTAGGCGGCGACCAGGTAGATATTAACTTTACAACAGGCGTTGTTACAGTAAATGGCGTTGAAGAGGAGTACGCTGAGGAATTAACTGTTCAGCAGTTTGATATTGCCTTCCCAATAACCGTTCCTGAGGGATGCGTGTTCGTGTTAGGTGATAACAGAAGTGACTCTCTTGACAGCCGTTCAACAGAAATCGGCTGTATTGACGA
Organism: Acutalibacteraceae bacterium; assembly: GCA_045588735.1. Lineage (GTDB taxonomy): Bacteria > Bacillota > Clostridia > Oscillospirales > Acutalibacteraceae > DTU089. The sequence goes on along the minus strand of JAZNET010000002.1, from coordinate 12,041 downwards.
GCGCTATATAGTAGGTAAGGTTATTTTCAGTATTATTCCTTTTGGAAAGGTTGAGTAATATGTCTGAAAACGAAAAAGTAGCAGAGGCTGTAGCAGTAACACAAGAAGCATCCCCTGCAGAATCAATAAATGAAGCAAGCCTTGTTACAGAGGTTGATAATTCCAAAAAAGAAAAGAAAACTAAAAAGAATAAAAAGGCAGAAAAGCAGGAAAAAGCGGACCCAACGGCTAATCTTACAGCAAAGCAAAAATTACATTTGAACGTGTATGATTTTGTTTCTATAATAATGTCTGCATTTGTTGTTATTGCATTTGTGTTTATTTTTGCGTTTCGCCTTGTAGGCGTAAAGGGCGAGTCTATGGAAAGCACCCTTCACGGTAATGACTGGCTTATTACTATGCAAAAGCAGGAATACGTGCGCGGTGATATAGTAGTTATAACTGAACCTAACTATTTTAACGAGCCACTCATTAAAAGAGTAATTGCAACCGGCGGGCAAACAATAGATATTGATTTTTCTACGTCTACCGTTTACGTAGACGGTGAGGCTTTAGTTGAGCCGTATATAAACGAAAGCTTTATGCTTGAAAAAGCAGATTTTATAGAGTTTCCCTACACTGTGCCGGAGGGTAAGCTTTTCTGTATGGGTGACAACAGAAACTACTCAACAGACTCACGCTCTACGCTCATAGGCGCGGTAGATGAAAGATATATTTTAGGTAAAGCAGTTATAAGAGTTTTACCTTTCGGTGACGCTGATATTTATGACTATGAACAAAAACAATAAAAAGAATAATAAAAATAACGAGCAGAGCAGGGGTACCGATTCACAAAAACAAATAGTGCAGTGGTTTCCCGGTCATATGGCAAAAACCCGCAGGCTTATAAAGGAAAGTCTTCCTTTTGTGGATTTGGTAACAGAAATAGTAGATGCAAGAATTCCTATGAGCTCTGCTAACCCCGAGCTTTCAGAGCTTATTGGTAATAAGCCGCGAATAGTGTTGCTTAACAAGTGCGATGTGGCAGATGAAAAAGCAACAAAGCAATGGGTTGAGTATTATAAATCAAATGGCATTTATGCCCTGCCTGTTGATTGCCGCTCAGGTAAGGCGCTTAATGCATATCTGCCGTTGGTTCGTGAAATTCTGAGAGAAAAAATTCAGAAAAACGCAGAAAAGGGTATGGCAGGTAAGCCGTTAAGAGTAATGGTGGTAGGTATACCTAATACAGGCAAATCATCCTTTATAAATAAAATGGCGGGCAGAAACCGTGCTAAGGTAGCAGACAAGCCCGGTGTTACAAGAAGCAACAGCTGGTTTGCCGTGGGTAACGGAATAGAGCTTTTAGATACGCCCGGCGTTTTGTGGCCAAAGTTTGATGACCCTACGGTGGGGGACCGCTTAGCATTTATAGGCTCCGTTAAGGACGAGGTGCTTGACAGCGAAACACTTGCCTTAAAGCTCATAAACGTTTTAAAAACAGATTATGCCGAAAGACTTTCAGAGCGTTTTAAAATTACCGATTTTGCTGATAAAGAGGATTACGAAATATTGGAAATGATTGGCAGAAAACGCGGTATGTTAATTTCCGGTGGCGAAATTGATACAGAAAGAGCCTCTGTGATTTTGTTGGATGAATACAGAGCAGGGAAATTAGGTAAATTAACTCTTGAATATCCAAGAGAATACGAGTAAAATAAAAGGGACTGTAAAAGTATTTACAGCCCCTCTTTTTTACAATTTTCAATTTTTAGGAGGATATTATGCTCGATTACAGTTATGAAATTCAAGCACACGAAAAAGGCTACAAGGTAGTATGCGGTATAGATGAAGCAGGCAGAGGCCCTCTTGCAGGACCTGTTTTTGCTGCTGCCGTAATTTTACCTGAAAATTATTCTCATCCCGTGTTAAACGACTCTAAAAAGCTTTCTGAAAAAAAGCGTGACGAGGTTTACGAGGATATTATAAAGGATGCAGTTGCTTTCAGCGTTGGAATTGCAACCGAAAAGGAAATAGATGAAATCAATATTTTGAATGCTACCTTTTTAGCAATGAGAAGAGCAGTAGAGGGCTTAAGCATAAAGCCTGACTTTGCTTATATTGATGGTAACCAGTACCCCAAAACGGGCGTTGCCGAGGAAACCATAGTAAAGGGTGACGGTAAATGTATTTCCGTTGCGGCTGCATCTATTATTGCAAAGGTAAGCCGTGACAGATTTATGCTCGAAATAGCAGAAAAATATCCTGAATATCAATTTGAAAAGCACAAGGGCTACGGTACAAAACTGCATTACGAAATGCTTGGTCAGTACGGCGTGTCCGAGGTGCACAGAAGAACGTTTTTGAAGAAAATTTTAGGCGAGTGATATGGATAGTAGATTATTAGGCGCGTACGGTGAGCAAATAGCCGCAAGGCATTTAAGAACAAACGGCTATAAAATAAGAAGCGCTAACTATAAAACAAACGTAGGTGAAATAGATATAATTGCAGAAAAGGGCGAAAATATCTGCTTTGTGGAGGTTAAAACAAGGGCTGAGGGTGCTATGCTTCCGCCTTCAAGCGCCGTCGGTTTTCACAAGGAAAAGAATATTGAGGGCTCAGCCGCAATATATATGAAGCGATATGACGTTAAGCTCAAGCCGCGTTATGATATTATAGAAATCATAGTTAAGGAAAAGACCGTGGTGAGCTTTAATCATATTGAGAATGCTTTTTAGGGCGTGGTATTATTAAGCTTTTTGATTTACATTGCGACACAATAGGCGAGTGCTGTAAAGCCGGGGCATCGTTACGAAAAAATGATTTTCATATATCTCTTGAAAAAGCAAAGAGTATAGAAAGCTATACTCAGGTTTTTGCTATATGGATTCCGGATGAATTAAGAAAGCAAAGCGCGGTTAATTATTTTAACCGCGTCTGCGATTACTATGAAAATGAGCTTAAGCAAAACAAGTTGTTAATAACGCCGTACACAGCCGCAAAGGAAAATGATAGCAGAGTAAAGGCAATACTCGCAGTAGAGGGCGGTGCTGCATTAGGCGGCACAATAGATGGTCTTTACAATCTTTATGAAAGAGGCGTGAAAATACTTACTCTTACGTGGAATGCAGAAAACGAGCTTGGCTTTGGTGCAGAGTGTAAAAACGGAGGGCTTAAGCAATTCGGTAAAGAGGTATTAAAAAGAATGGAAGCTCTCAATATGGTTGCAGACGTTTCTCATATTAATCAAAAGGGCTTTTTTGACGTTGCCGAAAATACAGAGAAGGCTTTTATTGCAAGCCACTCAAATGCCGATATTGTTGATAACGAGTTTGGCAGAAGGCGTAATTTAACTAACGAGCAAATAACTGTTATAAGAGAGCGCGGCGGACTTATAGGACTTAATTTCTGTAAGGACTTTTTTGACGTGGACGCAAAAACGGGGGTAGATGCACTTAAGCTGCATATAGACTACCTTTTAGAAAGAGATTGCGAAAACGTGCTTGCATTAGGCGTGGATTTTGATGGCTGCACCGTTACAGACGGTGTAAGCGGTATTGAGTCTATGGAGGAGGTATACAATTCCTTACTTAAGAGCGGATACTCTGAAATACTGATAAACAATATTTTTTACAATAATGCAGAGCGATTTTTCAGAAGCAGAATTTTATAAAAAACAAGGCACATTCCTTTTGGAATGTGCCTTTTAATATGCTTTTTTAATTAATATCTTGAAGAGATTGATTTTTGAAGTCTGTCTGCGAAGAAATCAAGAATCTTTTCTGATTTTTCGGTGTTCTCTTCAATGTCTTCGTAAATGCCGTCGATTAATTCGTTGTAAGCATCACTTGCCATTGTTGTACGAACGTTGTTTTCCCAGGCAGTGTAGTCTGAAGCTTCAACAAAGTACATAAAGTGGTAACCGAACTGTGTTTTAACAAGGTCTGCATCACCGGGCTTACGAGCAGGGTCAATAGCCCAGTTTGTAAATTCTTCTACGTACTGACCGCCGAGCTTAACGTCGTCGTAAAGACCGCCTGTCTGAATAGAAGCTGTATCGTCTGTATTATCAGCAATAAGCTCAATAAATGCATCCTCTGTAGCACCGTTATCTTTCCAGGTTTGCATAAGCTTCTCAGCTTCAGCAAGTGCATCTGCAAAGTTTTTGTCAATTTGGTCTTGCGGAAGAGCTTTTTGGTCTGCGTCTGTTGTTTCTGCAGAAATAAGAATGTGACGAACAGATGCGTTTGCAATGCTTTCATCACGAGCAGCAGGGCTTACAATGTAAATTACGTAGAATGCCTGTGCAGCTTCGTCCTCAATAACAGCTTTGTCACCAATGCTTCTGTCTGCGCTGAAGAGCCAGTCAATAACCTTTTCACCTGCACCAACATCGGAGCCTGTTGCTTTTGAAATAAGTGTAGCTGTATCTGATTCGTAATTTGCTTTTAATGATTCGGGAGCGTATTCCTTTGCAAGAGCTGCAAAGCTTGCTTCATTTGAAATTCTGTTTTTGAATTCGTTAGCTGTTTTTTCAGCCTCAGCCTTTGTGTAAGCCTTGTCTGTGCTGCCTTCCTCTTGTTCAGCGTAAGAAACCTCAAACATTCTTGCTGAAACCTGAAGGAAATCTGTTTTGTTATCATTGAAGAATGTGTTAACCTCATCCTCAGTGAATTCTTTAACAGCATTTTCTTGGTACCAGTTAAGGTATTTTTGAGCTATATCATCCTTTTCGAGCATTGCTCTGTAGGTCTTCTCTGAAAGACCTTCACCGCAGGTGCGGGCAATAAAGTTATCTAAAGAGAATTGACTCTGCTTTGCAGCATCTTCGAGTTCTTTTATGGATTCGTCAATAGATTCTTGAGTTTCTTTTTTCATTTCCTCAGTTATTTCAAAGCCGGCTTCTTTAGCTTCTGCACTTGTAGCCTTTTTGTACATTTCATCCATAAGGAAGGCTCTTGTTGTAGCCATTGCTCTGAAATAGTCTGCCCAGGTTTCAACGCCTTCAGGAGCATCGTCATATTGATATTCTTGGTCTGCAGGGTCGAGGGACATATCAAAGCCGGTAAAATATTTACCATAGCCTGAGCCGTACGTTGCATAAGCATTTTCGTACTGGTAAGCCATTTGGTAAATCTGGTTGTAGAGTGTCATATAGTAGTAGTTGTACTCTGCAGCAGAAAGCTTAGTGCCGTTGTAGGTTGCAACCGGAACAATTTTTTGCGGAACGTTGAAAACGTTGAGAAGAAGGTTGCCTGCAAAGCCGCCTACAAGACCAATGCAAAGTAAGGTAACAATTGTTTTAACAATAATTCTTATTGCCTTATCCTTTTTTGCAGAGTGCTTTTTCTTAGCTGCTTTTTCAAGACGCTGCTTACGCTGCTCGCGATAAATTTCAGCGTTTGTCTTAATTTCTTTGTTAGCCATTTTAGTATTCAATCCTTTACTATTTTGCTTTTTGTATGTAAAGAAACACACATAACACGCCTATTTTATACCAAAACTTTAAAATTTACAAGTGTATTTGCGATTTTTGTTATATATGTATATATATTTTACGAATTATTAAGAAAATGTACAAATTTTTTGCATTTGACAGTATTGTTTGCGCGTGGTATGATATTATAGTTATATTTCGGAAGACAGTTATGGGTATACACAATGAAAAAACTTAAAGAAATGAAAACAAAAAACAAAATAATATTAGGTGCCGTTTTAGGCGTTTTGCTTGCCGGAGCTGTTGCGGCAGGCGTATTTTTGCTTAACGGCGGAGTAATAGATGAATATATTTTAACAGGTGACAAGGTAAGCTTTGAAAATGCTGCAAGCACCTATACTCCTTCACTTCAGGACAGTTTGGGGAACACTCTCTGCTACAACCCTGAAAACGGCTTTGTTGCTATAAAAAAAGCAAGTGACGGCAGCTTTTTGTCAGCACATACCGAGGCTGCTGCACGTGATAAAAACTCTGCGCTTTTCAATGTTACCGTAAGGGATAAAAAGGGAAATTCCTACGTAATGAATTCTACCGCAAACAGCGTTGCCTTCAAGACCTTTGAGATAAAGGAAGAAAAAAATACTCTTACTATGCTGTTTACGCTTTTTAAGGATGAAGCAGGTGCAAAGCAGGGTTTTAAATTAACCGGCTTTTCTGTGGAAATTCCCGTTGTATTTACAACTGAAGGCGGTAACCTTAAGGTGAGTGTGGACTGTGAAAGCATTAAGACCTCAAACGGCTTGTACGTTGAAAAAATCTCGTTGCTTCCGGGTCTTTTTTCTTTAAAGGATGCCTTAATGGGTGAGCACTTTATTGTGCCTGACGGCTCCGGCGCTTTGGTGGATTTATCGCAGGAAATACCTGAGGAAATAAAGCTTTCTCTTGACGTTTACGGCAGTGATATTGCTGTAAAGGAATACAACGCAGGTGCATCCTTGCCCTGTTATGCTTTGTCTGACGGCAAACAATTGGTGAGCGTCTTTATCTCGGACGGTGACGCTCTTTCAACAATTTATTGCAACCGCTTTAAGGCGGTGGGTAGCGGTAGTTTATACTCGGAATTTACCCTTACTGCCGTTGCAGGAGAAAAAACAGCACTGAAGGTAGCAGGGCAGTACGAGGGCGAAATTTCGTTAACCTTCAGATTTGCAGAGGTTGAAAAGAGCTCCTACAACACCTTTGCGATCCTTGCAAGAGATTTCTTTGTTAAAAAAGGCTATCTTTCCGATTCACTCAAATATGATTTTGGTGACTTACCGTTCTTTATAAACGTTATAGGCAGCGAAAAGGGTAAAAGCAATAATAATTACACAACCTTTGAGGATGCTTCTGAAATTGTAAGTCTTCTTAACTCAAAGGGTGTAAGAAACGTTGCTTTAAGATATTCCGGTGCCTTGGGCGGAGGTCTTGAAGGTAAATCTGTTTCAAAAAATCCGGTTTTAAAGCCGCTTGGCGGAAGTGAAGCATTAGCCGACCTTTGTGAGCTTGCTGTAGATGCAAGAAGCTCTGTGTGGGTAGATATAAACGTTTTTACCGGTGGCTCTGCCATAGGTAATTTGGACGGCTTGGTTAAAGCGTGCTTGTATGAAAGTACTTACACCTATATGGCTAAGCCGCTGGTGAACACTGTGGTTTCAGACAGCTCTGTTTTAGGCAAAAACGTTTCTAATGCATATTACCTTACAAGCTCCGTTGAAAATCTTAATATAAATCTTAACGACGCCTCGTTCCTGCTTTTTACCGACGGTAATGAAAATATTGACCGTCAGCAGATGCTTGAGCTTACAAGGGAAAACGTAAAATCACTTTCTGTAAATTCAAGCCTTATGCTTTCAAAGCCCGCACTGTGGCTTATGAACAGCGCATCTGCAGTAGCAACGGTGCCTCAGTATTCCTCTAAAGAGGGTACTCCTGCCGTGAAAAGCATACCTCTTTTGCAAATGGTAATACACGGCTCTGTTGTTTATGGCGGTGAGCCCGTTAATGCTACAAAAGGCGGTTGGAATTCTATTTTAAAATCTATTGAGTACGGCTCAGTTCCGTCCTTCCTTTTCACTTATGAGGAATGCAACGATTTATCTTACGGAGCTTATGCAACACAAACTGCACAGTACTACTCAAAGGTTAAGACCTTAAAAGCAATTCAGGGGCTTTCTATGACCTCTCACGAGCAGCTTTTGAACGGTGTTTATAAAATAACCTATGGACACAGCAAGGTTGTTTACGTTAATTACAACAAATCGGTTGTTACGGTAGACGGGTTGCTGTTATCTCCGCAGGACTTCATATTAGTCTGAGTTTTGACAATTTTTTCACGAAAACTATTTGATTTTTTTACACAGTGTGTTATAATTAACAGGATATTTTAAGGGGGGTGCTTCTTTTGGAATATGATAAGAAATTAATGCAGCTTACCGACCAGTTTGCGGACTGGTGGAGAAAGGGCTTCGATATTCCCGAAATGACAAAGGAGCTGTACCCTTTTGATAACTTGTTTTCTCCTATAAGGGTAAACGACGTAATCATTAAAAACCGCGTTGTAATGGCTCCTATGGGTAACATCTCTATGTGCGATGAAACCGGCAAGCCGAGTATGAAGATGCTGAAGTATTTTGAGGAGCGTGCCCGTGGCGGTGTGGGACTCATAACAACAGGTCTTGTGCCCGTTTCTTTTGGTATAGACAAATCTCTTATTGAAAAAGGCGAGCTTTCATATTTCCCCAGAATAGACAGAAGCAGAACTGTTTTTGCTCCATGGAGAGATTTGGCTGCAATGTGTCACTCTTACGGCTCAACGCTGTTTATTCAGTTAACACCGGGGCTTGGTAGAGTGGGTAACCCGCAATGCCTTACAAATCAGTACAAATTCCCAAGGAGCGCTTCGTTTAACCCTAACTGGTATATGAGCTCCGTTCCGTGCTTAAGAATGTCCGACTTGGCACTTAAAAGAATAATTAAAAATATTGGTCAGGGTGCTGCAGATGCAAAGGCTTGCAATATAGACGGTGTTTATCTTCACGGTCACGAGGGCTACCTGCTTGAGCAACTTACAAACCCTGCTTTTAACAGAAGAAAATTGGGCAGATATGCCGACTACGAAAAATTCGGCATAGATATGGTTAAAGAAATTCGCCGACGTGTAGGGGACAATTACCCTATCATGTACAGAATTGATTTATCACTCGTGCTTAATGAAACCTATAAGGAAAGAATGAATACAGAGCCTTCCCTTAAAAAATTTAAGAACGGAAGAACTGTTGCAGATACCTTAAGATATATGCAAAACCTTGTAGAGGCCGGTGTCGATATGTTTGACGTTGACCTTGGCTGTTATGACAACTGGTGGCTTCCGCATCCGCCGTCATCAATGCCGTCCGGCTGTTACTTGAGTGTTGCTTCAATTGTAAAAAGATTTTTCTTTGATTTTGATGTTAAAACAAACAAGGGCTTGCCTGTACCGATTGTTGCAGTCGGTAAATTGGGGTATCCGGATTTAGCGGAGGGGGCTCTTCGTGACGGTAAGTGCGATATGATTATGCTTGGCAGACCGCTTCTTGCAGATCCTGAGTGGTGCAATAAGGCATACAGCGGTCAGGTAGAGGATATCCGTCCGTGCATAGGCTGTCAGGAGGCGTGCCTTAACGAGTTTGTTGAAGGCGGTCACCCGCAGTGTGCCGTTAACCCGAGAACAGCCTTTGAGGAAGAGTATTCAAGGGAAATACCGTTAGCGCAAACAAAAAAATACGTTGCGGTAATAGGCGGCGGTCCTGCAGGTGTGGTTGCTGCGGAAACACTCATAAAAAGAGGTCACACGGTAGACCTTTACGAAAAGAGCGAAATTGGCGGAAACCTTATTCCGGGCAGCAAGGCAATAATTAAGTACGAGGTAAAAAATTACCTTGATTACCTTAAAAATACCGTTGAAAAGCTAAAGAAAAACGAGCGCTTTACATTTATTAAGGCAAACGCGCAGGCTGAGTCCTTAAGAGCAAAGGATTACGACGCTATTTTAGTTGCAACGGGCACTACGAAAATGAAGCCTAAGGTTGAGGGCATAGACAGTGAAAACGTTGTTTTTGCCGTAGACGTTCTCAGAATGCCGTCACTCGTTGAGGACGCTCAAAGTATTGTTGTTGTGGGCGGCGGCGTTGTCGGTGCAGAAACGGCATATTTCCTTAAATATGAGTTAGGAAAAGATGTTACGGTTGTCGAAATGGATAAGTATATAATGAATCATGCGTGTACGGCAAACCGCGGTCATATAATACATTACCTTGAGGAGGCAGGCGTTGAGCTGCTTAACTGCACAAAGCTTGTTTCAATTAACGGTAAGTACGTTAACGTGCTTCAGAATGTGCACAAAAACGTACCGAATCCTTACGTTACATGGCACCCGATTTTACCTGAAAACGTTGAAAATCCGCTTGACGTTTTCCATAAAATCGGTGAAGATTATAAAGAAAGAACACTTGTTGCAGACAAGGTTGTTCTTGCAACGGGCGTAGTGCCTGCACCATTGCTTTATTACGATTGTGTAAAACTGCGTGCCGCTAAGGAAATTTATAATATTGGTGACAGCTTTAAAGGTGCCAGAGTGTTTGAGGCTGTCCGCTCAGCGTATCGCTGTGCAGTAAACTTGTAAAAAAATATCAGCTGAAAGGGTTGAAAAGAATGAATACAAAAATGGAACTTACCCCTGAACAACAAGCCATTCTTGACGGTTCTCAAGGGGAAACCATGGCGAAGGTTATGAAAACCCTCGTTATGTACGGTGAAGCATTTGGTGCTACAAAAATGATTCCTGTTACAAGTGAAATGGGACATTTGGTAACAAGCTTCGGCCTTAAGGTTATGACACCTGCTTATGACCTTATGGAACAACTTATTGAGGCAGGCGTTGCATCTAAACAAAAGTTTAGTGTTGACCCTAAGCCGCTTGATCCGAACGTGCCTGCAGATTTTCTTAAAAACTTTGTTTTCAAGAAGTTCATGTACACAAAGCAGGACAGCTACGATGAGCAGCTTAGAAAGTTAGGCCTTGTAAGTGATGATGCTTACACATGTACTTGCTACATGAACGAGGTAGGCAACATTCCTAAGAAGGGCGACGTTCTTTCATGGGCAGAGTCAAGCGCAGTTGTTTATGCAAACTCTGTTTTAGGTGCTCGTTGTAACCGTAACTCAGGTATTATTGAACTTATGGGTTCAATTGTTGGCTTTGTACCTTACTTTGGTCTTGTGACAGATGAGGGCAGAAAAGCTACCTGGATTGTAGAGGTTAAAACAACTAAAAAGCCTGAGGCTCAGGTTTTAGGTAGTGCTATTGGTATGAAGGTTATGGAGGATGTACCTTTTGTTAAGGGTCTTACAAACTGGATTGGCACAGAATTAAATGATGATGCAAAGGCATATCTTAAGGACTTTGGTGCAGCAACAGCATCTAACGGTGCGGTTGGTCTTTACCACATTGAAGGTCTTACACCTGAAGCTGTAGAAATGGGCGACTCACTCATTGCAGAGGGCGCACAGGTTTACGTTGTAGATGATGCTGAGCTCGAAAGAGTTAAGGCTTCTTACCCTGTAATGTGGAAGAAAAAGGATGCAACTCCAAAGCTTTGCTTTATTGGTTGCCCACACCTTTCTCACGCACAGTTAAGAGAGTGGACAGATAACGTTGTTGAAGGCTTAAAGAAGAGCGGCAGAAGCAAGGTTGCTATTCCTACAGTATTTACAGCAGCTCCTGCTGTTGTTGAGGAGTTCAAGGCAACAGAATACGCTGCAAAGCTTGAGGCAACCGGTGTAATACTCAGCTACATTTGTCCGCTTATGTATATGAATAACCCGCTCGCAAAAAAGATGCCGGTTATTACAAACTCAAACAAATTAAGAACTTACACAACATCTCGTTACTACACAAGTGAAGAGATTCTTGACATAATTACAAAGGGGGCAAAATAAGATGAAAACATTTAAAGGTCGTCCGGTAGTACCGGGTACAGTTGAAGCAACTGCTCTTGTATCTCACAATGGTTTCAATACCCTTGCTTCATTCCAGAATGCTCTTCAGTTTGGTGACAAAACTGCAAAATGCGGTGACCAGAACAATGCAGATATTTTCGAAAAGCCAATGGTTGGTACAGCTCTTTGTCTTCCACAGACAATAGGCTCAACAACAGGCGGTATGGTTCTTTACTGTGCAAAGGCTATGGACAGAGCTCCTGCTTGTATGCTTTTCTCAGAGCATATTGACTCACTTGCAGCAGCAGGTGCAGTTTTAGCAGCTGTTTGGACAGATTCTCCAATGCCTACAGTAGACTGCCTTGGTGAGGAATTCTTAAAAACCGTTAAAACCGGTGATACAATTAAGGTTTACGAAGACGGTACAGTAGAAGTTTTGTAAAAAGACGCCAATAAATAGAGTAGGGTGAATTGAGCTATCCGAACCTGCCTAAAAGCGAGTATTTTCAAGTCTTTTTGGCGTTTCGGTCTTGAAAGGCGACAGCCTTCCTTCACCCTCAACCCCCAAAAATCCAATAAAAATCCTTCGCTTTATAGGTCGGAGAT
>JAZNET010000001.1:0-2321 GCA_045588735.1 Acutalibacteraceae bacterium | reverse complement strand
CTCATTTGACGAATTTATGCATAGTGCTTTAGATGGACCTATAACAATTATTACCCAAAATTCTTTAAACACAAAAGATGTGGATGTAGAGTCGGTAGCAGAAGTATTAAAACAAAATGGTATTACATTAACTTTTGGTTTTCGTATTTGTTATATACCAGAAGATTTAGATATTAGTAATTTAAAAGAGTATCAAATATACGATAAATCAATTTTAACAGGTTCAATTCTTTTAGACGAGGGTTCTATTGAATCAGTAAGGTGGAGCGATTAATTTCATCTTAAAATAGAATAGTGAAACATAAAAAACCCCGCAAACAGATTTTCATCTGCTTGCGGGGTTTTTTATGTTTTTTAATCAGCCAATTTTTTTAGCGTCTTTTACCTTGATTTTACCAATAAAAGGTACCTTTAAGAATCCGTTGCAAATATCACCGCTGAAGGTAAGAGAAATTTCGCAAGGCTTGTTACCCGGGAGTATAGCTACCATTGCTTCACCTGTAAGTGTATCTCCATCCTCTTGTATGTTTTGAATATCGATGTCTGTAATGCCTAAATCTTCACCGGGAAGCTCAAGGTCAATTTTGTATTCACCGTTTTCATCAGCAATTGTAAATATTGCAGCACCCTTGAAAAGAATGTTGTCGATATCTGCTTGCCATTTTCCAAGACCTATCATTTTAAAGTCCTCCTCTTAAAATTTTTCTAATCCGGCCGCAATGCGAAGAATTTTTCTTGCATCATTGGCAGTAATTACATTGTAGTCTGTGCCTGTGGTTACAACGTCACAAGCCTTCTTTTGTGCGGGGGTAAGCGGAATAATTCCTGCAGATGCAATAAGTGTAAGCCTTGCATCTGTAAGGGTAAGCAAGCCGTCGCCGTCGACGTCACCCTTTTTGGAAAAATCGTTTGAAGAAAGAACAACAAAGGTACCTAACGCATCTGTCTCACAGGTTACAGAGTTTTGTGTGAGCGAGAAGGGGATTTGCTCTACCTCACCGACTCTTGAGGAAAATACCTTTGAAGCACACGGAATCATAGCACTGTCTATACCGTCAAAGTTAATTAAAAATTCACCCGTAGGCACGCTTATGCTGCCGTTAGCCTGTGAAAGGTAAACGTCAAATACAAATGCTTTTGAGTAGTTGTATTTGCTGAAATCCTCAGGAATTGTGCTTAAAAGACCGGGCACAACCTTAAGTGTAGTATCAGCAGAAATAACGTTTTTTAAGTCTGTAACGGTAATGCCGGAGGCAACGTCTGTAATGCGGTTGCCGTCTGAAATATAGTTAAGTCCGAGTGACTTTATATATTTTGCAGCGTACGAGCCCTTTACGCAGTAGACTCCGTCTACAAAATAATATTCCTTAGAGCTGTTGTTTGAGTTTATTTTACCTAAAAAGGCATCTGCCTCAATTGTTTTAATTGATTTCGGTAAATAAATTGACGTTAAGTCGTCGCAGTGTGAAAAAGCAAAGGTTTTTATTGTTTCAAGCTTGTCGCTTAAGCGAAGACTTTTTAAATTCCAGCAGAAGGAAAACGCTCTTTCACCAATTTCTGTAACCGTATTATACATATTAACGCTTTCTAACTGGTAGCAGCGGTAAAATGCGTAGTTATGAATTGCCGTAACACCGTCGGGAATGGTAAAGCTGCCGCCTCTGCCTGCAGGGAATACTCTTAAAACAGTTTTATCCTTTGTATAAACAACACCGTCTATTGAACAGAACTTGGTGTTAGCCGCATCAACGTCTATTGCCGTAACGGAGTCGGCCTCATTAAAGGCGTTACTGCCTATAACGTTTACGGAAGCAGGTAGCTTAACGTAGGTTAAATCCGAGCCGGAAAAGGCTTTAGTCGAAATGGCAAAAACAGGCTTTCCGTCAATTGAATCGGGAAGAATAATTTGTGTTTTTGTACCAATGTATTTGTCAATGTAAATTCTTTCGTTTGATACACGGTATTTAAAATCTGCTTTTGTAGTCAGTTCCGGTGCAGTGCTTGCATAGCCGGCAGGTGTTTCTGCCGCATCTGCCCTCGGAGCCTGCGAAAAGGCGAACGAGCCAAGCACTAAAGAAAATGCCAAAAGCATTGAAAAAACACGGGTTCTTTTCATTGTTCAGAATCCTTTCATAAAATGTATATGTACATAATACAATAATTAAGGTAATTATACTTTAATTTGGTGTGAATTTCAATAGGAATGTTTATACAATTTTAAAATTTACAAAAAAGATAAGGTGAGAAGAATAATCCGAACCAGTTTTAAAAAGGCGGATATTTTGCTCACTCTTTGTTAAAATACTCGTTAATCCGAAAGG